>NZ_CP045429.1:0-337500 GCF_005886805.2 Pseudoalteromonas rubra
GTGTATCTGTCGGTTTGGCAAAGTTGTTTATATGTTTTGCAGGATGAGCTGCCTTCTCAGCAGTTCAATATGTGGGTGCGACCACTACAAGCAGAAAGTACCGAAGATACCTTGACCATCTATGCGCCAAATCGATTTGTTTTGGACTGGGTGAGAGAAAAGTATTTAAATCGCATCAGTGAGCTACTGACAGAGATTTGTGGCGATGAAGCGCCTGAGCTGCGATTTGATGTAGGTAGTAAACCTATTGGCGCTGTTAACAGTGCACCAGCCTCTAGCGAGAGTAGCCAGAGTGCGCAAACTGGAACTGTGACTAAGCCGGCTGCCTCATCGGCGGGCGAGCCCAGCTCGGCTAAAGTAGAACCTGCCCCCAAATCTGGGGTGAAGTCCAATATTAAAGAAAACTATACCTTTGATAACTTTGTTGAAGGTAAGTCGAATCAGCTTGCGAAGGCCGCTGCAACTCAGGTTGCCGATAATCCAGGTTCTGCTTTTAACCCAGTCTTTATTTATGGTGGAACAGGTTTAGGTAAAACCCATCTGTTACATGCGGTGGGTAATGGCATTATAGATAAAAAACCAGATGCCAAGATAGTCTACATGCATTCTGAACGTTTCGTTCAGGACATGGTTAAGGCATTGCAGAACAATGCGATTGAAGAGTTTAAGCGTTATTACCGCAGTGTTGATGCGCTGATGATCGATGACATCCAGTTTTTTGCAAATAAAGAGCGTTCACAGGAAGAATTCTTTCATACTTTTAATGCATTGCTGGAAGGCAATCAGCAGATCATTTTGACATCGGACAGATACCCGAAAGAAATTGAAGGCGTTGAAGATCGTCTTAAATCTCGATTTGGCTGGGGTTTGACGATTGCGATTGAGCCACCTGAGCTGGAAACGCGTGTTGCGATCCTGATGAAGAAAGCGCAACAGAGTAATATCAATTTGCCTCATGAAGTGGCATTTTTTATTGCAAAGAAATTGCGCTCTAACGTCCGAGAGCTAGAAGGGGCTTTAAACCGGGTGATTGCCAATGCCAACTTCACAGGCCGGCCGATTTCCATCGAGTTTGTAAAAGAAGCACTTCGTGACCTGCTGGCATTACAAGATAAGCTGGTAACCATCGACAATATTCAGCGTACAGTGGCCGAGTATTATCGTATTCGTGTTTCAGATTTACTATCAAAACGTCGTAGTCGCTCGGTTGCCCGACCCAGGCAAGTCGCTATGGCGTTGTCTAAAGAACTGACTAACCACAGTTTACCTGAGATTGGTGATGCTTTTGGCGGGCGTGACCACACCACTGTGTTGCATGCGTGTCGTAAAGTAAAAGCACTGCGTGACGAAAGTCACGAAGTAAAAGAAGATTATCAAAACCTGATCCGTACATTGTCGTCTTAAGGGCCTAGTATGCAAATTACGATTTCAAGAGAACAGTTTTTAAAACCCTTGATGCAGGTCTCGGGTGCCATTGAGCGAAAACACACACTGCCGATTTTGTCCAATGTTCTGGTCGAAGTGAAAAATGGCGTGTTATCGATGACAGGCACAGACTTAGAGATTGAGTTGGTTGCAAACGTGACACTGGAAGAGCAAGTCGCAGATGCCAGTATCACGTTGCCAGCGAAAAAGTTACTCGATATATGTAAGAGTCTCCCGGATGGATCTTTGTTGCAACTGAGTAGTCAGGAGCATCAGTTATTACTGACCAGTGGCCAAAGTCGATTCTCTTTAACGACCTTAGCAGCCGAAGACTTTCCAAATCTTGAACAGTGGGATGGCGAGGTTGAGTTTCAAATTACCCGACTTGAGCTGCGCCAGTTATTAGAAGCGACCCATTTTTCGATGGCCAATCAGGACGTGCGCTATTACCTCAATGGTATGTCCTTTGAGGTTGATAATAGTGAGATTAAAACAGTTGCAACCGATGGACACAGGCTAGCAATTGCCCAGCATCAATTAGGTGCGTCATTGAATACACAGCGTCAACTGATCATTCCACGCAAGGGTGTGCAGGAGATCATGCGTTTGTTACCAGCAGATGATGAGCCTCTCACCATTCAGTTTGGCAGTAATCATATTCGTATTTTAGATCCTGAGTTTACTTTGACAAGTAAGTTAGTGGATGGACGTTTCCCGGATTATCGCCGAGTGCTACCACGTGGTGGTGATAAGCTGGTGAATGCAAACCGAGAGTGGTTACGCAGTGCATTTCAGCGCGTCTCTATTCTGTCGAATGAAAAGTTCCGTGGAGTACGTCTTAATCTGTCGAATGGCATGTTAAAGATCAGTGCGAATAATCCGGAACAGGAGCAAGCAGAGGAAACTGTTGAGGTTGAATATCAGGGGGATGACCTAGAAATTGGCTTTAACGTCTCCTATTTGTTGGATGTACTTAACACACTAAAAACAGAAGATGTGCAGTTTACATTAGCAGATACCAATAGCAGTGCCCTGATCGAAGGGGCGAGCGACGACACTGCAATGTATGTCGTTATGCCTATGCGCCTGTAGAAATTAGTGTGTGCTCTTAAATGAGTTTAACTCAAATTAGCCTCAATAATTTTCGCAATATTGAGGCCCTCTCTTTTTCACCAAGCGAACAAATCAATATCATTTTAGGCGAAAATGGCAGTGGAAAAACCAGTCTGCTTGAAGCCATTTATTTCCTTTCTAATGGACGTTCATTTAGAACGAACAAACATAAGTTGATGATCCGTCATGAGCAAGATAAATGTATTGTTCATGGTAAAAAGCAACTTCATAGTTTATCTATCCCCATAGGTATAAGTAAAAACTTACAGGGTGAAACACAGCTCAGGATCCAGGGGCAATCGAGTCGAAAAATCGCTGAATTGGCGCAGATCCTGCCCACTCAGGTGATCACACCAGAGAGCTACGAGTTGTTTTTTGGCGGACCAAAAGAGCGACGAAAGTTTCTCGACCTTGGGGTGTTCCACGTGGAACATCAGTTTTATAGTGTCTGGAAAGACTTCAACAAAGTGCTTAAACAACGAAATGCTTTGCTGAAAACTAAGCCTGCTCAGTACCAACTTCAGATACGTACTTGGGACCGAGAATTTGTTCGTTTGGCTGAGCAAATAAATATGTTCAGAAAGGCGTATATAAGTAGGTTTGAGCGCCATTTTTTTGATAAGATAGGGGTGATAAGCCCCATCTTTAAAGGCCTTGAAATGCGTTATGACGCAGGCTGGAAAGGGGAACTAGCTGAGGTGCTAAATGCCCAACTGGAGCGGGATAGCAAGCTTGGCTATACAACTAAAGGGCCGCATAAAGCCGATTTTAATTTTTATGCTAATGGTCACGGCGTTGAAAATATACTGTCTCGGGGTCAGTTAAAGTTGACACTCTATGCGCTAAAAATCGCACAGAATAATTTAATTGAGGCCGAGACCGAGAAGCAATCCATATTGCTTATCGACGATTTACCTTCGGAGTTGAGCCAGGAGACGATGCTGAGCATCGCGCATTTACTTGCAGAATGTCATTCGCAGCTATTTATCACTGCGATAAACTCCGAAAGTATCCAGGCCATTGTGGAACCCATGAAACGAAATGTTGAGATGTTCCACGTGGAACATGGCCGCTTAATAACAAAATAATTGGAATACACCATGTCTGATAATTACGATTCATCGAGTATTAAAGTACTGAAGGGATTGGATGCAGTAAGGAAGCGTCCGGGAATGTATATCGGGGACACTGATGATGGTACTGGGCTACATCACATGGTCTTCGAAGTCGTCGACAACTCTATTGACGAGGCGTTGGCAGGACACTGTGACGATATTTTCGTTACTATCCATACTGATGGCTCTGTGTCAGTTCGAGACAATGGCCGTGGTATCCCAACGGAACTGCACCCTGAAGAAGGGGTGTCTGCGGCAGAAGTCATCATGACCGTGCTACATGCTGGTGGTAAATTCGATGACAATTCTTATAAAGTATCAGGCGGCCTACACGGTGTAGGTGTTTCTGTTGTAAATGCACTATCAGAAAAACTACAACTAACAATTCGCCGTGATGGCAAAGTGCATCAGCAGAAATACACTATGGGTGTACCAGATGCGCCACTGGGTGTAATTGGCGAAGCTGAGAGCACGGGAACAGAGCTGAGATTTTGGCCAAGTGCGGAGACTTTCTCTGATACCAACTTCCATTATGATATTTTGGCAAAACGACTGCGTGAACTGTCTTTCCTGAACTCAGGGGTAAGTATTATCCTGAGCGATGAGCGTGAAGAGAACAAGCAAGACCATTTCAAATATGAAGGTGGTATTCAGGCGTTCGTTGAATACCTGAACCGTAAAAAAACGCCTGTTCATCAAAATGTATTCAACTTCACTTCAGAACGTGAAGACGGCATTAGTGTTGAAGTATCCATGCAGTGGAATGATGGATTCCAAGAAAATATTTACTGTTTTACTAACAACATTCCTCAGCGTGACGGTGGTACACACTTAGCGGGTTTCCGTAGTGCACTGACTCGTACGCTAAACAACTACATGGAAAAAGAAGGCTTTAACAAGAAAGCTAAAACAGCAAGTAACGCGACAGGTGATGATGCGCGCGAAGGCTTAACGGCTGTAGTGAGTGTTAAAGTGCCAGATCCAAAATTCTCTTCTCAGACTAAAGACAAGCTCGTTTCAAGTGAAGTGAAGGGTGCGGTTGAACAAGCAATGGCTGAAAAGCTAACAGAGTATCTGCTAGAAAATCCAGGCGATGCTAAAACAGTTGTAAGCAAAATCATTGATGCTGCACGTGCCCGTGAAGCTGCACGTAAAGCGCGTGAAATGACACGTCGTAAGGGCGCCATGGACTTAGCAGGTCTACCTGGTAAACTTGCTGACTGTCAGGAACGTGACCCGGCAGAATCTGAACTCTACATTGTGGAGGGTGACTCAGCGGGTGGATCGGCTAAGCAGGGCCGTAACCGTAAGAATCAGGCTATTTTGCCACTAAAAGGTAAAATCCTGAATGTTGAAAAGGCACGTTTCGATAAGATGTTGTCTTCGCAGGAAGTTGCCACACTGATCACTGCATTGGGCTGTGGTATCGGCCGTGACGAATACGACCCGGAAAAACTGCGTTATCACCGCATTATTATCATGACCGATGCGGACGTCGACGGCTCGCACATTCGTACACTGCTGTTGACCTTCTTCTATCGTCAAATGCCGGAAATCATTGAGCGTGGTTACGTTTATATTGCTCAGCCGCCGCTGTACAAAGTGAAAAAAGGCAAACAAGAGCGCTACATTAAAGACGACCATGGGCTGACAGACTACCTGACAACGTTAGCGTTAGATGGTGCCAGTATCTACGCAAGCGAGGGCGCCGAGGCCATTTCCGGTAATCGCCTTGAGAATATGGTCCATGATTATCAGAAAACCATTGACGTGATCGAACGTCTGACACGTAAGTACCCACGTGCCATGATGTCTCGTCTGTTATACCAGAATGAACTTAGTGAAGCAGACCTGAGTGATGAAGCGAAAGTAACAGGCTGGATTCAAGCGTTCGTTGCTGACCTGGATAAGCATGATGAAGATGCCACTATCTACAATGCGGAAGTAAGCTATGATGACGAACGTCACATGTACTATCCGGTTGTGAATATTCGCCAGCACGGCGTGGATAAAGCTTATACACTGAATTACGACTTCATCACATCAAAAGACTATGTTCGCATTGTGAATACAGGTAAGTCAGTTGCACACTTGATCAGCGAAACTGGCTATGTACAACGTGGTGAAAAAACGCAGCCTGTTGAGACATTCGCTGAATCACTGGATTGGTTGATTGCAGAGTCCAAGCGCGGCTTGTATACACAACGCTATAAAGGACTGGGAGAGATGAACCCAGACCAGCTATGGGAAACCACAATGGATCCTGCAGCACGTCGCATGTTGCGAGTGACCATTGAAGATGCCATCGCAGCCGACCAGTTGTTTGCAACCCTGATGGGCGATCAGGTGGAACCGCGCCGCGATTTCATCGAACAAAACGCATTACGCGTTGTGAATCTGGATGTATAAACAAGTTATTACTTGTAGATAATCTTCAAAAAGCCACTCCATAGCGAGTGGCTTTTTTGTTTCATGCGCTCACTTTGATGCTTTGTCTGATATTTAAAGGCCAAAATGAGCGGGTAAACAGAGAGTGGGAAGCGTGGTTTTTTACGTGCTTTTTTAGTGATAACGCTTAAAACAGCGCGACGCTCGCGGTATACTGAGCATAATTTTCAGACATTATTAGCCCGGACTGGCCACTGTTTTGAGCAGCCACACTGGGTTCCATGTACCATACAAAAATAAGCCAACTATGCAAAAATACGATATCAAAACCTTCCAAGGGTTGATCCTGGCTTTACAGGACTATTGGGCACAGCAAGGCTGTGTTATTGCGCAACCACTGGATATGGAAGTGGGTGCGGGCACGTTTCATCCGCTGACCTTTCTTAAATCGATTGGCCCAGAGCCAATGTCGAGCGCGTATGCACAACCTTGTCGTCGTCCGACTGACGGCCGATACGGCGAAAATCCAAACCGCCTGCAACACTATTATCAATTTCAGGTCGTATTGAAGCCATCACCTGAAAATATTCAGGAGCTATATCTGGGCTCACTGGAAGCGCTTGGTATCGATACCCTGACTCATGAAGTGCGTTTCGTAGAAGATAACTGGGAATCACCGACGTTGGGTGCCTGGGGTCTTGGCTGGGAAGTCTGGTTGAATGGTATGGAAGTGACTCAGTTTACTTACTTCCAGCAGGTGGGTGGCCTTGAGTGCGCGCCGGTTACTGGCGAAATCACTTATGGTTTGGAACGTCTGGCAATGTATATACAAGGTGTGGACAGCATCTATGACCTGGTCTGGACCGATGGGCCTATGGGTCGTGTGACTTATGGCGATGTGTTCCATCAGAACGAAGTTGAACAGTCGACTTACAATTTTGAGCATGCGGATGTTGACGCATTGTTCAAGCAGTTTGATCAGTGTGAGCTGGAAAGCCAGAAGCTGATTGAAGCGGGGCTGCCTTTACCAGCCTATGAGCAGGTAATGAAGGCATCGCATGCATTCAATCTGTTGGATGCCCGTCATGCGATTTCTGTGACAGAACGCCAGCGTTATATTCTACGCGTACGTGCGCTGTCTAAGGCCTGTGCTCAGGCTTATTATGAGGCCCGCGAGGCACTCGGATTCCCGCTTTGTAAGGATTAATCATGACCACAGAAAATCTACTTGTTGAAATTGGTACTGAAGAGTTACCACCAAAAGCCTTACGCAAGCTGGCAGAATCCTTTGCTGACAATCTGCAGGTTGAGCTGACCGGCCTTGAGCTGGCATTTGAAGATATTAGCTGGTACGCATCACCACGTCGTCTGGGTTTAAAAGTCGCAAACTTACAAACCCAGCAACAGGACAAAGTGGTTGAGAAGCGTGGTCCGGCAACTAAAGCCGCCTTCGATGCAGACGGTAATCCGACTAAAGCGGCAATGGGCTGGGCACGTGGCTGTGGTATCGAAGTCTCTGAAGCTGAGACACTGGAAACAGACAAGGGGGCCTGGTTGTTGCACCGTGCCACTGTCGCAGGTCAACAGGCCAGCGCGCTGTTATCCGATGCCATTGCCAAGTCACTGGCCAAGTTGCCGATCCCAAAACCAATGCGTTGGGGTGCCAACAAAACACAATTTATCCGCCCGGTTCACACGGTCGCTGCCTTGCTAGGTGGGGAAATTGTACAGGGTGAAGTCCTGGGTAAAGTGATTTCAAACCAGCTACAAGGCCACCGTTTCCACCACCCGGAACGTGTGAGCATCAATCATGCCGATGACGCGTTTGATACGCTGAAAGGGGCCTATGTCATCGCTGACTATGAAGCACGTAAAGCGCTCATTCGTGAACAGATCAATGCTGAAGCGGACAAGCTGGGTGCGGTTGTTGCGATGGATGAAGATCTGCTGGAAGAAGTGACAGCCCTGGTAGAGTGGCCGGTTACTTTGGTGGCCTCATTCGAGGAAGAGTTCCTGTCGGTCCCTGCTGAAGCGCTGATCTACACCATGAAAGACGACCAGAAGTACTTCCCGCTACTGGATAAGTCAGGTCAGCTGATCAACAAATTCCTGTTTGTATCAAACATTGAAAGTAAAGATCCAAGTGTGGTCATCTCTGGTAATGAGAAAGTGGTTCGCCCACGCCTGGCGGATGCACAGTTCTTCTTTGAAACCGATAAGAAGAAAACGCTGGAAAGCCGTCTGGAATCATTAGGTACTGTGTTGTTCCAGAAACAGCTAGGCACATTGAAAGACAAGTCAGAGCGCATTGCCGCGTTGGCTGGCTTCATTGCTGAGCAATTGGGCTCAGATAAAGCATTAGCAGAACGTGCCGGCCTATTGAGTAAAACGGATCTGATGACTGAAATGGTCATGGAATTTACCGATGTACAGGGTGTAATGGGTATGCATTACGCACGTATTGACGGTGAGGCCGAAGAGGTGGCGGTGGCGCAGAATGAGCAGTATATGCCGCGCTTTGCTGGCGATGCTTTGCCTTCAAACCCAATCAGCTGCGCAGTCGCACTGGCTGATAAGTTTGATACCCTGGTGGGGATCTTTGGTATTGGTCAGACGCCAAAAGGTGATAAAGATCCATTTGCCCTACGTCGTGCTGCCATTGGTGCACTACGCATCATGGTTGAGAAAGAGCTGGAGCTGGACATTCATGCGCTGGTCGAAAAGTCTCGGGCTTTGTTCGGTGACAAGCTGACCAACGACAATGTTGGCGAAGAGGTCTTTGAGTTCATGCTGGGTCGCTTCCGTGCCTGGTATCAGGATGAAGGTATTGCGGTAGATGTGATCCAGGCGGTACTGGCGCGTCGTCCTTCTCAGCCGGTTGATTTTGATCGTCGTGTTAAAGCGGTGAGCCACTTCAGAACACTGGAACAGGCAGAAGCGCTGGCTGCGGCCAACAAGCGCGTTAACAACATTTTGGCGAAGAATAATGTCACCAGCGACGCTGAGGTGAATACAGCCTTGTTGTCTGAAGCTGCGGAGCAACAGTTGGCTCAGGAAGTCGCAGCACTGACCGCCGAGCTGGCACCGGTTTATGCGCAAGGGGATTACCAACAAGCGTTGACTCGACTAGCGAGTCTGCGCGAAGCCGTAGATAACTTCTTTGATAATGTCATGGTGATGGCTGACGACGAAGCAGTTAAGCAAAACCGTCTGGCGTTACTCAGCCAGCTTAGCCGTTTGTTCCTCAATACGGCGGATATCTCTGTCTTACAAAACTAAGACAGTCACTCTTAAAACAAGCCAGCATTCGTGCTGGCTTTTATTTTTGTGATCGGGATTAACAATGAAACAGCACATCATTGCCTTGATAATGGCATTGGGTTTGAGTGCCTGTACGACGGCACCTCATCAGTCAACGGATAGTTCAAGTGAGCAGCAAGTCACAAGCAATGCGTCTCCAGCGATGGACAGACCTATGTATTTACGCGGCGACTTTACTTTGTGGGATGCCGACGAAGTCTACCGATTGACACAGACCCAGACGGGTCTGTACAGCGTACGGGTCCGCTTTATGAGCCCTGGTAAAGTGTACGAATTTAAAATTGCGGATGCGAAATGGACGCCAGGTTATAACTGTGGCTTTCGCTACGATGGCAAAGTGAGTGTGGGCAAAGCGGTTGTCGCGGACTGTGACACGGTATATAACTACTTTGGATTTATGCCAGACAGAAAAGGCTGGTACCGCATTTCACTGGATTTGAGAGGCTCTGTCCCTCAGGTTGTTGTGCAGCGAGACTAATATCACGAAAAACAGTTTGCGCAATTTGGCTGGTGAGGTAATCGCACCAGCTTAAAAATCATTTTCCTTTCTTTACCAGGTAGCGGTAAGGGAGGTCATCCACTTCTTTTGCTACCAAAGTGTGATCCATAAACTCACAAAAACTGGGTATGTCCCGGGTAGTAGATGGGTCATCGGCCAGGATCAACAAAGTTTCACCCTCGCGCATCTTCCTCACTTTGCCGCGGATCATCATTACGGGTTCGGGACAACGTAAGCCAATCGCATCAAGAGTATGGTCAGTGTTGTCAAAGTTCATGGCAGTGTCCCCGGAAAGTAAAACGCCTATTCTAGCGCGCCTTGTATGACAAATAAATACTCGTGTGAATGGGTCGCTGCCAGGACATAAAAAAGGCAAGCTACGATATGCAGCTTGCCTTGGTCACCAAGTTAAAATGGTTAGGGAATCGCGTACTGGTTAGTCGTCAACGCGTTCAAACACGGTGGCGATACCCTGGCCAAGACCGATACACATAGTCGCAAGGCCATACTTTGCATCTTTGTCTTCCATAATATGGATTAAGGATGTGCTGATCCGTGAGCCTGAACAGCCCAGAGGGTGGCCCAGCGCAATCGCTCCGCCATTGAGGTTGACTTTCTCATCGGCAACATCCAGTAAGCCAAGGTCCTTCAGAACCGGTAATGACTGTGCAGCAAACGCTTCGTTCAGCTCTGCCACATCGATATCTTCAATGCTCAGACCTGCTTGTTTCAGCGCTTTCTGGCTGGCAGGAACCGGACCGTAACCCATGATGGATGGATCGCAGCCTGCAACCGCCATTGACTTGATACGTGCGCGGATCGGCAGGCCCAGTTCTCTGGCTTTTGACTCACTCATAACCAGCATGGCAGAAGCACCATCCGACAGAGCAGATGACGTACCTGCTGTGACTGTGCCTGAAGCCGGGTTGAATACCGGGCGTAACTGGCTCAGGCCTTCCATGGTGGTTTCCGGACGGATAACTTCGTCGTGTTCAACCAGGACAGGCGCGCCATCGGCATCGTGACCTTCCATCGGCAAAATTTCACGAGCGAAACGGCCTTCGACCGTGGCTGCGTGAGCGCGTTGATGAGAGCGCACCGCAAAGGCATCTTGTTGCTCACGGTTAATGCCGTGCAGGGTAGCCAGGTATTCCGCAGTCAGACCCATGACGCCTGCGGCTTGTGCAACCGAAGTCGACAAACCCGGGTGAAAGTCATTACCGTGCGTCATCGGGACATGACCCATGTGCTCCACACCACCGATCAGGTAAGTATCGCCAGCGCCAGTCATAATCGCACGTGCAGCATCATGCAGTGCCTGCATGGAAGAACCACACAAGCGGTTTACCGTGACCGCAGGTACGGTATGTGGAATACCAGCCAGCAGGGCGGCATTACGGCCCACGTTGAAGCCTTGCTCCAGGGTTTGTTGTACACACCCCCAATAAATGTCATCGATAGAATCCGGTGCCACAGCCGGGTTGCGATCTAGTAGCCCTTTCATCAAGTGGGCACTCAGATCTTCAGCACGTTTGTGTTTGAACACGCCAGCTTTGGAGCGGCCCATTGGCGTACGAATACAATCTACGATTACAGCCTGTTCCATGTTACTGACCCTCCACTTTGTAGAATACTTTACCGGCAGCTGCCCACTCACGGGTTTGCACCGACACCTGATAGATTTCGCCTAAATGTGCGTACTTATCGGCAATTGCTACAAATTCCGCCAGACCCAGTTGATCCAGATAACGGAATGCGCCACCACGGAACGGCGGGAAGCCAATGCCATAGATCAGTGCCATATCGGCTTCCTGTGGTGAGGCAACAATGCCTTCTTGCAGACATAGCAGGACTTCGTTGATCATCGGTACCATACAGCGCTCGATGATGGTTTGTTTGTCAAACTGTGCAGGTGCATCACAAATTTCACTCAGCAGGGCAACGGCGTCGGCATCTTTGCTCTTCTTCAGGCGACCTTTGCGGTCAGGTGCATACTGGTAGAAACCTTTCTGGTTTTTCTGTCCAAAGCGATTTGCGTTGGCCAGGTGGGCAACCGGATCTTTGTCTTGACGTGCCATGCGGGTTGGGAAACCATCTGCCATCACGCCGGTACAGTGATTGGCTGTGTCGATCCCAACAACGTCCAGCAGGTAAGCCGGCCCCATTGGCCAGCCAAAGACATTTTCCATGACTTTGTCGACTTGTGTGAAGTCAGCACCCTCTACGACTAGCTGGCTGAAACCGGCAAAGTATGGGAACAGTACTCTGTTCACGAAGAAACCCGGACAATCGTTCACAACGATTGGCGACTTGCCCAGTTTCAGAGCATAGTCGACAACAGCCGCAACGGTGTCATCGGAGGTTTTCGCGCCACGAATGATTTCAACCAGTGGCATCTTGGGCACTGGATTAAAGAAGTGCATACCACAGAAGTGTTCTGGGCGTTCCAGTCCTTCAGCCAGTTCGTCAATGCGAATGGTTGAGGTATTTGAAGTCAGGATGGTGCCTTGTGGCAATTGTTTTTCAAGACCAGCTAGTACGGTTTTCTTAATCTGAGGGTTTTCGACAACCGCTTCAACGATGATGTCACTGCCTTCCAGGTCACGGTCATTCAGCGTTGGTTTGATCTGCGCCAGTGTGCCAACCATTTTGTCCAGCTTCATGTGACCACGCTCGACTTTTTTGCCCAGCAACTTTGCCGCTTCGCCCATGCCTAAGTCCAGCGCACCCTGACTGATGTCTTTCATGACAATCGGTGTGCCTTTATACGCCGACTGGTAAGCGATACCGCCACCCATGATGCCCGCGCCCAGTACCGCAGCTTGTTTGATATCAGTCTGGCTTTGTTTCGCTTGTTTCTTAGCAACGCCTTTAATGTACTGATCGGCCAGGAAGATCCCGGTTTGTGCCGCCGCTTCAGCGGTTTTAGCCAACTTAGCGAAGCTCGCGTTCTCAACGGCCATGGCTTCATCGCGCCCCATATTGGCAGCAGCTTTGATGGTTTTAACCGCCATCACAGGAGCCGGGTAGTGACCTTTAGTTTTGGCCATCACCATGCCTTCCGCCATTGCAAAGCTCATGCCTTGCTCAACGCGGTTCATTTTCAGCGGGTCAAGCTTAACCTGACGTTTGGCGCGCCAATCCAGCTTGCCAGCAGCTGCTTGTTCCATGGTACGCAGTGCCGCGTCCATCAGCTTATCCTGAGCAACCACCGCATCCACGGCGCCTACTTTCAGGGCATCGGCTGCGCGGTTTTCTTTACCTGTGGTGATCCAGGTCATCGCGTTGTCCGCACCAATGAGGCGTGGCAGACGTACGGTACCACCAAAGCCAGGCATAATGCCCAGCTTCACTTCTGGCAGGCCAATCTTTGCGCTGTCAGAAGCAATACGATAATCGGTAGCAAGTACCCACTCACAACCACCGCCCAGTGCCAGGCCATTGACCGCAGACAAGGTTGGGAAAGGTAAATCTTCCAGGGCATCAAATACGTCGGTGGCTGCTTTAATCCATTCAACCAGTTCGGCTTCCGGGCGGTCAAAGGTGGGCAGGAATTCGAAAATGTCGGCACCAACAATAAAGTGGTCTTTGTCAGAGCTAAAAATCAGGCCGTCGATGTCATCACGTTGTGCCAGCTCTTTGAGCGCCGCATGACAATCTTGCAGGGTTTGCTGAGATAATTTGTTGACCGAACCTGGCAAACAAAACTTAAACTCAGCGATTTTGCCTTTGTAGAAATCCACAACAAAGGACTCGCGTTTCATTAACATACATGTTCTCCCGTGTTTTTACACTGGTACGATGAGTTGTCATTTCATTCAGTGTGGCGTCTTTAAAAGAAAATTGCAATGAAAAATTTACCGCAGGTTTACTGCAAAGGGTTAGGCACAATGCTAAGGTGGTTTGGCTGATTATTTTCCGGATGACAAGGTTTGTCCGGGCGTTAAGCCTTGGGCAAGTTGTCACACAATAGTCTGGTGTTAAACACACGACTGTTTGGTGTGCACACAGTGCGCCCGGGCAGGGAACTCACAGAAAGGAAGGTGTTTTGGTGTGGGCCTTATCTAGTTGCATTTTTGACACCCCAGAACATTGACTGCCAATCAAGAGAATGAAAGTTAAGCACTATGAAATTATGGTTTAGTCGTTTTGCTGTTACTTGCCTTGCAGTGTGCAGCGGGGCCTGGAGCCACCTGGGACAGGCTGCGGATCCGCATCAGGCGTTTAAAGACGCAGAGCGGGTCGCGTGGGGTGGCAATTATCAGGCCTTTAAAAAGTCGCTTGCCGAGCTCGATCACCCCCTCAAGCCTTATGTTGAGGCAACCTTCTATAAACGTCATCCGAAGCTTAAATATCAGGATGAGATAGGGCGCTTTTTGTCGATTTATGATCACACGCCACTGGACTGGATGGTACGAAAGAGTTGGTTGAATTATCTCAAGCGTCGCAATAAAAAAGCCCTCTTTATAGAGCATTATCAGGACACCACCAATGCGGATCTGAAATGTACCTACTTACAGTTCCAGCTGGACCTGGGCGCGCCAGAGAAAGCCATTTTGGATCAGGTAGAACCATTGTGGGTTGTCGGTAAATCACAACCTAAAGCTTGCGACAAGTTGTTTAGCCGCTGGCAAAAAGCCGGGTATCGGACACAAGCGTTGGTGTGGCAAAGGATCACGCATGCCGCGCAGGGCGGTCAGGCGTCGCTACTCAAGTATTTAAAAACCTTGTTGCCCCGCAAAGAAGCCTACTTGGCAGATCTCTATCTTAGCGTACGGCGCGATCCCAGCGCATCTGCTGGTCTTTACCGATATAAGCAGCGCTCTGCCAAAGAAGCAGAGATAGCCGTCTATGGTGTCCGGCGTTTGATCTGGCGCGATCCTAAGCTGGCATTGCGCGCCTGGGATAAATTGCAGGGCATGTTTACCTTTACGCAGGCACAACAGGACAGTGTGGCATATCGGTTTGCCCTGGCACTGGCTTCCAAAGGGCATGAGCAGGCTAAGTTCTGGCTCAACAAAGTGCCCCAGGAGTTACAGGATAAGAAACTGCGCCAGTGGCTGATGAGTAACATGCTTAAAGAGCAGGACTGGGAAGGGATCGCCGTGTTGTTTACGGGTATGGAAAATCTCAGTCATGGTCAGACATACTGGTTGGGCTATAGCTATGCCAAACGTAATCAGACGGAGAAAGCGCAAGCCTTGTGGCGACAAATTGCATCAAAGCGCGATTACTATGGCTTTCTTGCCGCTGCGCGCCTGGATCTGCCTGCGCAACTCAATGCTGAGCCGTTGAATGTGCCGCCGAGCATTGTGGCCAAGGTATCGGAAGCGCCAGGCTTCAAAAGGGCAAAAGCGCTCTATGAGCTGGAGCGTTTTACCGCAGCGCGGCGCGAGTGGAATTATTTAACCAATACTTCAAGCACCGCGGAAAAACTGGCGGCGTCGCTACTGGCCGCTGAACTCGATTGGTATGACAGCACCATTTATACGCTGGCACAGATCAAAGCCTGGAACTATGTAGACTTACGTTTTCCAATGGCATTTGACGATCTGTTCGTTCGTTACAGCGAACGCAATAAGGTTGATTTGGCGTGGAGCTTTGCCATTGCCCGCAGAGAAAGTTCATTCGCACCCGATGCGCGTTCCCATGCAGATGCATATGGTTTGATGCAGCTCCTGCCCAGCACCGCGAAGTATGTGGCTAAGTCACGGGTATCGACACGTCAATTAATGAAACCGGCGACCAATATTCGTCTGGGTACCGATTATCTCGATTACCTGAAAGGCAAGAATAAAGGCAATGAGATCCTGGCCACAGCCTCTTACAATGCCGGCTTTCATCGTGTGAAGCGCTGGATCCCGAAAGAGGCCATGCCTGCGGAGTTATGGATCGAATTGATCCCTTATCGGGAAACCCGTGACTATGTCAAAAATGTTATGGCGTATCGCCAGGTTTATCACACCAAGTTAGGTCGTGAGGGGAACATTCTGGCTGGCATTCTCGATATGCAGATTGGCGGTAAGTAAAGCGCATACCCTGTTCAGTTGTCGGTTTGTCTCGCGATAGCGAGGCTGACCGCGGCCGGCTTTACTTCTTTAAACCTGTGGCGCTATGTTAGACTCAGTGACAAGCGAATTAAATAAAATGGGTACACCAATGGAACAATTAGCAAATTTGTATGCCGAGCATATCGCAACGCTGCAACAGCGTACGAAGACCATAATTGAACGTGAGAATCTGGATGGGCTCGTGATCCACTCCGGGCAGGCCAAGCGCCAGTTTCTGGATGACATGTATTATCCGTTCAAGGTGAACCCGCAATTCAAGGCGTGGTTACCGGTCATCGATAATCCGCACTGTTGGCTGGTCGTGAATGGCACTGATAAGCCTAAATTGATTTTCTATCGCCCAGTGGATTTCTGGCACAAAGTACCGGACGAGCCCAGTGACTATTGGGCTGACTATTTTGACATTCAACTGCTGCTTCAGCCCGATCAGGTTGAACAATACTTACCGTACGACAAAGCAAACCTGGCTTATATTGGCGAGTATCTTGAGGTGGCACAGGCACTTGGTTTTACTCAGGTGAACCCGGAGCCGGTGATGAACTATTTGCATTTCCACCGCGCTTACAAGACCCACTATGAACTTACTTGTTTACGCGAAGCAAATCGCCTGGCAGTGCTGGGCCACAAAGCCGCGCGCGATGCTTTTTATGCCAAAGAGTCTGAGTACGGTATTCAGCAGGCCTATTTGCAGGCCACTGAACACATGGAAAATGACACGCCGTACGGCAACATTGTGGCGCTAAACGAGAATTGTGCGATCCTGCATTACACGCACTTTGAGCGTCGTGCGCCGCAGCAGCATTTATCTTTCCTGATTGATGCAGGGGCTAACTTCAATGGCTATGCATCTGATATTACGCGTACTTATGATTTCGCACGGCAGGGGGAATTTTCTGATCTTATCCAGGTGATGAATACCCATCAGATTGAATTAGGTCAAGGGTTACAACCGGGTAAGCTATATGGCGAGTTGCACCTGGACTGCCACAAGCGCATTGCTCAGGTACTGGTGGATTTTGATCTGGTGCGTGGTCTGAGCGTTGACGGGATCCTGGCGCAGGGCATTACATCGACGTTCTTCCCGCATGGTCTGGGCCACCACCTGGGCTTACAGGTTCATGACATGGGCGGTTTCATGGCGGATGAGCAGGGTACGCATCAGGCACCACCTGAAGGTCATCCGTTCTTACGCTGTACGCGTAAGATTGAAGCTGGTCAGGTATTTACCATTGAACCTGGTTTGTATTTTATTGATTCTCTGCTAGGTGAGCTGGCGCAAACGGACAACAAGCAGTACATTAATTGGGATAAGGTCGATACGTTCAAACCATACGGCGGGATCCGCATCGAAGATAATATCATTGTCCATGATGACCATCTGGAGAATATGACCCGGGATCTGGCGCTGGATTAACCCAGCGTCTGAGTTAACTGTGTTAGACTGGGAGCCTTGTGCTCCCTGTGTTGTTTTGTTGAATTCCCATGTCTGAATACGCCATTCCAAGCAGTACCATTTCACATCACGAAGAAATTAAGAAAAGCACGTTTATCGTGCACATTGCCCATACGCCCACTCTAGAGGATGCTAAAGCGTTTATCCGGGCTATTAACGAGCAATATCCGGATGCCCGGCATAATTGCTGGGCCCATATCGCCGGGGCGCCGGGTGGCAGTCATGTACTGGGCTTTTCAGATGATGGGGAACCCAATGGCACGGCCGGTAAACCAATGCTGAATGTGTTGCTGGGCTCCGGACTTGGAGAGATCACCGCCGTGACTACGCGTTATTTTGGGGGTATCAAGCTTGGTACGGGGGGGCTGGTGCGTGCTTATGGCGGAACACTCAACAATGCGCTGGACACACTGCCGACACAAATCAAGATCCCTGCCAGTACCTTAGTAGGTGAATCTGACTATGGTCTGCAGGGGAGTATAGAGCAGCACCTTAATAGCCAGTACACCGTGCTTAACATAGATAAGCAGTATGGTGCCTCTATCTCTTGGGAGATTGAACTGGATAGTCGTGAAGCAAAAACAGCGATTGCGTCGGTGCATGATCTGACTCATGGCGCCGTGTCACTGAGGTTCAAAGCGTCTTGAGACGGGTTTCGCGGTTTACTAACTGAGTGATGTATTAGACAATCAGGTGTAATTACAATAACTCGCGAATCGCGCCATGCAATTTCGTACCATTATAAAGATACTCGGACAGCTTGTAGCGCTCTTTAGTCTGACTATGGTGCCACCGGCTCTGGTGTCTTTGATCTATAAGGACGGCGGTGGTGTGCCGTTTGTCCTGGCATTTATCTTTAGCGTGCTGATTGGCCTGATGGCCTACTACCCAAACCGCAAAGAGCAGGGCGATCTGAAAGCCAGAGAGGGCTTCTTGATCGTGGTCTTGTTCTGGCTGGTACTGGGGGCTTTTGCGGCTGTGCCGCTGATCTTCTTAAGTGAACCCAATCTGTCGTTTGCCGATGCGGTTTTTGAGGCCTTTTCTGGCCTGACAACCACAGGGGCAACGGTATTGACGGGCATCGAATACTTGCCCAAATCTGTCCTTTTTTATCGTCAGCAATTGCAATGGCTCGGTGGTATGGGGATCATTGTTTTGGCCGTTGCGGTATTGCCAATGCTAGGCGTTGGTGGCATGCAGCTATACCGGGCCGAGACACCCGGTCCGGTTAAAGACTCGAAAATGACCCCCCGGATAGCCGATACCGCCAAGCATTTATGGTATATCTATGTGACTTTGACACTGGCCTGTACGCTGGCTTATGCCTGGGCCGGGATGAGCTGGTTCGATGCTATCTGTCATGCGTTTGCAACCATTGCTATTGGCGGGTTCTCAACCTATGACGCTTCAATAGGCCACTTCGACAGCCCAATGATCAATGCCATTTGTGTGTTCTTCCTGCTCATTGCCGCAGCCAACTTTTCACTGCATTATGCCGCCGTGGCGGGTCGTAACATTAAAGTTTACTTCAGAGACCCTGAGCTCAAAGTCTTTTTGTTTATTCAGCTTGCGCTGGTGGTGTTATGTTTTGCGGTGCTGTCGTCTAAGCAGGTATACAGCAATGGTGATGAAACGCTGGATCATGCGCTGTTTCAGGCGGTCTCTATCAGTACCACCGCAGGTTTTGCCACAGACAGCTTTGCGGCCTGGCCATTATTCCTGCCTATTTTGCTGATCTTTTCCAGTTTCATTGGGGGTTGTGCTGGGTCAACCGGCGGTGGCATGAAAGTGGTGCGGGTATTCCTGCTTTACTTACAGGGGATCCGAGAGCTGAATCGTCTGGTGCACCCTCGTGCCATATATTCCATTAAGCTGGGGCGTAAGGCACTGCCCGATAAAGTAGTCGAAGCCGTATGGGGATTTTTCTCGGCCTATGCACTGGTCTTTGTGATCATCATGATTGCTTTGCTGGGCACCGGACTGGATAACATCACGGCGTTCTCAGCAACCGCGGCATGTTTAAATAACCTTGGCCCGGGATTGGGTGATGTTGCGGCACATTATGGGGATATCCCCGACTCAGCGAAATGGATATTAACCTTGGCCATGGTATTCGGCCGTCTTGAAATTTTCACCCTGTTAGTACTGTTCACCCCCACGTTCTGGCGTGGGTGAGGCCAGACCGATATGCCAGTGGCATATCGCAGCTGGCCGAACGCGAGACCTTGGATGGTCGAGCCGGAATACACCGCCATGGATGGCTTTCTGCACCAATCTAAACTGGTTGGCCGAACGCGAGGCCGGGGGCACCGAGCTGTGGCTGGCCGAGCCGGAATACATCGCCATGGAAGGCTTTCTGCATCAATCTAAATTAGCTGGCCTAAGTGTCGAGGGGTTGGCTGGTTTTTATTTGTTTCAGCTTCCATCCAAAAAAGACCTGCCTGATTGCTTAGTTGTTGACACAAAGTAAGACAAGCCTATTGCTCAGCGTACTGCTTTTGCATATTAAAATGACCTGATTAAGGTATGTTTGTAAATTTTTTAATATTTGTTCTTCTGACTTTTACATTTCAAAAAAATTACAATTCTATTTAAATCATTGGTTTATTTTGTTTCCTATAAACTCACGCATTAGTCAAATTAACGCCAGTTAAAAAAATATATCAAAAAACGCAAAAAATGCATTTTTTCATTAGCAGTGGTGTCATATTTGTATCGTCAGGGTAAATACCCTACTTTTTAAGTTACCCACACCGGACAGTGGGTGTTGCCAGAAAACAAAACTATGAGGAATGGCCGAGATGTTTGCCATGTCACATCAAAATAAACATAAAGCAATTCAAGCAGGGATGATCAGCCGGGTAAATCTGGCTGGCGGCGCCAGTGACTTAACTGAATGTGTGGCTCAGCTCAACCAATATATGAGTGGGACCGGGTGCTTACAGTACGATAGCTGTTTGCCATCCGCTCACGGCAGTGTCCCGTTACAGCGTTACGATGGCGTCGAAGTCAGTGAGTGTGTGATCGGTATTATTTCAGAAAATGCATTGTGGCAAACGCGTACTTTGCCTCCTCTGGTACTCAAAGAACACACCGGAAAGCTAACACACACTGATCACGAGCACATGCTGGGTATTACTTTTATTACAAAACGTAATGGTGAACCTATGCTGTTCTTTACCGAACATTATGAGCAACATCTGGCACTGAGTACTCTTGAAGTGCAAAGCCGTATGATGACACTCAGAGATGCGGCAATTTTGCTGAAAGGACATTTACAACAGGGGTAAGCCTGTTCCTGTAATGGGGTTGAAACCATTATATTAATTGCATTTTGCTGCTACACTATCAGCAGAGTAGTTAGCAGGGTTACAAGATGTTGAAGCGTAAAACGCAACGGAGCAGGAAGCACTTAACGCAGATCCCCGCGGGCAGTCTGATTGATATTGAAATTGTCATGCCAGCCAGCCGGAAACGCGTCCGTACTGAGTTTATCGGGGTGCTTGAAGATCAGTATATTATTTTAAATTATCCCAACCCTAAGCGACTCGGCGCGGCGGCTGATTATGTGAAGACGGGGACGGAGATCATCGTCCGGGCCCTGCCTGAAGATAGTAATGGGCAGATCATTGCTTTCAAAGAGACCATTAAAGCCATTAGTAATCACCCCGCGCGGCTTATTTTTCTTTACTATCCCCATGAAGTACAAACCTATCAGCTGCGCGCTCAAACCCGCGTACCAGCCCTAATTCCTGCCATTTTGCAGTTGCCCGATTACAATGAAGTGGGCGTGATCAAAGACATTTCGCTGTCGGGTATGATGTTTGATATTCAAAAAGAACACCTGCCTGACGATCTGGAGTCAGAAAACTGTGAAGTATTGATTGAAGGTAAAGACGACAATGCGTCTGCTATCAAAGGCAAAGTGTGCCGTATTATTGAAAGTGCAGAGGGCAATGTGTCGTTGGGGATCCAGGTCGTGGGCCCGGATACGACCATCAAAGCGGTGTTAAAAGACTACCTGATAGATTTGTCTATTCTGTCTGAAGAAGACGAGCACTAGCTGACCAAACCAGTTGGTCAGCCAGGGTCTGAGCATTACACAAACAGTGCGCTGACCTGGAAGAGCTTTTCAACCACACCAATCTGTTTTTTGTCGATCAGAAACATGATGACATGATCTCCTGAGAGGATGATGGTGTCATCGTGGGCTATCAGTACTTCGTCGTCACGAACTATGGCACCAATGGTAGTGCCTGCTGGCAACTTGATGTCCCGAATGGCACGGCCAACCACTTTTGAGGTGTTCTCGTCGCCGTGTGCAACGGCTTCAATGGCTTCAGCAGCGCCCTTACGAAGTGAGTAAACGTTCACTATATCACCACGTCTGACGTGGGTGAGCAGGGCTGAAATGGTCGCTTGTTGAGGTGAAATCGCAATATCGATTTCTCCTCCCTGTACCAGGTCAACGTACGCGCCTCGCTGGATGAGCACCATGGTCTTCTGCGCACCCATGCGTTTGGCCAGCATCGCTGCCATGATGTTGGCTTCATCGTCATTGGTGACCGCAATGAACACATCAACCTGTTCAATATGTTCTTCGGATAACAGTTCCTGATCAGACGCATCACCACAAAAGACCACGGTGTTGTCGAGCATTTCTGACAAGGACGATGCCCGGTCATGATTACGCTCGATGAGTTTAACACTGTGATTTTTTTCTAATGATCTGGCCAGACCGGCACCGATATTACCACCACCTGCGATCATAATTTTACGATAAGACCGTTCGAGCTTTTGCAGCTCGTTCATGACCGCACGGATATGTTTAGTGGCTGCAATGAAGAACACTTCGTCGTCGGCTTCTATCACAGTGGTGCCTAACGGCTTAATGGCTTTGCCCTGACGGTAAATGGCAGCGACCCGGGTATCTACATTCGGGATATGCTCTTTTAATGCAGACAGTGCATAGCCAACCAGCAGACCACCATAGTAAGCCTTAACAGCCACTAGAGATAACATACCCTCGGCAAATTGCAGTACCTGCAATGCGCCGGGGTAATCGATCAGGCGGCGAATATAACGGGTCACCAGTTGCTCTGGTGCAATATAGTGATCGACCGGTAAGTCGTCGTTATGAAATAACTTTTCCCGATACTTCAGATATTGCTCAGAGCGGATCCGGGCAATTTTAGTGGGCGTATTAAAAATACTATATGCCACCTGGCAGGCGATCATATTCACTTCATCCGAACTGGTCACCGCAATGACCATATCGGCATCTTCGGCACCGGCTTGTCGGAGCACATCCGGGTGGGCACTATGTCCCGTCACGCCTTGCAGGTCATACTTGTCCTGCAATTCCCTTAATCGTTCTCCGTCAATATCGACAACGGTAATTTCATTCTGTTCGCCGACCAGGTTTTCGGCCAGTGTACCACCGACTTGTCCGGCACCTAAGATTATGATTTTCATACGTTAGTTAAGCGCTATTATTGTTTTTCCAGCCGTGCGTAATAAAAGCCATCAGTATGACCTGGCAGCAGTTGCAAGCCAGGCGTGTCTGGTGTGTCCTGGTCGTGCAATGGCGTGAGTTGAGCATCCGCCGTGCGTGATAAAAACGCTGCGACTTGCTCTGCGTTTTCCTGAGGCAACACGGAGCAGGTCGCATACACTAAGGTACCGCCGGGCTTGAGTAATGGCCAGATTGCATCCAGAATACTGGCCTGTAAAGTTGCGAGCTCATCAATGTCGGTGGCGCGACGCAACCATTTGATGTCCGGGTGTCGACGGATCACGCCAGTTGCTGAGCAGGGCACATCTAATAAAATGCGATCGAACTGTTCACCTTGCCACCAGGTATCTGGTGCGGCCGCATTGGCTTCAAGGCACTGCGCACTGAGATGCAGACGCTGCAGGTTTTCGTCAACGCGTTTCAGGCGCTCACCATCGGCATCCAAAGCAATCACATTGGCATCGGCTAATTCGAGAATATGACAGGTTTTGCCTCCTGGTGCGGCACAGGCATCCAGAATATGCTCGCCGTCTTGTGGTGCAAGCAAACGGGCGGCCATTTGCGCTGCTGCATCTTGCACTGAGCTGGCACCTTGAGCAAACTCAGGCAATTGTTGAACATCAACAGGTTTGGTCAGCAAAATGCCATCTGCAAAGTCCGCATCCAGGGTATGAGCAATGCCTTGTGCATCAAGACGCTCTGCATAATCTGCTGTGGTTGATTGACGCTGGTTAACGCGTAGCCACATAGGTGCCTGTTGCTGATTGGCTGTTAAAATTTCTTCCCACTGCTGTGGGTAAGCGGCTTGCAGTTTCTTAATGAACCAGCCCGGGTGGTTGTACCGACAGACCGGGATTGCATTGGCGCTGGCTTCTAACGTGTCCTGAGCACGTTGGAAGTTACGTAGTACTGCGTTGATTAGCCCCTTCAAACCTGGTGCCTGTAGTTTATTGGCTGCATTGACCGTTTCTGCCACTGCGGCGTGAGCAGGCACGCGCATATGTTGCAACTGATAAATACCCACGTATAACAAAAACTGGAATACCCGGTTTTTACCTTTGAGTGGTTGCTCGAGCAATTGCTGGCAATAGTGTTCCAGACTGGGCAGGTGGCGTAAAACGCCATAGCAGATCTGTTGCAACAGGGCGCGATCTTTCACTGGCAGCTGACGGCTGGCATAAGGCAGTTGGGTTGTCAGGGACTGGCCTTTATCAACGACCTGAAACAGAGTTTGCGCGGCGAGCGCGCGTACATTGGCCATCAGGCACCCACCTGGCTACCGGGGGCTACCCAGTCGCTGCGGCCATTCAGGAAGTCTTGTGCCGACATGGGCTTTTTACCTTGCGGTTGGAGCTGTGTGATGGTCAGTGCTTGCTCACCACAGGCGATAGTGATCCCGTTCTTGTCTGCGCTGAGTACTTGTCCGGGTGTGCCTTTATTAGAGACAACCTGGGCTTGCCAAATTTTAACTGTCTGGCCCTGCATCTGGGTGTAGCATACTGGCCAGGGGTTAAAGGCGCGAATGTTACGCTCAATTTGCAGTGCGTCTAGTTGCCAGTCAATATTGGCTTCTTCTTTAGAGAGCTTTTTGGCGTAATTGGCCTGGGCGTCATCCTGTGGCTCGGCGTTCAGCGTGCCAGCAGCCAGTTTATCCAATGTGGCAACCAGCGCGTCCGGTCCGAGCTCGGCCAGCTTGTTATACAGGCTGGCACTGGTTTCGTCTTCATCAATCGGGCAGGTAGCGATGTGCAGCATGTCGCCGGTGTCCAAGCCTTCATCCATTTGCATAATGGTCACGCCGGTTTCTTTATCGCCTGCCCAGATGGCACGTTGGATTGGGGCTGCACCACGCCAGCGTGGCAGAATTGAACCATGGACATTCAGACAGCCCAAACGAGGTGTGTCCAGAATGGCTTTAGGCAACAGTAGGCCATACGCTACCACCACCATTACGTCGGCATTCAGTGCAGCAAGTTCAGCCTGTGCGTCGTCAGACTTGAGTGATTGTGGTTGGTAGACGGGCAGATCGTGTTCCAGTGCCAGAGTTTTCACTTCGCTGGCTTTGAGTTTTTTACCGCGGCCGGCGGGGCGGTCTGGTTGGCTGTAAACAGCGACAACGTCATGATGTGATGCGATCAGTGCAGCCAAATGCTTGGCAGCAAAATCCGGGGTGCCCGCAAAGACAATACGCAGAGATTTGCTCACTTGAGGTTCCAGTTAGGTAGTATATTGATAGTCGATAACGACACGCTTACGCGCGTGCCGCCAGTTTGGCTTCTTTTTCGATTTTTTTGCGGATCCGCTGGCGTTTTAGCGGCGACAAGTAATCGATGAACAACTTGCCCTGCAGGTGGTCTAGTTCGTGTTGCACACACACGGCCAGTAAGCCGTCGGCGTCAAACTCATAGTTTTCACCATGCTCGTTAAGTGCTTTAACCGTCACCGTTTCTGCGCGATCCACTTTGGCATAGGAGTAAGGCACTGATAAGCAGCCTTCTTCACTGATGGTAGAGCCATCTTTTGCGATGATTTCCGGGTTGATCAACACACGCGGTTCGTCGCGCTCTTCTGAGACATCGATCACCACAATACGCTGGTGAATGTCTACCTGCGTAGCAGCAAGGCCAATACCATTTTCTTCATACATAGTTTCCAGCATGTCTGCGACGATCTGACGGATCTCGTCATTTACTTCGGCAACCGGTTTTGCAACCGTGCGCAAACGTTCATCTGGAAAACTCAGTACTGCTAACTTAGCCATAGATACCTTTTACACTTGAATTAAATGGGGTAATGTATGCTCTTATTTTAGCCATTCACGTTCCCCTTTAACAGGTTTTGGTGGATAATATCGAAAAATAACTCAAGGAAGCCTGCATGAAATCTCATATTGCCGCCCTTTTGCTGGCAACGAGTGCTGTTTTTCCTGCCCTAGCACAAACGCTGGCGGTAAAAACCAGTGCGCCCGAGCGTTATGTTGTTAAGAAAGGGGATACCCTTTGGGATATTTCTAGTCTGTATCTGAACAGTCCCTGGAAGTGGCCTGCATTGTGGCAGTGGAATCCACAGATCAAGAACCCGCATCTGATTTATCCGGGGGACGTGTTATCGCTACATTACGACAGCGAGGGTAATCCGCGTCTAAGCCTGGCTAAAGGGGTACGTCGGTTGTCCCCTCAGGTTCGTGTTGTAAGCGATAAAAATCAGGCCATACCTACCTTGCCATTGGCGGTAATGGAACCGTTTATGCGCTTTGAACAAGCGATGGCTGAAGGCGACTTTGCGCAATTGCCTATGGTGCTGGGGTCAAACTTTAATTATAAAATGAACATAGAAGGACACCTTTTATATGTAAAAGGGGATCTCCCCCGGGGTGGCAACTATGGTATCTACCGCAAAGGAGATGCTTACCGTGACCCGGATAACGGCGCGATATTGGCCTATGAGTCGATTCTGGTCGGAACGGGCCGGGTGATAAGGACTGGCAACATTGAGGCAGGTCAGCCAAGCACGGTAAAAATAGAATCAGTGCGCCGGGAAGTGAAACCCAGTGATGTGTTGATGCCCATCTCCAGCGGGCAAAGTTACTCGGCTAACTTTAAAATGACTCAGCCTGCTCAGGCCATTTCTGGCAATATCATTGCTAGCAGTAATAAACTGCGAGAATTCAGTACCATGGCGGTGGTGGTTATCGACTTAGGTCGTAAAGATGACCTGCAAGAGGGGAATGTACTTGCAATTCATCGTCAGTCTCCTACAGTGATTGAAAGTGACGCGGGCCCAAGTTATGTCGAGGATGCCAGCAGCCTGGATAAGGTGATCACCGAAGTTAGCGAATGGTTTGGTGAAGGGAATGACGAAGACAGCGTCGTCTGGCATATGCCACAGGAAAAAGTGGGTGAACTGATGCTGTTTAAAGTATATGACAACATTAGTTATGCCATGGTCACTAAGACCCGACAGCCCGTAAGAGTGGGAGATTCAGTTAGCAGTCGTTAATCTTCCTCGCCTAAATAAAGCTGATTGAATTAAGCACAGTAACTGGACAGGCTCAAGGAGGGAGCATGACAACACTGGATTTACGGCACAGTCTGGCACTGAGACTATGCCCAGGGTTGGGGAGTCGCACACTGGAGCGCGCGACTCAACACCTCTCACCTGCCGAACTCTTTGTTGCCACCGCCACCACATTGCGCGAGTTTGGGCTATCTCAGGATGCTGTTCATTATCTGCAAGCGCCAGACTGGCATAAGATAGATACTCTGATACAGCAATGTATTGCGCAGCATATTCAGTTAGTTGGTTATTTTGATACTGCGTATCCCCCGCTGTTAAAACAGATCAGTAGTGCCCCCTTGATGTTATTTTGCAAAGGACGATTGTCTTTGCTGTCTCAACCACAAATTGCCATTGTTGGTAGTCGTAACGCCACAGCCACCGGATTAGATATTGCCCGGGAGTTTGGTCGCTCGCTCAGTGACGTGGGTATGGCGGTGACCTCAGGTCTGGCAAGAGGCATAGATGGCGCGGCTCATCAGGGGGCGTTGAGTCAGGGGGGACCGACTTTGGCTGTGCTTGGCACCGGTGTTGATGTGATTTATCCGCGACGACATCTTCACTTGTATCAGCAGGTGGCTGAGCAGGGCCTGTTGATCAGCGAGTTTTTGCCTGGGAGTCAGCCCAGAGCCGAGCACTTTCCACGTCGTAATCGCATTATTTCCGGACTGTCGTTGGGGGTGCTTGTGGTTGAAGCTGAAATAAAAAGTGGCTCTTTGATCACCGCGCGTTATGCTCTGGAGCAGAACAAAGAAGTGTTTGCTGTGCCCGGGTCGATCAGAAACCCCTTGTCTCAGGGGTGTCATTATCTGTTAAAAGAGGGCGCAAAACTCACCGAGCGAGTTGATGATATTCTCGAAGAGGTAAGATTTTTCTCCGAAAACGGTCTATATATAGTAGAAAGTGATAAACAACAGGAGCACTGCCCCGTATTGCAACATCTCGGCTTTGAGGTAACCAGTGTAGATACCTTATCGCAGAGGACCCAGTGGCCAGTAGAAAGGGTGCTTGCCAGACTGCTGGACCTTGAGCTTGAAGACAAAGTAGAACGCGTACTAGACGGCTACATCAAATTAGCGAGGGGTTAATTATGTTTGATATCCTAATGTATTTATTCGAAAACTATATTCACAGCGAAGCGGATATCTTCGTCGAACAAAACGAACTCACAGATGAACTGGTCGGGGCCGGTTTTAATCAAGACGAGATTTACAAAGCACTGGACTGGCTTGAACAACTGGCCGATTTACAACAATCTGATGAAATTCCCTATTTAAACGCCCGCCCGGATAGCGCGATCCGGATCTACACTGAGCAAGAATGTGCCATGCTGGACATCGAATGTCGGGGCTTTCTGATGTTTGTTGAGCAAATCGGGGTGATAGATAGCACCACGCGTGAAATGGTCATTGACCGTTTATGCGCGTTGGATAAGAAGGCCATCTGTCTGGACGATCTGAAGTGGGTGATCCTAATGGTACTGTTTAATGTCCCCGGTAAAGAGCATGCCTATGCGCAGATGGAAGACCTGATCTTTGAAGAGCCAACCGGCCCGTTGCACTGAGTTTCTCTTATTCTATCCCGAAAGGCGATGTCGTTAAGTCAGGCAGATTGCCTGACTGACGTAACTGTGTTCCTTATATCACGTTCCCTTGATACTATTATGGGCGCAAACCAAAGGGGTGAAGTGGACGGGGACTTGTTATGAGTAAAATAGATCATTCATTGTTTAATGCAGACCAGCATGCCCTGGAACGGGAATATGAAGTGTGTCCTAAATGTGGCTCCGAATTGGTGATCAAACACAGTAAATCAGGTCCTTTCCTTGGATGTGCCAGCTATCCGGCGTGCGATTATATTCGCGCCATCGCCCACCATGATAACCACGACATTAAGGTGCTTGAAGACAGTGCCTGTCCTTTATGTAGCGAACCTTTAGTGGTGCGCAATGGCCGTTATGGGATGTTTATTGGCTGTACCGGCTATCCTCAGTGTCATTATATTGCTCATGATGAAGAGCCGGAAGAAGCGCCTGGTCCGCCTTGCCCCAAATGCCACAAAGGCACATTACATAAACGTAAAAATAAGTATGGCAAGTTTTTTTACGCCTGCGATACCTATCCACAATGCAAGTATAGCGTTAACCATCCACCGATAGCACATCCTTGTGAGGCCTGTGGCTGGCCCGTCATGGTGCAAAAACACCGGGGTGGAAAAGCTGTGCTACAATGCCCGCAGAAAGTTTGTCAGCATACAATTGAGGAGCCTCAGTGAGCGAACAAGACACGCAACGCCAGTTACCCCAAAATGCCGTCGAAGCATTACAGCAAGGGGGGCTGATCTGTTACCCGACCGAAGCGATTTTTGGTCTGGGCTGTGATCCCGATAACGAACAAGCCGTCCATGCGCTGTTAGCACTGAAAGACCGCCCGGTAGAGAAAGGGCTGATCCTGATCGCCGATAATTTTGCACAGTGCCTGCCGTACGTTGATGACAGTAAAATTCCGCAGGATAAACGTGCCGAAATATTTTCCTCCTGGCCAGGCCCTGTGACCTGGTTGTTGCCAGTCAAGGCGACAGCCCCAGAGTGGGTGACCGGCGGCAACCCAAGCATTGCAATTAGAGTGACCGATCACCCTGTCGTTAAACAGCTGTGTCAGACATTTGGTAAACCGATTGTTTCTACTAGTGCGAATTTTAGCGGCGAAGAGCCAGCCAAGACGCTGGCTGAGGCTGAGGCTGCTTTTGGTGATCGAGTGGCATTTTATCAGTCGGGCGAATTGGGTAAGCAAACCAGCCCAAGTCAGATCCGTGATGCCCTGAGTGGCAAAATCATAAGGAGTTAACGACCTTGAGTCAGGTGAACTTAGAGTCCGTTAAAGCGTTCTTACTCGCCCTGCAGGACGAAATATGCCAGGGTCTGGAGCAAGCGGATGGCAGTGGCAAGTTTATAGAAGATGCGTGGCAGCGCGAAGAAGGCGGCGGTGGTCGTACTCGTGTGATGCGTGACGGTGCAGTAATCGAGCAGGGGGGAGTAAACTTCTCCCATGTTTATGGCGCGTCAATGCCAGCATCCGCAACAGCACATCGGCCTGAACTGGCGGGGCGCAGCTTCCATGCCTGTGGTGTGTCTTTGGTGATCCACCCCAAAAATCCACACATCCCAACCAGTCACGCGAATGTGCGTTTCTTCATTGCCGAAAAAGAAGGTGAAGAACCCATCTGGTGGTTCGGTGGTGGGTTTGACTTGACGCCTTTCTATCCTGTACTGGAAGATGTTAAGCACTGGCATAGTGTGGCTAAGGCACTGTGTACGCCGTTTGGTGAGCAGGTCTATGATGAGCATAAAAAGTGGTGTGATGATTATTTCTATCTTAAACACCGTAAAGAAACCCGGGGTGTGGGTGGCTTGTTCTTTGATGACCTAAACCAGTGGGGTTTTAATACCAGCTTTGAATATATGCAGGCGGTTGGCAAAGGTTTCCTGAAAGCGTATGTGCCTATCATGGAGAAGCGCAAAGACACGCCATTCAATGAAGCACAACGTCAGTTCCAGTTATATCGTCGTGGTCGCTATGTGGAGTTTAACCTGGTCTGGGACCGGGGTACTTTGTTTGGTCTGCAAACGGGTGGGCGAACAGAGTCAATCCTGATGTCTATGCCACCATTAGCTCGCTGGGAATATGACTTTACGCCAGCCGATGATTCGCCAGAGGCTATGCTGTATAAGCATTTCCTGCGTCCGCGAGACTGGTTGGCAATGACCTCGTTAGAGGACTAGCTCAATGACTTAATAAAAAAGGCGCCGACGGCGCCTTTTTTATTTCAGGACCCGGTTATTCAAGCCGGAAGCTGCGTACTTGCTCATCTAAAGAGCGGGCCAGTTCAAGTAGGTTTTCACTGATCTGCTTGCTGCCATGAGCATCAATCAAAGATTGCTCTGCGTTGTCACGAATAGCGACCACACTCTGATTGATCTCCTCTGCGGCCAGATTCTGTTGCTCCGTCGCATCGGCAATTTGCACATTCAGTGCGTTAATCTCATGCATCTGATTAGAAATATCTTTGAGTGCCTGTGCCACCTGTTTCACTTGCATGGCGCGATCATCGGCTTCCTCACAAGACGCACTCATGGCGCTCACGGTTTGCGCTGCTTCGTTTTGCAGCTTGTCGATGGTGCGTTTGATTTCGTCCGTTGAGTCATGCGTGCGGGTCGCAAGGGTACGGACTTCGTCGGCAACCACAGCAAACCCGCGGCCTGCTTCTCCGGCACGCGCCGCTTCGATAGCCGCATTCAGCGCCAGCAAGTTAGTTTGTTCGGCAATACTGCTGATCACTTCCAGGACTTTACCTACCTCTAAGGTCTGAGTCTGCAGCTGACTGACCTGATCGGCTGCCTGGCGTACATCACGTGCCAGCTGATTGATGCTCTGCTCCGTATGTTCCGCAACCGCCATGCTTTGCTCGGCCAGGTGATTACTGCTATCGGACTTTTCAGAAGCAAAGTGGGTGGTATTCTTTACCTCGCTGGACGAGCTTTCCAGTTCATTGATAGCGGCAGCGACTGAATCAGTGCCTTGTTTCTGTTCCTGAATGGCCTGCTCTGTGGTGTCAGCAGCGTTGTAGATTTGCTCAGCTGATTGGATCAGGACATGGGATGAGGCTGATACCTGGGCAATGTTATCTTTAAATGAGGCCATCATCTTGTTGAAGTTAATGGCTAGCCGACCCAGTTCATCGTCTATAGTATCGTCGATACGTAATGACAGGTCCTTATTCTGGGTGGCCAGGCGCATCGTACGACCCAGTGTTTTCAGTCGGACAATAAAGAGCTTACGGAAGATGATACCCAGAATGACAAAGGTGGTGGCAAAGATGCCGGTCAGCAAGCCTGTGCTGATCCAGGTGTTATTGTGTACGGTATCGTCAATGTCTTCGAGTGAGTAACTAATGCGCACCGCACCCAGCACCTCACCTTCTTGTGCCTGATGACACCCTAAGCAGTTAGTCCCTTTATAGTTTTCTCTTGCCACCATTGGCTTAAGGTAGGTCATGATACGCTTGCCGTCACGCTGTTCAATGACCAGTGTTTCCTCACCTTGTAATGCCGCCCGCTCCACGTCGCTGGTGGGTTGCTGGTTAGGATTACCCATGCCATATAGCTTGTTAATTTTATCGCCCCGAATGATATGCGCATCTTCAATATTATCGTGATTGCGCATCTTATCGCTGAGGATCTCACGGTTTGCCATGGTGCCCGTGAGCATCATGGTGTTGATCGAATCGAAATAGTTGTCTGCCAATAAGCGAATATTGGTCTCGACGGTTTCTTCGGCCAGTTGTTTTTGTTGGCTGGAGTTACTTAGTATACTGGCGATGAGTACCAGCACGCCTGTAATGGCAAGTAACGCATAAATTTTATGTTGAATGGATTTCACACGCATCGCACCTTAAAAAAGCTGAGCCGTTATTATGCGTGTTTAGTAACCAGGCCAGTTTGACTTAGCGCAAAAAATTATTGCGCTAATTTAATATAAAATTAATACTTTAGTCGTGATTTATCATGTGAGTGGCTAATTGAGCCAGCGATTTTCGCAACCCTTCTCGTAACAAAGGGTTGTCCACTTCCAGATCCAGTGCCTTGTCCATGCAATACATCCACTGATCGCGCAGGTCTTTATTTATCGTAAACGGCATATGGCGCATTCTAAGTCTGGGGTGGCCATATTGCTCCGCAAACAAGTCTGGGCCACCCAGCCAGCCTGATAAAAACTCAAAAAACACCTGACGGATGCGATCCAAGGGTAATGGATGCATATCGTATAGAGGTTTTGCGTAAGGGTCACTTTCCATAATGTCATAGAAACGGTTAGCCAGTGCTCGGGTCCCAGTTTCACCGCCTATGATCTCGTAGGGTGTTTTCTCGGGCGTTGGTGCCTGGTGTGTTGTACCTGAGGATTGATTGTCACTTGCATCTTGGTTAAAGATACGTTTAATTAACTGCTTCATATAACATCACTATATAGTTAGGCTGTTCAATGGATAAATACGCGGTTTTTGGAAACCCAATTAAGCATTCTAAATCTCCTGCCATTCATACGCAATTTGCTGGTCAGTTTAATTCAGTCATCGAGTACCGGGCTATACTGGCCGAGCTCCCTGAGTTTGAAGCGGCCGTTACGACTTTTTTTGCCGAAGGAGGCTTGGGTGCAAATGTCACGCTGCCTTTTAAAGAGCGAGCATATCAATTGGCCGGGCAGTTGACGGAACGGGCTCAATTAGCCGGTGCGGTCAATACTTTGTTGCCGCAACCAGATGGGGCATTGCTGGGTGATAATACAGATGGTGCAGGACTCGTTGCTGACTTATTGCGTCATACCGAGACTTTATCAGGTGCCAGCATTCTGTTGATTGGTGCAGGAGGTGCTGCTCGCGGTTGTGTGTATCCGCTTTTGCAGGCCGGGGTAGCAAGTGTTGTGATTGCCAATCGCACCGCGGAAAAAGCGCAGCAACTTGCGCAGTTGTTTTCTGACTATGGCAATGTTCAGGGGGTGGCACTGAATGAGGTGCCTGTGCAGAGCTATGATCTGGTGATCAATTCAACGTCGTCGAGTGTGACAGGTCAAGTGCCTGATATCGACCCACAGCATGTGAGTACCTGTATGCTGGCATACGACATGTTCTACAGCGATCAGCAAACTGCCTTCTTAGCCTGGGTTGCTACTCACAATGCAGCAGCAGAGTGTGTAGATGGTATGGGGATGCTGGTAGGGCAGGCGGCTGAAGCGTTTGCCTTGTGGCGAGGCCAAACACCAGAGGTAGCGCCTGTGCTTAATGCAATGAAAGAGGGGAGCCTGTGAATCAGCAAATCCTAATCAATGATGATATTCACTACGATGAGACCCGGCAATGTTTGATTTTCACGGCCATGGTGTCGGGGATGCTGGTTTCTTGTGTGATTGCGACCTCCCTAACCAAACAACAGGCCCTCACGCACTTTAAAGCACATCAGTTTGATTATGAAATGCAAGCCGAGCAGCTAATAGAAGACGAGGCGTACTCGGCACAAGGAGAAATCGAGTTAGTCCAGCTCTGAGAGGTAGTCATCCTTTAGTTCGACATAGTTCTGCGCCGATGTTTTGAGAAACGCAATCTCCTGCTCGTTGAGTGGACGAGCTTGTTTAACCGGGCTGCCTACATACAGGTAGCCCGATTCAAGACGTTTATTAGGGGGGACTAAAGCACCGCCACCGATGATCACATCGTCCTCTACGACAACATTGTCCATAACTATCGCGCCCATACCGACCAGGATGCGATTACCCAGCTGGCAGCCATGTAACATCACTTTGTGACCAACGGTAACATCATCTCCAATGATCAAAGGGTAACCATCCGGGTTTCCAGCGCTTGATCGCGTAAGGTGCAATACACTGCCATCCTGAATATTGGTGCGTTGACCAATCCGGATATAATTGACATCGCCTCGTGCAGCCACTAAAGGCCAGACACTGCTGTGTTCACCCACTTCGATATCACCAACCAGAACGGCGCTTTCATCCACATACACGCCGGTGGCTAGTTTTGGGGTTTTGCCTTTATAACTTCTGCCTTTGTACTTATTTGTCATTTTAGTATCCCTTTTTTACCTGCTATTACCGATAGTCTCAGTGATAAGTCCCAGTGTAGAGCTTTGCCTTGTAGAACTCCAGCCTCAAAAAAGTGCAATATTGCATGTTTTACATTCACTTTTACTAGGTTTGGTGTGATTTTTGTCCGAACGCATTGTTTTTCTCACTTTTCTTCAAAAAAGGGGTTGCGCTGGGTTTCGATTTCCCTATAATGCGCATCCACCGACACGGGGCACAACGCTGAAAAGCAATGAGCCAACGAGTTGGGAGTCAAATAAAACTTGATTCTGAAATTTCTCAAAATTAAGTGTTGACATAAAATGGGAAGTGATTAGAATGCACAACCCTCAGCGCTAACAGCGCGGCGACATTGAGTCGCACCGGGTAACCGGATTATGTTCTTTAAAAATATGAAGCAATCATCTGTGTGGGCACTCGTACAGATTGAGTTCTAACAGCGAATTTCAGTTTACTGAATGACGCACAAAAATTTAGAGTCTCAACTGAACTGAGTGACTAACATAGTCAATTCGTTTTGATTTTACTTTTTTAAAAGTAGAAACAGACAAAATCAGAATTCATTGAGCATGGTTTGAAGTTTACTTCAAACAAAAAACTTTTAATTGAAGAGTTTGATCATGGCTCAGATTGAACGCTGGCGGCAGGCCTAACACATGCAAGTCGAGCGGTAACATTTCTAGCTTGCTAGAAGATGACGAGCGGCGGACGGGTGAGTAATGCTTGGGAACATGCCTTGAGGTGGGGGACAACCATTGGAAACGATGGCTAATACCGCATAATGTCTACGGACCAAAGGGGGCTTCGGCTCTCGCCTTTAGATTGGCCCAAGTGGGATTAGCTAGTTGGTGAGGTAACGGCTCACCAAGGCGACGATCCCTAGCTGGTTTGAGAGGATGATCAGCCACACTGGAACTGAGACACGGTCCAGACTCCTACGGGAGGCAGCAGTGGGGAATATTGCACAATGGGCGCAAGCCTGATGCAGCCATGCCGCGTGTGTGAAGAAGGCCTTCGGGTTGTAAAGCACTTTCAGTCAGGAGGAAAGGTTAGTAGTTAATACCTGCTAGCTGTGACGTTACTGACAGAAGAAGCACCGGCTAACTCCGTGCCAGCAGCCGCGGTAATACGGAGGGTGCGAGCGTTAATCGGAATTACTGGGCGTAAAGCGTACGCAGGCGGTTTGTTAAGCGAGATGTGAAAGCCCCGGGCTTAACCTGGGAACTGCATTTCGAACTGGCAAACTAGAGTGTGATAGAGGGTGGTAGAATTTCAGGTGTAGCGGTGAAATGCGTAGAGATCTGAAGGAATACCGATGGCGAAGGCAGCCACCTGGGTCAACACTGACGCTCATGTACGAAAGCGTGGGGAGCAAACAGGATTAGATACCCTGGTAGTCCACGCCGTAAACGATGTCTACTAGGAGCTGGGGTCTTCGGACAACTTTTCCAAAGCTAACGCATTAAGTAGACCGCCTGGGGAGTACGGCCGCAAGGTTAAAACTCAAATGAATTGACGGGGGCCCGCACAAGCGGTGGAGCATGTGGTTTAATTCGATGCAACGCGAAGAACCTTACCTACACTTGACATACAGAGAACTTACCAGAGATGGTTTGGTGCCTTCGGGAACTCTGATACAGGTGCTGCATGGCTGTCGTCAGCTCGTGTTGTGAGATGTTGGGTTAAGTCCCGCAACGAGCGCAACCCTTATCCTTAGTTGCCAGCGATTCGGTCGGGAACTCTAAGGAGACTGCCGGTGATAAACCGGAGGAAGGTGGGGACGACGTCAAGTCATCATGGCCCTTACGTGTAGGGCTACACACGTGCTACAATGGCATATACAGAGTGCTGCGAACTAGCGATAGTAAGCGAATCACTTAAAGTATGTCGTAGTCCGGATTGGAGTCTGCAACTCGACTCCATGAAGTCGGAATCGCTAGTAATCGCGGATCAGAATGCCGCGGTGAATACGTTCCCGGGCCTTGTACACACCGCCCGTCACACCATGGGAGTGGGTTGCTCCAGAAGTGGATAGCTTAACCTTCGGGAGGGCGTTCACCACGGAGTGATTCATGACTGGGGTGAAGTCGTAACAAGGTAGCCCTAGGGGAACCTGGGGCTGGATCACCTCCTTATCGACTTAGAACTAATTTGTTCGAAGTGTCCACACAGATGATTGTTGCTTGGTAAGGTAACTTACTGAGTGATATTGCTCTTTAAAAATTTGGAAAGCTGATATTAAATTCTCGGAATGACAATGAAAATTGTTGTTCTATAGAGTTTTCGAAAGAAAAATGCCGATTAATCATTTAGTGATTAATTAGCGTCTACTTTAGTATTACTTAACTTCTGGCGAAGTTAAAACTGTCTTTAGCAGTGCAATTCAAAACTATTTTGGGTTGTATGGTTAAGTGACTAAGCGTACACGGTGGATGCCTTGGCAGTTGGAGGCGATGAAGGACGTACTAACTTGCGATAAGCCTAGTTGAGCCAGTAAGAGGCACTTGAGACTAGGATTTCCGAATGGGGAAACCCGGCCCTTTGGGTCATCATGCAGTGAATACATAGCTGTATGAAGCGAACGCGGAGAACTGAAACATCTAAGTACCCGTAGGAAAAGAAATCAACCGAGATTCCGAAAGTAGCGGCGAGCGAAATCGGATTAGCCCTTAAGCTTTAATGTAGTTAGTGGAACATTCTGGAAAGTATGACGATACAGGGTGACAGTCCCGTACACGACAACTTATTTAAAGTGAAATCGAGTAGGTCGGAGCACGTGAAACTTTGACTGAATATGGGGGGACCATCCTCCAAGGCTAAATACTCCCAACTGACCGATAGTGAACCAGTACCGTGAGGGAAAGGCGAAAAGAACCCCTGTGAGGGGAGTGAAATAGAACCTGAAACCGTGTACGTACAAGCAGTAGGAGCCCCTCGAGGGTGACTGCGTACCTTTTGTATAATGGGTCAGCGACTTATATTCTGTAGCAAGGTTAACCATTTAGGGGAGCCGTAGCGAAAGCGAGTCTTAACTGGGCGCTTAAGTTGCAGGGTATAGACCCGAAACCCGGTGATCTAGCCATGGGCAGGTTGAAGGTCAGGTAACACTGACTGGAGGACCGAACCCACTAACGTTGAAAAGTTAGGGGATGACCTGTGGCTAGGAGTGAAAGGCTAATCAAACCGGGAGATAGCTGGTTCTCCCCGAAATCTATTTAGGTAGAGCCTCGGACGAATACTTACGGGGGTAGAGCACTGTTAAGGCTAGGGGGTCATCCCGACTTACCAACCCTTTGCAAACTCCGAATACCGTAAAGTACTATCCGGGAGACACACGGTGGGTGCTAACGTCCATCGTGGAGAGGGAAACAACCCAGACCGTCAGCTAAGGTCCCAAAGTGTATGTTAAGTGGGAAACGATGTGGGAAGGCTAAAACAGCTAGGAGGTTGGCTTAGAAGCAGCCATCCTTTAAAGAAAGCGTAATAGCTCACTAGTCGAGTCGGCCTGCGCGGAAGATGTAACGGGGCTAAACATACCACCGAAGCTACGGCTGCGAACTTAGTTCGCGGGGTAGGGGAGCGTTCTGTAAGCGGCTGAAGGTGAACTGTAAGGTTTGCTGGACGTATCAGAAGTGCGAATGCTGACATGAGTAACGATAATGCGGGTGAAAAACCCGCACGCCGGAAGACCAAGGGTTCCTATCCCATGTTAATCAGGGTAGGGTGAGTCGACCCCTAAGGCGAGGCTGAAGAGCGTAGTCGATGGGAAACGGGTTAATATTCCCGTACTTGGTATAAATGCGATGGGGGGACGGAGCAGGCTAGGCAAGCATGGCGTTGGTTGTCCATGTGAAAGGCTGTAGGCTGGTGACTTAGGAAAATCCGGGTCGCTAAGGCTGAGAGTCGAGACGAGCCACTACGGTGGTGAAGTTGTTGATGCCCTACTTCCAGGAAAAGCCTCTAAGCTTCAGTTTATATCGAATCGTACCCTAAACCGACACAGGTGGTCAGGTAGAGAATACTAAGGCGCTTGAGAGAACTCGGGTGAAGGAACTAGGCAAAATTGTACCGTAACTTCGGGAGAAGGTACGCTCTTACTTGTGAAGACTTCGCGTCGTAAGCAGGCGAGAGCCGCAGTGACCAGGTGGCTGGGACTGTTTATTAAAAACACAGCACTGTGCAAAATCGTAAGATGACGTATACGGTGTGACACCTGCCCGGTGCCGGAAGGTTAATTGATGGGGTTAGCTTAGGCGAAGCTCTTGATCGAAGCCCCGGTAAACGGCGGCCGTAACTATAACGGTCCTAAGGTAGCGAAATTCCTTGTCGGGTAAGTTCCGACCTGCACGAATGGTGTAACCATGGCCACGCTGTCTCCACCCGAGACTCAGTGAAATTGAAATCGCAGTGAAGATGCTGTGTACCCGCGGCTAGACGGAAAGACCCCGTGAACCTTTACTACAGCTTGGCACTGAACATTGACCCTACATGTGTAGGATAGGTGGGAGGCTTTGAAGCGCAGTCGCTAGATTGCGTGGAGCCGTCCTTGAAATACCACCCTTGTAGTGTTGATGTTCTAACTTAGGCCCCTAATCGGGGTTGAGGACAGTGCCTGGTGGGTAGTTTGACTGGGGCGGTCTCCTCCCAAAGAGTAACGGAGGAGCACGAAGGTTGGCTAAGTACGGTCGGACATCGTACGGTTAGTGTAATGGTAGAAGCCAGCTTAACTGCGAGACAGACACGTCGAGCAGGTACGAAAGTAGGTCATAGTGATCCGGTGGTTCTGAATGGAAGGGCCATCGCTCAACGGATAAAAGGTACTCCGGGGATAACAGGCTGATACCGCCCAAGAGTTCATATCGACGGCGGTGTTTGGCACCTCGATGTCGGCTCATCACATCCTGGGGCTGAAGTCGGTCCCAAGGGTATGGCTGTTCGCCATTTAAAGTGGTACGCGAGCTGGGTTTAGAACGTCGTGAGACAGTTCGGTCCCTATCTGCCGTGGGCGTTTGAGAATTGAGAGGGGCTGCTCCTAGTACGAGAGGACCGGAGTGGACGAACCGCTGGTGTTCGGGTTGTCATGCCAATGGCATTGCCCGGTAGCTACGTTCGGAATCGATAACCGCTGAAAGCATCTAAGCGGGAAGCGAGCCTCGAGATGAGTTCTCACTTTGACTTTAAGTCAACTGAAGGGCCGTTGAAGACTACAACGTTGATAGGCGAGATGTGGAAGTGGTGTGAGCCATTGAGCTAACTCGTACTAATTACCCGTGAGGCTTAACCATACAACGCCAAAGTGGTTTTGTTTGTTAGAAGTTAAGAATTAAAGTAGACGAAAGAATTTAATACGCTTTTCCAGATTTTAGTGAGATGTTGATAAACATCTTGCACACAGAATTTCCTGGTGAACATAGCATTTTGGAACCACCTGACTCCATGCCGAACTCAGTAGTGAAACGAAATAGCGCCGATGATAGTGTGGGGTTTCCCATGTGAAAGTAGGACATCGCCAGGGCCTAATAAAAGAAACCCGTTGCAGCAATGCAGCGGGTTTTTTGCTTTGTGCGATTTAAAAAGCGCCGATGAGCTGTAGCTGTAGATAGAATAGCATCGCCTATTCACCCATGAAGCTGGGTTGGATCGTAAAACTTGTACTGAACAACCTTTGGGGACACTTCCTTGTGGAGGGCTCCCGGCTCGGCGTCCATGCCTCGCGTTCATTGCGCCGCGAAGCGGTGCTTCGGTCGCAATTCACCCATGAATATCATCGACATTCGTACTTCCATGTACGTCAAACCCGTTGCAGCAATGCGACGGGTTTTTTGCTTTGTGCGATTTAAAAAAGTTGTATAACTTCCCGATCATAAACCCCACACCACCGTCATCCCGCACTTGATGCGGGAACTGCTCACAGGCCACACGGCGACTATGAATGACACGTCGACCAGGCAATCACTGCCAAGCGGCTAATTAATACCAATTTCACTTAATACCTGGTCTATTTGAAGGAGCAAATAGGACGCTAACGGCGTTAAAAATTTCTTATTTAGAACAACTAAATAGCAAAATTTTTGCCTTGTTATCGACCCTATTTTCTCGCCTCAAAATAGATCACTTAATTAAGCAAATTGGTATAAGTTATTTTCGCCCTGTGCATCTATGTAACCATATATCCAGATATCTCTTATGACGAACAACGCTGAAGTTTTCTTCAGGTTTAGGCAACACCAAGAAAATGGTTGAACAAAATCCCGCACTTGATGCGGGAACTATTAACAGGTCACATGATGAGTATGAATGACACATCGACCTGACAATGATTACCCGACACGTAATTAGGTTATTTTCGCCCATGTCTATTCATGCAACCATGTATCTATATATCGAGTGATGCCAGCAGCGCTGAAGTTTCCTTAGCCACCAACTGCAATGATTAATAACACCTCCAAAAGATTCTATAAGATCCTACATCGAGTGCAGGACGACGACACTGTGGCGTCAGGTGCGAAATAGAATTAGGATGATTTGATGCTGCTACCAGGAGATCGCTTGCTTGTTATATTGTTTATTATTGAGCTAGTAAAGAAATGCAATGACGCCCTCGCGATTAAACTTTTCTAGTTTATTTATTATATGAGTTTCTAATACTCCCGGCAGAGGACGATACTGAAAGCTGGCTGTGAGCAATATGGTCGGTGTAATGACGTAATTATGTGATCTTATCCACAGTGTGGTGTGTATATCTTGTTTTTAATTTATGTATATTCTGAGGGTGAAAGTAGAGGTCATTTTATTAATAAAAAAAGAGAAAAAAGGGGTTGCAATGGTTTTCGATTTCCCTATAATGCGCATCCACCGACACGGAGCACAACGCTGAAAAGCAACGAGTTAAGTGAAGGGAAAGCCAAACGGAAAGCTTAATTAAGAAAAATTAAATTTTCTAGTTGACTTTAAAAGTGAAGCGGTTAATATGGCGCTCCACTTCGCAGCGAGGCTGCGGTAACTAACGAAGTTTAGTTACATAGTTCTTTAAAAATATGAAGCAATCATCTGTGTGGGCACTCGTACAGATTGAGTTCTAACAGCGAATTTCAGTTTACTGAATGACGCACAAAAATTTAGAGTCTCAACTGAACTGAGTGACCAACAGAATAAACATAGTTTATTCAGCACAGTCAATTCGATTCGAAAGAATCAAAATCAGAATTCATTGAGCACGAATCTTCGGATTCAAAAAACTTTTAATTGAAGAGTTTGATCATGGCTCAGATTGAACGCTGGCGGCAGGCCTAACACATGCAAGTCGAGCGGTAACATTTCTAGCTTGCTAGAAGATGACGAGCGGCGGACGGGTGAGTAATGCTTGGGAACATGCCTTGAGGTGGGGGACAACCATTGGAAACGATGGCTAATACCGCATAATGTCTACGGACCAAAGGGGGCTTCGGCTCTCGCCTTTAGATTGGCCCAAGTGGGATTAGCTAGTTGGTGAGGTAACGGCTCACCAAGGCGACGATCCCTAGCTGGTTTGAGAGGATGATCAGCCACACTGGAACTGAGACACGGTCCAGACTCCTACGGGAGGCAGCAGTGGGGAATATTGCACAATGGGCGCAAGCCTGATGCAGCCATGCCGCGTGTGTGAAGAAGGCCTTCGGGTTGTAAAGCACTTTCAGTCAGGAGGAAAGGTTAGTAGTTAATACCTGCTAGCTGTGACGTTACTGACAGAAGAAGCACCGGCTAACTCCGTGCCAGCAGCCGCGGTAATACGGAGGGTGCGAGCGTTAATCGGAATTACTGGGCGTAAAGCGTACGCAGGCGGTTTGTTAAGCGAGATGTGAAAGCCCCGGGCTTAACCTGGGAACTGCATTTCGAACTGGCAAACTAGAGTGTGATAGAGGGTGGTAGAATTTCAGGTGTAGCGGTGAAATGCGTAGAGATCTGAAGGAATACCGATGGCGAAGGCAGCCACCTGGGTCAACACTGACGCTCATGTACGAAAGCGTGGGGAGCAAACAGGATTAGATACCCTGGTAGTCCACGCCGTAAACGATGTCTACTAGGAGCTGGGGTCTTCGGACAACTTTTCCAAAGCTAACGCATTAAGTAGACCGCCTGGGGAGTACGGCCGCAAGGTTAAAACTCAAATGAATTGACGGGGGCCCGCACAAGCGGTGGAGCATGTGGTTTAATTCGATGCAACGCGAAGAACCTTACCTACACTTGACATACAGAGAACTTACCAGAGATGGTTTGGTGCCTTCGGGAACTCTGATACAGGTGCTGCATGGCTGTCGTCAGCTCGTGTTGTGAGATGTTGGGTTAAGTCCCGCAACGAGCGCAACCCTTATCCTTAGTTGCCAGCGATTCGGTCGGGAACTCTAAGGAGACTGCCGGTGATAAACCGGAGGAAGGTGGGGACGACGTCAAGTCATCATGGCCCTTACGTGTAGGGCTACACACGTGCTACAATGGCATATACAGAGTGCTGCGAACTAGCGATAGTAAGCGAATCACTTAAAGTATGTCGTAGTCCGGATTGGAGTCTGCAACTCGACTCCATGAAGTCGGAATCGCTAGTAATCGCGGATCAGAATGCCGCGGTGAATACGTTCCCGGGCCTTGTACACACCGCCCGTCACACCATGGGAGTGGGTTGCTCCAGAAGTGGATAGCTTAACCTTCGGGAGGGCGTTCACCACGGAGTGATTCATGACTGGGGTGAAGTCGTAACAAGGTAGCCCTAGGGGAACCTGGGGCTGGATCACCTCCTTATCGACTTAGAACTGATTTGTTCGAAGTGTCCACACAGATGATTGTTGCTTGGTAAGGTAACTTACTGAGTGATATTGCTCTTTAAAAATTTGGAAAGCTGATATTAAATTCTCGGAATGACAATGAAAATTGTTGTTCTATAGAGTTTTCGAAAGAAAAATGCCGATAAATTCGAGAGAATTTATTAGCGTCTACTTTAGTATTACTTAACTTCTGGCGAAGTTAAAACTGTCTTTAGCAGTACAATTCAAAACTATTTTGGGTTGTATGGTTAAGTGACTAAGCGTACACGGTGGATGCCTTGGCAGTTGGAGGCGATGAAGGACGTACTAACTTGCGATAAGCCTAGTTGAGCCAGTAAGAGGCACTTGAGACTAGGATTTCCGAATGGGGAAACCCGGCCCTTTGGGTCATCATGCAGTGAATACATAGCTGTATGAAGCGAACGCGGAGAACTGAAACATCTAAGTACCCGTAGGAAAAGAAATCAACCGAGATTCCGAAAGTAGCGGCGAGCGAAATCGGATTAGCCCTTAAGCTTTAATGTAGTTAGTGGAACATTCTGGAAAGTATGACGATACAGGGTGACAGTCCCGTACACGACAACTTATTTAAAGTGAAATCGAGTAGGTCGGAGCACGTGAAACTTTGACTGAATATGGGGGGACCATCCTCCAAGGCTAAATACTCCCAACTGACCGATAGTGAACCAGTACCGTGAGGGAAAGGCGAAAAGAACCCCTGTGAGGGGAGTGAAATAGAACCTGAAACCGTGTACGTACAAGCAGTAGGAGCCCCTCGAGGGTGACTGCGTACCTTTTGTATAATGGGTCAGCGACTTATATTCTGTAGCAAGGTTAACCATTTAGGGGAGCCGTAGCGAAAGCGAGTCTTAACTGGGCGCTTAAGTTGCAGGGTATAGACCCGAAACCCGGTGATCTAGCCATGGGCAGGTTGAAGGTCAGGTAACACTGACTGGAGGACCGAACCCACTAACGTTGAAAAGTTAGGGGATGACCTGTGGCTAGGAGTGAAAGGCTAATCAAACCGGGAGATAGCTGGTTCTCCCCGAAATCTATTTAGGTAGAGCCTCGGACGAATACTTACGGGGGTAGAGCACTGTTAAGGCTAGGGGGTCATCCCGACTTACCAACCCTTTGCAAACTCCGAATACCGTAAAGTACTATCCGGGAGACACACGGTGGGTGCTAACGTCCATCGTGGAGAGGGAAACAACCCAGACCGTCAGCTAAGGTCCCAAAGTGTATGTTAAGTGGGAAACGATGTGGGAAGGCTAAAACAGCTAGGAGGTTGGCTTAGAAGCAGCCATCCTTTAAAGAAAGCGTAATAGCTCACTAGTCGAGTCGGCCTGCGCGGAAGATGTAACGGGGCTAAACATACCACCGAAGCTACGGCTGCGAACTTAGTTCGCGGGGTAGGGGAGCGTTCTGTAAGCGGCTGAAGGTGAACTGTAAGGTTTGCTGGACGTATCAGAAGTGCGAATGCTGACATGAGTAACGATAATGCGGGTGAAAAACCCGCACGCCGGAAGACCAAGGGTTCCTATCCCATGTTAATCAGGGTAGGGTGAGTCGACCCCTAAGGCGAGGCTGAAGAGCGTAGTCGATGGGAAACGGGTTAATATTCCCGTACTTGGTATAAATGCGATGGGGGGACGGAGCAGGCTAGGCAAGCATGGCGTTGGTTGTCCATGTGAAAGGCTGTAGGCTGGTGACTTAGGAAAATCCGGGTCGCTAAGGCTGAGAGTCGAGACGAGCCACTACGGTGGTGAAGTTGTTGATGCCCTACTTCCAGGAAAAGCCTCTAAGCTTCAGTTTATATCGAATCGTACCCTAAACCGACACAGGTGGTCAGGTAGAGAATACTAAGGCGCTTGAGAGAACTCGGGTGAAGGAACTAGGCAAAATTGTACCGTAACTTCGGGAGAAGGTACGCTCTTACTTGTGAAGACTTCGCGTCGTAAGCAGGCGAGAGCCGCAGTGACCAGGTGGCTGGGACTGTTTATTAAAAACACAGCACTGTGCAAAATCGTAAGATGACGTATACGGTGTGACACCTGCCCGGTGCCGGAAGGTTAATTGATGGGGTTAGCTTAGGCGAAGCTCTTGATCGAAGCCCCGGTAAACGGCGGCCGTAACTATAACGGTCCTAAGGTAGCGAAATTCCTTGTCGGGTAAGTTCCGACCTGCACGAATGGTGTAACCATGGCCACGCTGTCTCCACCCGAGACTCAGTGAAATTGAAATCGCAGTGAAGATGCTGTGTACCCGCGGCTAGACGGAAAGACCCCGTGAACCTTTACTACAGCTTGGCACTGAACATTGACCCTACATGTGTAGGATAGGTGGGAGGCTTTGAAGCGCAGTCGCTAGATTGCGTGGAGCCGTCCTTGAAATACCACCCTTGTAGTGTTGATGTTCTAACTTAGGCCCCTAATCGGGGTTGAGGACAGTGCCTGGTGGGTAGTTTGACTGGGGCGGTCTCCTCCCAAAGAGTAACGGAGGAGCACGAAGGTTGGCTAAGTACGGTCGGACATCGTACGGTTAGTGTAATGGTAGAAGCCAGCTTAACTGCGAGACAGACACGTCGAGCAGGTACGAAAGTAGGTCATAGTGATCCGGTGGTTCTGAATGGAAGGGCCATCGCTCAACGGATAAAAGGTACTCCGGGGATAACAGGCTGATACCGCCCAAGAGTTCATATCGACGGCGGTGTTTGGCACCTCGATGTCGGCTCATCACATCCTGGGGCTGAAGTCGGTCCCAAGGGTATGGCTGTTCGCCATTTAAAGTGGTACGCGAGCTGGGTTTAGAACGTCGTGAGACAGTTCGGTCCCTATCTGCCGTGGGCGTTTGAGAATTGAGAGGGGCTGCTCCTAGTACGAGAGGACCGGAGTGGACGAACCGCTGGTGTTCGGGTTGTCATGCCAATGGCATTGCCCGGTAGCTACGTTCGGAATCGATAACCGCTGAAAGCATCTAAGCGGGAAGCGAGCCTCGAGATGAGTTCTCACTTTAACTTTAAGTTAACTGAAGGGCCGTTGAAGACTACAACGTTGATAGGCGAGATGTGGAAGTGGTGTGAGCCATTGAGCTAACTCGTACTAATTACCCGTGAGGCTTAACCATACAACGCCAAAGTGGTTTTGTTTGTTAGAAGTTAAGAAATAAAGTAGACGATAAGAATTTAATACGCTTTTCCAGATTTTAGTGAGATGTTGATAAACATCTTGCGCAACAGTTTATGCTTGGTAACCATAGCATTTTGGAACCACCTGACTCCATGCCGAACTCAGTAGTGAAACGAAATAGCGCCGATGATAGTGTGGGGTTTCCCATGTGAAAGTAGGACATTGCCAAGCTCCAAATAAGAGAAACCCGTTGCAGCAATGCAGCGGGTTTTTTGCTATGTGCGATTTAAAAAGCTGTAAATAGAGTAGCATCGCCTATTCATCCATGAAGCTGGTATCTAGCAGTCTTTGGGGGCACTTCCCTGTGGAGGGCTCCCTGCTCGGCGTCCATGCTTCGCGTTCATTCATGTAACCACGTATCCTGAGCGCTCTTCTGGTGCACAGCACCGAAGTTTCTCAATAGTTAAGTAACACCGATATAGCGGCTCATATTGGCGGAGCTATGCTTTGCGCTCGTCAAGGTGCTTACATTGCTCTGTAGGCAATGACCCGTTATGATGAATGCTGGTTGTTGAGGTTATGAGTTGATTGTGTCCCTATACTTACTTGTCTTGTTTGTTATTTTTGCCCTATTTGGCTGTGCTTCCACTTACCTGGTGAAGTTTATTTATTGTTATTGGGTGAAGAAGCAGATTGAGATCCGATATGTATGGCGGGCATGTTTGTGTGCTCTGCTCATTATACCTATTTCTTTACTGAGTCAGTGGTTGGTTTAGTTGTCGGGTGGGTTAAGTGTTAACTGCCAGGCAAAGGCTTAGCTTGCTGGCAGTAAAAGCATTAAGGCAGAGGTTATTTCAATGTGATGGCCTGACATTGGCTATTGATGCAGAGCGCCTGGATAGGTAGCACCTGCTTGCACACTTCACTGGGTGGTGTTTGCTGATTGATAGCGCGCTCTTTTTTGGTTATTGCAACGGCCATTTGTTCTACCTGAGTTTCATCGACGTTGCGAACCGAATAGACGACGTACTGGCTTGGACCACCGCAGGTTTGCCGCTCTCCTACTCCAATGACTTTACACTGAAAGCTCGCATCACAGCCTTTGTCTGCAACGAATTCTGCCAGCGCAAAGTCATCACCATTGCTTGCAGACTGCGCGGTCTGTGTGGCGCTACAGCCGCTGAGCAAGCCTGTCAGTAAAAACAGCGTCAAACACTGATACTTCATCGAAATTCCCTAGTAGGTTGCCTGATTTGAATGCTCGAGTTTAACACATTTATTGTTAACGCACTGAGTTGCTGGCGCGCTCAGGTGTTCGCAAATACTGATCATCCGATTTTTGGCATTATAGGTGGCTTCGGCATGGGTAAGCTTGTCAGCCAGTTCTTTTACTTTGTCGGGGTCGGCCGTTTTTGTAGAAAAAATCACATAATCAGATGGGCCTCCGCATGCACGACTACCGACAGGCAGGACTTTGCACTGAGTCGTGGTATCACATTCTTTGTCTTTGGTAATGAATTTCAGATAGGCACGTTGATTCTTCAGGCCGGCTTCGTTGATCGCGTCTTTATCTATGTGCGCGACAGGTTCTTTTTCCATGACTTTGTCTGCTGGGGAAGGTTTACTGTGTCCAACATCATGGCGTACCGCTGCTTTTTTTTGCAGCTTGGCAGGTTCAACCGCACGCTGCTCCGCAGAGTCATGTTGCGTGGTGACGGTTTCCTCATTGTTTTGGGGTTCACTGTGTGAGGCATTGCAGCCTGCAATGAATAACAAACTGCAAAGAGAGAGTTTAAACGCGTTCATATTCGATCCTGTTAATTTTTTATCCAGTGTGCCGCGCTTTTTCTCCAGATACAAGAGGTCACGCGCCATAATAACAGGCGCGTGATTTGCTTATAGGCCACCGAGCGTGAGTTTTTGCGGGTCTAGTAATTCGCGTAACTGGGATTCGCTTAGCTCAGTGTGCTCTGCGGCAACTTCTATGATTGGGCGGCTTTGCTGATAGGCTTGCTTGGCAATAAATGCCGCCTTCTCATACCCGATCACCGGATTCAATGCCGTGACCAGGATAGGGTTGCGGGTGAGTGCCTGTTGTAGACTCGATTCGTTGACCTTGAAAGTAGCGATAGCTTTGTCTGCAAGCAAACGGGACATATTTGCCAGTAACTCGATACTTTGCAGGATATTGTAGGCAATGACCGGCAGCATCACGTTAAGCTCAAAGTTACCTGACTGGCCTGCCACAGTGATGGTAGCATCATTGCCAATTACCTGAGCACTGACCATTGCTGCGGCTTCCGGGATCACCGGGTTAACCTTACCTGGCATGATGGACGAACCTGGTTGTAAAGCTTGTAGCTCTATCTCGCTTAACCCTGCCAGAGGGCCTGAATTCATCCAGCGCAGATCGTTGGCGATTTTCATATTGGCGACGGCCAGCGTTTTTAACTGACCCGATAACGCCACAATGGCATCTTGTGAGCCGATGTTATAGAAGAAGTTTTTACTCGGGGTGAAGCGGATCCCAACATTACTGCTTAAGTAGCTGTTAAACGTAGCCGCGAAACGTGCATCGGCATTTACACCAGTACCAACGGCGGTGCCGCCCTGGCCAAGCTCATAAATCTTTTCCAGTGCCTGGACAATACCCTCACAGGCAGAATCGATCTGATGCTGCCAGCCGCTGAGTGTTTGTGCAAAGGTAACCGGCATAGCATCCATCAGATGGGTGCGGCCTGTTTTAACCAAATGACCGACCTCTTTGCTTTTGTGCTCAATGGTCTGAGACAGGTGCTTGAGTGCTGGCAGTAATTCATATACGGCCAGTATGGCACTGCTGACGTGAATCGCAGTAGGGATAACATCATTGGAGCTTTGCCCCATATTAACATGGTCATTGGGGTGGACCGTTTCGCCGCTGAGCTGAGTGGCCAAAGAAGCGATGACTTCATTGGCATTCATGTTGGAGCTGGTGCCTGAACCAGTCTGGAATACATCGACAGGAAATTGAGACAGGTGTTCTCCGTCAATGATCTGCTGACAAGCAGAGACGATGGCCTGAGCCTGGCTCGAAGGCAGGTGACCCAGCTCCTGATTTGACTCCGCGGCTGCTTGTTTTATGTAAGCCAGGGCACGAATAAAGCTACCGGGTAATGTCAGGCCACTGACGGGAAAATTATTAATGGCCCGCTGAGTTTGCGCCTGGTAAAGCGCATCTTGTGGTACGTCTAATACGCCCATGCTATCTGAAACTTGACGAAATTCGCTCATAACAACTCCTAGCTGTACGGATTAAATTCATGGCTAATGATTCTGGCTTCCCGCTCAAGCAGGTAAAACTTGTGTAACCCTCTGCGCTTAGCTTTGTAATAGCGTTTTAGGGCCAGCAGGGGTTTGTAAATCTGCTCCAGACATTGTTGTCTGATGCAGGTATGAACCAGTGGATCAGCAATGTGGTTAAGTAGTTCAAAGAATACTCGTCTGAGGTACAGCTCCTGTAGTAACGCACAGGATTGTCGCTCATACCATTTTGCTAACTCGCAGCCAGTGCGTATGAACTCCGCAACTTGTTGTGGTGCATCAAGGTGAGGGCGTGTGCAGTGCGCGTTGAGATGCGGCTTAAAGTTAATAAGCGCAAGCGGGGTCAGCATAGTGGAATATCCTTTAGTGTAACGATAATAATTATCATTACACTAAAGGGCAAGGTAAGCAAGCCCGGATTGTTGTCAGGGCGTTTAATTGTCTAGTTATAGCCAAGTAGAAATTGCTGTGAGGTCTTTTCTCGTTCTTGCTCCGGGCTGGTCAGGATGTTGGCAACTTCCTGACAGTAGTCCTGGCTTTCCAGTAAATTAGGTTCCGCTTCCGTGTCGACCAGACCACGGCTTTGTAACGGGGTTTGAGAGAGATCTGAGGTTGTCATAATGTGCTCCAAGCGTTAAGTGGAATTTTCAGTATAGACAATGCATGCTTTATACCAAGGATAAAAGCTTATATTTTTTATGTGTTTAAGGTTATGCAATCTAAAATGACTTGCATTTTAATGGCAAGATTGCCTCAATAGAGCGCAAACTTGGATCACAGAGGTGCAATATGGACAAACCTTTCTCACAAGCCTGTGAAAACAATAAGCGACCGATACTGGAAAAAATACGACCCTGCCTCACTGAGGTGACGTCTGTGCTGGAAATTGGCTCAGGCACTGGTCAGCATGCCGCTTTTTTTGCCAGCGCGCTGCCTCATTTAATCTGGCAGTGCAGCGATCTGGCGGTGAATCATGCCGGTATCCAAATGTGGTGCGAAGACAGTGGTGCAGCGAACTTACCGGCGCCGTTGACCCTTGATCTGTCATCAGTACCCTGGCCGGTCACGCAAGTGCCTGCGATTTATACCGCCAATACTTTACATATTGTGTCTGAAGCCCTGGTTGAAGCCTTCTTTGCCGGAGTCACGCAGCATCTGACGTCAGGTGGGTTACTGATGATATATGGACCTTTCAATTACCATGGCCAATTTACTTCTGCGAGCAATCAGGAGTTTGATGCGTTTTTACGGAGTCGCAATTCGCACAGTGGGATCCGTGATATCGAATGGATCTGCTCGCTGGCCAGCAGTGCCGCACTGATGCTACAAGAAGACAATGCGATGCCTGCGAACAATCGTTTATTGATCTTTAAACGGCAGTAACTCAGCACATTGATTCAGGTAATGGGCCATATGGACACGTTCACGGGTCAGGTAGTCGTCAATTGCCAGAGCAAAGTCAGGGTGACGAATATGGTGATAAGAATAAGTGAAGACGGGCTCGAATCCACGCGCCAGCTTATGCTCGCCTTGTGCACCTGCATCAAAGCGAGTTAATCCGCGACGAATGGCATACTCGATGCCCTGGTAATAGCATAACTCAAAGTGCAAATGCGTGTGGCTTTGAAGTGCGCCCCAGTATCGCCCATACAGCGTATGCTGGTCATGCAAGTACAGGCTGGCGGCCACGATTTCTCCCTGTTGGTATGCGCATACAATCGCAATCTGATCGCTCATAGTGTCACAGATCTGCCGGAAAAACGCTTCGTTCAGGTAACCCTGGTGCCCTGAGCGTTTCAGATAGGTGGTGGTGTAGCACAGATAGAATGCTTGTCGTATTTCATCAGTGATTTCGGCGCCCTGATACCAGCGAACGATTAACGCCTGATTGGTGACCGCTTTGCGCTCTTTTTTGATAGATTTGCGTTTGCGAGAGGTCATGGCATTTAAAAAGTCGTCAAAGTGCTTGTAGTCCTGGTTTTTCCAGTGAAACTGGACACCTTGACGTTCCATCAGCTGTTGTTTTTGCCAGCCAGCCCGTTGTGCCGGAAAGTTGATATGCCACCCTGACCAGTTCTGGTGTTGTGCTTCCTGGTGCAAGGCCGTTGTGACATAGTCATACAAAGCATCAGAGATCGGTTCACCGGACAGCATACGACTGCCCACCACAGGCGTGAAGGGAATGGCACAGATCCATTTAGGATAGTAGGCAAGCTGGTGGCGTTCGTATGCTTCAGCCCAGGCCCAGTCAAAAACATATTCACCATAAGAATGGAGCTTGATATATCCAGGCAGAAGCGCGACCAGTTGACTGTCACGGTATACCAGTAAGTGGTACGGCAGCCAGCCCGTGTCTTCGCCTACACAGCCGCTTAATTCCAGCGCTTCCAGCCACTGAACACTGCTAAACGGGGTATGGCCTGACAGTGCTGCTCGTTCGGTCTCTGTGAGGGTCGCCAGGTCAGTACTAAAGCGGTGTTGATACATAGTTTACTGCATTGCCTTGTCTAAAAACGTGACCAGCTGAGTGGTCATAGGGTCATAATCCGGATTAAAAGACACCCTGATTAGCGGCGTGTACTCAGCAAGGTTTGCTTTGCTGCGCTCACCAAAATTCGGTGTGTCCGTGGTTTTGCAGTGGGCAAAGGCACTGGTGTCGTCCAGGTAAGCATCGCAGTTTCGAAACACACCAGTTTTGCCATAGTAAGGGTGGTCGGGTGGATTTAAAAAGCCAATGTGTGACATATCAATCACGCCGTCCAGCGTTTTGATTTCAGTGACATCGATAGACTCTGGCAACGCGGTGAGCGCATTGGGTGTGTAGACTCGCAGTGCCAGTGGCGCTGTACGTGCTTGCGCCCAGCGTGATAAGAGCTGATAAGTGACCTGGCTATTAATGGTGGCATCGACATCACTGGCAATCACCAGCGTTGGCAAAGAAGCCGGTAAACTGGCCTCACGCATATCTGTCATCGCTTGCTCCACCAGGGTGACTGCATGCAGTGGAAATGACTCATACTTTGCCAGGTCCAGATCGGCTCCCTTATCCACCCAGTCAACCCAGGGGAGCCAATCCAGCCATTTTGCCAGCCAGGCTTTCTCACTGTGGCTCTGTGTTGCGGGCGCAACCAGTACCAGGGCAGCTAAATTATCTGGCCGACGTGCAGCAATTTCTGTGGTTGCCAGCGCGGCGCCGGTTGAATAGCCCAGCACAGCAAAGTCGCTGTAATCACTGGCTGTACGTGAAATGGCAAAGCGCACATGCTGTTGCCAGTCGCGGTAGTCTGTTTCTTTGAGGTCGCTGGCCGCTGTGCCATGCCCGGGCAAGAGCATAGTTCTCACGTCGTAACCCTGTGCATACAGATCTGCGGCCAGAGCGTGAAAGGTAAAAGGCGAATCGGTCAAGCCATGGATCAGCAGCACCGCTTTTTGGTTGTTCGGATGCGTTAACTCAAATGGAGCAACGTAATCTGCGATCTGGGTTGGTTTACTGGGCAGCAATGCAGAGACTTTGGTTGCCAGCTCACAGGGGATCGTTGCTTTGGGATTGCGTGCAAAGATCAGTGCCTGAGTTGTGCGGATATATGCTGAGTATGACTGCGCCTCGGGTATGTCCCGGATCGCATCACCGGTGCCGTTAGCAAAGCGATAGCTGCCCTGGTTAGCATCAGACTGATAGCGAGGCAGATCGGTCACTAAACTTTGGCATGTTTGCGCCTGCACTGGCATGGCCATCAGATGGATAAGTGGAGCCAGTAGGGAAACTAACAATCCTTTTTTCATCATGATTTTCGGTATTGTGTTAAGCATTGCACCAGCTTATCGCGCTCCAGCGGTTTTGCAAGGTGGCTGTTAAATCCAACTGCCAGTGCGTAAGTTTTATCTTCGGGCATCACATCCGCAGTCAGGGCGATGACAGGCAATTGCTGCTGAGTGAAGCGTTTACGCAGCAGCGCGGTTGCCTGATAACCGTCAAGGAGTGGCATCTGACAGTCCATGAGCACCAGATCAAAGGCTTGGTCTTGGCAGGCGTCTACGGCTTGTTGGCCATCACTGACCAAGACGAACTCCACGTCAATCGATTGTAGCATGGCTTTGATGACAAGCTGATTGACCGGGTTATCTTCGGCAACCAGTACCTGCATGCCTTTGAGTAAGGTTGGATCAGCCTCGATATTTTGCGCCAACTGCGCATCGCCAAAGGGGCAACGCAACGCAAAGGTAAAGGTACTGCCTTGTCCCGGTGCGCTTTTAACTGTGAGCTCGCCTGCCATGAGTTCTACCAGCTCTTTGCTGATTGCCAGGCCCAGACCGGTGCCGCCAAAGCGCCTCGATGTTGAGGCGTCGGCCTGTGTGAAAGGGGCAAAAATCAATGGCTGTTTGTGGTAATCAATGCCAATACCGGTGTCGATGATAGAGAAGGTAAGCAGGTAATCACTATCACCATGTAGTACTTCACAGTGCAGGGTTACTTTACCGTTGTCGGTAAACTTGACGGCATTACTGCACAGGTTTAAGAGGATCTGCTCCATCCGCAGCTCATCGGCTTTGAGCCAGCAGGCGCCGCTGATGTTAGTATTCAGCTGCCACTGCAACCCTTTGTCCGCAGCACTGGTGGCAAACAGGCTATCTATGCGGCCGAGTAAATGCTGCAAGTTAAAGTCGTGTTGTTCAATGACCAGATGGTTCGACTCGATTTTGGCAATATCAAGAATATCATTCACCAGGTTGAGCAAGGTTTTTGCTGCCATATCAATCCGGTTGGCATAAGACTGAAGGGTGTCAAATGAGTCGGTCGTCTTCATTAAAGAGGCAAACCCCACCACCGCATTTAGTGGGGTACGCAGTTCGTGGCTCATATTAGCCAGAAAGCGGCTTTTAGCCTGGTTGGCACGCTCGGCATCTTCAACGGCCTGGCGCAGGGACTGAGTGCGCTGCTCAACCAGATGATTGAGTTCGTAGTGCTGATAGTTGTTAAGCAGCACGATAAAGATGATCAAGGCGGTGATACTGAGCTGTAATAGCAACAACAACACGGTTTGTCGGTGGTTGAGGCTGGCAACAAAATCAGCCCTGAGCTCCAGCTTGATCCGCCAGACTTGGCCACCAAACTGAATACGGGTTTCAAACAGGTTTTCTGCTGCCACCTCAGCGGCTGAGAGCGCATGGTTACTATAGAAAGGCTCGGCCTCATTGCCATCATACACCGCAATATTATAGCTGCCGGCCTGTGACTGCTTCAGTGCCGAACCCAGCAGCGTATCGGTTTGTACCACCGCTGTGGCATAGCCAAGAATATCCGCTTGAGGGTCGGTTGCGCCGCGTCGGTAGACCGGGGAGAACAACAAATAAGCCGGCACCGGCGTATTACTTTGAATTAATTCTATGATGTCTGTGGCCTGTGGTTGCACGGCAATAATCGAGTTTTCTAGCGCTTGTTTGCGATTTTCACGCGAATACACATTAAAGCCCAGTGCACTGAAGTTTTCTGTTTGCGGTGAAATGTAGGTGACCACTACCAGAGGATCATCTGGGGTTAGGGGCAGCCCTTTGAGTTTCACCCGGCCGTCATATAGCGTATCAAACTTTTCCTGAAGGGCATTCCCCTGTGTTTGATCCAGCCTGACATTCCATGAAATCGCTCGCAAAAATGGATAACGAGCGCGCTGTTGCTCGGCGATTTGGTGAAACTCGTCAGCGTTTACCTCGCTCAGAGACTGCAACTTAGCAGCTACGCCCTGCACGGCCAGCATGCTGAGATTGACCTGTTGTAACAGCAGGTTTTCTATTAACCTGAGCTCTCTTTGCGCTTCTCGTTTGGCGGCCTGAACATTACCTTGATTGTATAAGTAGGTGGTCAGCACCACAGATAAAAACAGTACAAAGCTGGTGGCAAACACATTGCGACTGCGGTGATAACTGTGTTGTTTGAATGCCCATGCATCCAGCATCAGCAGCAGTAACGGGGTAAAGATCAGTATGCCCAGGCTATCGCCCAGCCACCAGGCCACCACATTTTGCCAGTGGTGGCTAAACTGATACTCAGGGTTAAACAGGCTAAGTGAGAAGACGCCAATGTTGGCCGAGATCAGGTTACAAAATATGCCGACCAAAAAGATGTAGTAGGCAATGTGTTTGCGGGTTCGCATTCGCAGCGGATCGCCCAACCAATGACGCAGAATAGAGCCACCGACCAGTCCCTGCAGGCAGGCGCCCAGCGCAATAATTGAGACTTGCAGCTGTTGCGATAAGGTCGCCTCGGAAAAAGTATTGCCGTGGGCTGTGGTCCAGTTAAACAGCGCCGAGGCGATAAATAAGCCGGGTAGAAAGCGCCAGCCCCAGATCAGCACACCTACCAGGCCGACGCCTGCGGGCAGCCAAATGGGCAGCACCTGATCCTGAAACGCAAAAGCGGTGAGTATTTTTCCCAGCACAAAGTAGCTCACTGTCATGAGCAAATAGGTAGCCCATTGGTGGTACGCTGTGCGAAATTGGAACTGCATGTTGATCCTGTCCTTTCGTTAAACTGGCAGGGGGCGTTTGGTAAACGTTTGTTTCAATACTATGGTCGACTCAATCCCTGCAATACAGCCGATGGCGCCAAGGCGGTGTTTGACAAAGTGCTCATAGCTGGGCAAATCTTCGGCAATGATCTCGAGTAAATAATCATGTGCACCGGATACCACAGAGCAGCTGAGTACCTGCTGCAGTTGTTCCACATCAGATTCAAACTGAGTGGCCGCTTGCGCAGAGTTCTCGCTCAGGCGAATAAAGGCATAGACCAATACAGTATAGCCTAGTGGCTGTGGTGCCAAAGTGGCGTGATAACCGAGAATAACACCATCTTGTTGTAACTTTTTGACACGCCTTAAGCAAGGGGTGTCTGATAAACTGGCTTGTTCCGCAAGTTGCGCATTGCTCAGCCGGGCGTTGTGCTGCAATGCCCTAAGTAGGATACGGTCTTTATTATCAAGGTGCGCCATAGTAGTGGATTCTGCTAACTGATGATGATTTATTTATAATTATTACTAATCCAGTCTAGCGTTTACATGAATTTTAGCAAATTTTAGCGCAAGAGTTTTGATAGCCTGAGAGCTCGGAAGTTAAGGAGTTTGTCATGACTACGCTGACACAGGCATTTGATCACTGGATCCGCAGTGATTTTGTTACGCTCAACGACACGCTGGAGGCTGCATACTGGCAGCAGCAGGATAAGGCGAATGTTGTGGGTGTAGAAGACCAGATAAAACAACAACTATTAAACGAAGGTCAGCAACACATCCAGGCCTTGCTGGCAGAGGGCAATACCGATGAAGGCTTCGATAATGCGTTCGATCTGCTTGGCAATGTTGGCCTGTACATGGCGGCATGTCGTCGTCATGAACTGACCGAGCCCAGCCGGGAGCACTATTCACCACTCAAGGAAGCCTCTGCGCTGGCCATGCACATTGGTGCGTCGATTGGCGTGACCCCTCGCTTTGCTACAGCGCACCTGACCACACATAATCGTGCAGTTGATGGGGTGTATAAACGCTTTACCAGTCATCCGGCTGAGCAGCTATTCATTGATTACAATACCCGTGCTATTTTGGCTTATAAACGTGCCGCAGAGTGTTTGTTAAAGATCCAGCCGCTGGGTATTTCGCACCCCATGACGCCAGTGCTGCTGGCCCAGGTCAAAGAAGGCCTGTTAGATGTGATCCGCTCTAATCAGTGTTTGTTTGAGCAGCTGGATACCGATGCTTTCTTTTACGTGGTGCGGCCTTATTACAAACCTTACCGGGTGGGTAAGGAGGTGTATCGCGGCGCTAATGCCGGGGACTTCGCCGGGATCAATGTCATCGATATGCTGCTGGGGTTATGTCAGGCCAATGATGTAAATTACGCTCAGATGCTGGTGGATAAGTTCCTGTATATGATGCCCGAGGATCAGGCCACTTTGCGCGAATGTATGCGCTTGCCCAATCTGATGGATGCGTTTGTGGCAGCAGGGTCGCAGCATCACACCAGTGGCTGGTATCAGGAGGCGGTGAGTGCTTTTGTACAAGTGTGCAAACTACATGGCGATACCGCTATTCAGCATCATAATCAGCTGGTAGAAAAATACATTGCACAGCCTTCGGGCGATATGAATACGCAGCATCTGGACAAAGTCACCGCCAGTGGGCCACCTTTACCTGTGTTGCTGAACCAACTGGCTTTATTGCGAGACAAACGGGCGGCGGCAAAACGTGAAGATGTCTTTACCCGCTTTGATGATTTAAATACGCTGCGTCGCAGCATAGCAAAGGACACACAATGAAACAGGCCGATTTCTCGTTACCACAGGGCCATTATTTACTCAGCCACTCGGTAGGCCGGCCACTGAAGACGGCCAGGCAGGACTTTATGACGCGCTATTTTGACCCCTGGTCAGGTGATAATCATGAGCCCTGGTATCAGTGGATCGACGGCATACAACAATTTACCGCAGCCCTGGCACGGTTATTCAATAGCCAGGCGGAGTATTTTTGTCCGCAAAGTAACCTTTCCAGCGGCTTGACGAAGTGGGTAATGAGCCTGCCGGAAACAGGCAAGCAAACCGTGCGAGTGCTGATGAGTGAAAGTGACTTTCCCAGCATGGGCTTTGTGTTGCAGCAAGCCGTACCTGATGTTGAGATCCGCTTTATTCCTGCGGCGCTGGATATGTCAGACTTAAGCGTCTGGCAGCAGCATCTGGATGATGATATTGACTGGGTGTTTGTGAGTCAGGTGTACTCCAATACAGGGCAACAAGCACCGGTTGAAGACATTACCCAGCTGGCCAAAGCACAGGGCTGTCGGGTGATCGTCGATGTGGCTCAGGCAGCAGGGGTGATCCCAATTGACCTGTCAGCCAGTGCTGCGGATTGTGTGCTGGGTTCTTGTGTTAAATGGCTGTGTGGCGGGCCAGGTGCCGGGTTTATCTGGGTGAATCCCAGCATTATTGAGGTGTGTCAGCCTAAAGATGTCGGCTGGTTCTCACATCAAAATCCTTTGGAATTTGATATTCATCATTTTACACCCCATCAAACTGCGTTGAGGTTTTGGGGAGGCACACCGTCCGTGGCAGCCTATATTTTTGCCGCACACAGCATCCAGTATTTTGCTGAACTGGGGGTTGAGCAGGTGCGGGCACACAATCTGGCATTGCTGGCGCGTTTGCAGGCTGAACTGGCACCCTGGTACATTGCCCCGACGGATGCGAAGCGCTGCTCAGGCACGGCTATCCTCAATGTGGGAGATAAACAGGATAAGGTGCTGGCGGCGTTACGGGAGGCCGGTATCGCGGTCGATGCCCGTAAGCTGGGGATCCGTGTCTCTCCGCATATTTACACCACTGTGGATGACATCGACGTCTTTATCCGGGTATTCAAAAGCGCACTATCGGGATGAGATGTGGCTCAGCCCCAGCGCTTTTCTGGTCTTAGTTTTGACTGAGCGCCAGTGAGTCACCGGTTGTGTGGGCGCGCGCTGTAACAGCTGCTCAAAATCTATGTCGGTAAAGGCAATTTCACTGTGGTGTGCCAGCATCACAGTGTCAGGTTCAAGCTGTTGTAGTTTTAACAAAGTAGCACGGTACAGCCGGGGGTAAAACACCGGATAGGGTGGGATCAGCTTACCGCGCACCTCTACCATCACATCGGCAATATACACGGTACTGCGCTGTGCGTGGTAGAGACTAATATCCCGATCGGTGTGGCCTGGGGTATGCAGTACCTGCCAGTCTTCAAAGCCTGGTAATGAGGCCCCATCGGGCAAGTAGACATCTGGTTTGAGGGTGCGGGCGTACCAGAGATTTTTGCGCGCCTTGCGTTTGCGTCCGGCAACCCATAAGGCCAGTGCGATGTCCGACAAATGCATCAGCATGCCATCTATCCCCTGATACCATTGACCCGGACAATTTGCCGTGGCAATGTGCGCGCCGCTTAGCTTTCTTAATGTATGCGCCCCACCGGCATGATCCGGGTGCATGTGAGTGACCACAATGAGCTTGAGCTGATCGACAGGGCGACGTAATTCATCGGTAATAAACCGGCAGATCAGCAACACGTCTGCACGGCTGCAGCCATCCAGCAAGAGCAGCTTGTCAGGATACTCCACCAGGTAAATATTCTGAATATAGCCTTCGAGGGTATGGATCTTCATGAGTGTATTTTATTCGCACGATTTCATGTCATATAGGTAACACATCTGACCAGATAGGCAAAATGAAATTGTCGGCAGGGGCGTCAGCTTGTCATTTTTCCTTAACAATAAATACATTTTCTAGCGTGACCCATGAATATAATCATAAATTATTGTGCTTTGTTCGCTTTTTGGTCATGTGTTTCTGTTTCGGGTTTTCGTGAATCGCTGATGCTGGTACATTTGCGCCCAAATAATTTAACATTCAAGTGGTGTTGTTTTGGGTTGGTTTAATTTATGTTTTTTCTTGTTAGTGCTTTTTGTCGGTGTGCAGGCCGCCAACGCCCAGCAAACGTCCGGGTCTAATCAATACACGCCTCAATTACCCCCCCATGCCAGTGGGTTACATTTGAAAGGCAGCAGAGATCAGCTCAGCTGGGTCGCCGTTTCGGGTGCAACTTACTATTACATAGAAGCGTATCGCGGCTATGAGGTTTACCAGGCACAAATGAACAGGGCGATTGACGCAGGTATCATGGGCAACGGGAGAGACCCACTGAGCCAGACGAATGCCAGCAGTGCCCCTGTGCCGAATACCAGTGATGTTTTTACGCCGCGTTATCAAAGCTATGGTCGCAGCTATACATTAACTGCGCCATTCAGCGACGCCCGCTATTTAATTATTCCCTGCAACCATGTCGGCTGTGGGGCCGGCTTTGTCGCCCGGCAATACGATGCACAGGGTTATTATCTCAATATAGAATCATTCCAGACTGACAGTCTGACAGTACTTCCCTGGGAGCAGACGAAGCTGAGCTGGAAAGTGGCAGGTGCGCACAGTGTGAGCTTACTCAAAGACGGTCAGCCTTATCGCACGGGTTTGCCGGGTACTGGCAGTGAAATGGTTAAACTGGGTCAGAGTGCCCGCTTTACATTGCGTGCAGAAGGTCACAACTCTGGTATAACCGAAAAGCAGCTCCAGATCATTTACCATGACGTAGCAGATGCCGACACCGTTCATCAGGGGGTCTATTCTGTGCGTTTACAATCCATCGGACTTGATCCTGTGCCTCGTACCGTTATTGCCGTAGATGATAAATACCTATTTTTGACTGATAAGCGTAATGCACTGCACAAAATAGATCATAGTCAGGCACAAGCCAAAGTGGTCTGGACACAGCAGCTCAGCGGCAAAGTGCTTAACCAACCCTTGTCGTTCAATGGTTATCTGTACTTCGGGGTAAGCAGGTTAGATGGCAGCGGAGAAGTATGTCGGCTCGCTGTGCAATACTCTACCCGGGTGAATTGCAGGACGACGTCAGACGGTGTCATTGCCGGTGCCGTGATGGTCAAGCGGCAGGGGTTGACGGGTGTGCCCATCAGTGGTGCTTCGGGTGCCAGCCACCGGTTATCGGGGACGAACTTTACGCAACCGGGTTTTGATTCCAGCATCGTCTTTATTGACCGCAAGGGATTGGTCATGGAGTACGATGCGGCATTGAGCGGCTTATATCAAAGTGCTTACTTGCCTGCCCACATGCGCCAAAGCGACTACCTGGTTACCCCGTCGGTGGACACGCAGACACGCACCCTTTACCTTCCTTTTACCAGTGCCAGTGATGGTCACCGCAGTGTGGCGGCGATTTCAATTGATGACCCGAGCGTCTTTAATGACAATGGACCCACAGACCCCACTGATCCGATCAATCCCGACCCGATAGGCCCCGGTGGCCCAATCGATCACTTTTCTGTTCCCTTAAACCTGCCGTCAGAGCGCGAGTTGGCGCGTAGCATTCAAAATGCCGCCTATAACGACAACATGATCACCGTGGAATGGACACAAGACACAGGAGCGGGCAATGAGTAAGTTTACAAGCATCATATGGGGGATTTTTGCACTGCTTGCTAGTGGATCCGCTTTTGCCGGCAATTTAACGGAAAGAGAGATCAGAGACAGGGAAAAATACTGTACAAACAATACTTACACTAGACTCCAGCCTGAGGGAGGGGGCGTTATTGAAGTGCCGGTTCAGATAGTCGATAACCAGGGTGATGATCCGGGCCTTGGGGCAAACTTTTTCGAGTTGTCTTTGACAGATTTGACGGCTGGTAAAACGGCTATGCTGTTTGACCGGAGTAAGAGGGCGCATACCCATAATTATACGGCCAAGCTGTCCAAGCCTCATTTGTATAAGTTAAATGCACAGTACTTCTTCTGGAAAAGTAATGACACTGGTGGTAGCTCAGGTGGGAGTTCAGGAGGTGATTCAGGAGGTGATTCAGGAGGTGACTCAGGTGTAATTGGGCCTGTGTGTGACCCTAACAAAGAAAAATGTGACGATGTTGTCTCTGTCGGGCTTTCCTCTGAACCAGGAGAAGACAGTGTTTTTGAAACCACGGTTTTTTGTACCAACCTGATTTCCGTTTTGCCTCGAAAGTATCCGAATATAGCCTGGAGCAGTTCCGTTGAGGGAAAACAGCTGGCGTTGAGTGCCAGTGACACCGGTGAAGGGTACGAGCTTGAATCTCTGGATATCTGTTTACTGGACTCAGCAGGCAACTGTGAGCAAACACTTGTCTGTACCAGCAATACCACAGGACGATGCAGTGGCTTCAATAACAGCAACCCAATTACTGCCACTTTCCGCTATGAGCTGGGGTATGGGCAGAGCCGCAGATTCAGGGCAACGGCCACAGATCAGCATGGTTTATCCTCAACTTTTGAGTACCAATCTGCCACTATCACTGAAGACAACACCAGCTCAAGCGTCTCTCTGACACTGTATAACATGGACGGCCAGCCGCTGGAAAATGACGTAATGCTGTCTGGTGAGCAAGATATCATAGCCGTTGCGCATGTTCAGGACCAGGATGAAACGTCGGCCAACTGGCCCAGCTCAGCCACGCTGAAAGTAAATGCCAATAATGTTGCCCTGAACAATCGCACGAATTCCCTCACTTTAAGCACAGGGTCGCTGAATGCGCAGTGCTTCAAGTCTGGCAACGCAACGGTAAATAGAAGCGATACGTACTGTTATCGGCAAGTTCGTATCTCAAGCACGACTCGGTTTAAGGCATTAGCCGGAGGAGGGGAATCCAACGAGATTGCGATTAATGTGGCAACCCGGCCTAACCTGACCAACGTATCCCTCCGGGACGATGTCGTTTTGCCGGGTACCTCGCTTAAGCTGGCGTTTTCCGTGGTTGATGACAGTCAGGCTGTAAGTAAAGACCGAATTTCAGTGTGCTACATGCCGCGCGCAGCGTCGTCTGCCACGCTGACCAGCTGCGAAGGGGCCACTTCGGTGAGCAGCGCTTTAGTACAGGGGCAAAATAACACCTATACCGCAGAGTTCTCAGTGCCACAGCCCGGGCGTTACCACCTGTTAGTCCTGGTGAATGACAACTCCGGGTTAACGGATGCTCAGGCGCGCTCTTCGCTGACCTTTTCCACTATCCAAAGTGCGGGCGTTGCGCTGCATGTCCCGAACCCGGATGACCTTAACCCGTCCGAAGGGTTGCAGCGAATGCGGGGCACAGCGTTCGAAGAAGAGATCCTGGTTGGTGCATTAAGTTCTGAACCTGGTTATCTGTGCCGCGTAGCCTTGTTCAGTGAAGAGGCTGGTGGAGAGATTGCCAGCGCAGTCGTAGAGCAGGCATTACCCAACCTGGAAGATGACAATAACAGACTGGTCGCAAAACTCACCTGGTCACCTTCGTCACACCTGCCAAAAAACTTGAACGTAAAGGCCAGGGCTTATTTGCGACAGGGCAGTGTGTGTAGTGCCTCTACTGAGCGGGCCGTTGACAGTGTCGCGTCTTATTCATTTACACTGAATTCTGAGGTCCCCACGAACCCACAAGTGGTGCTGGAGCATGATGGCACTGCATCTCCGGGTGTGATCAAGATCACGCTAGCAAGGCGTGACGCAGATCATGCCAACCAGTATGAGCTTTACGAGTTTGTTGGCACCGCAGATCAAGCATGGGATCATGACCTGACAAACTGGCATCGCGCTGGGCCATCGCTCAGTGCAGACAACGTGCTGTTACAGCAGTTCGTGACAAAACCGCCTGTGGATCATAACAAACGCGCGGTGTACTGCGCTGTTGCTACCAATGAAGATCACACGGGGCCTAAGACATATAGTACGTCATACTGCGCTCAGACGACCATTCATAATCAGGGTGATGCGCCCCCACCGGCTTATTTTGATAACGACGACTATTATTTTGGCCCTTATACACTCAACATTGAATCCGCGTCGAATTATGCCAGCCAGGCTGATTTAGCGCTGTATTTTAAACTTGAGCGCAAATTGGCGGGCAATAGTGACTGGGAAGTATTGAACCAGCAACTGGAAGCCCGACCTTACAGTGCCAGCGCGCCTGAAGCACAATATGCGATCACACGGCCCGCCGCCAACCAGACGGTTACGTATCGGGTGACGGCATTTAACCGCAATGGTGCGCAGAGTGTTCAGAGTGCACAAAGTACTTTTTCTGTGCAGCACGTGAACGCAAAAATTGTCTCGGTTGTTCCCGGCAGTGGCGAGCGGGAATATGTGGTAACCGGTGTGGCGTTTGCCCCACAGGGCAATATCGTGTCGGTGCAACAAAATACCACCGGAGTCAGCCATCAGCTGGGTGCAGCTGACGTTACGTATATCGACAGCACCAGGCTCAGGGTGAAGGTCCCTGAGCCGATAGAGCAAGCCTATACGCAGGGTGGCTTTGTGGTGGGCATCAAAAATGCGTTAACCAATGCCAGTTACTCAACTTACAATGTAGATGGTACGTCTGGTGACGTGGCTGACCCTCTGAACTATACGCCCACCGTTGGCTTTAACGGACAGCAGTATTTGGGTAAAGGTAACGCGCTTTACGCCGAGAAAGATCTCCAAACCCAGTGGTTTCGCGAAACGGGCGGGCAGCTCAGCTCTCGCCCGATAGTAACGCAGTCGGGCATTGGCAGCGATGTGGTGTTTGCCGGATCGCAGGACCATCATATTTATGCCTGGAGCCAGATAGGCACCCAGTTATGGAAAACAGCCACGCGTGGCGCTGTTGAGGCCGAAGGTCTGGTGGTCGGTGACGACCAGCTCAGCGGTCAGTTATTTTATGGCTCAGCAGACGGTGCTTTATATGTGCTCAATGCCACAACCGGTGCCATAGACTATTTATACCAGCTTGGCGCTAAGGTGAGCCAGAAGCCCATGGTGGTTGGCAATCAGATCTGGGCAGTAACCGAAGACGGTCAGTTACATAAGCTTGACCGTCATGCCGCAGGTCTGCAACCGCTGCGCTGGGGCGACATGGACAACTCGCCTTTGCTGGATGCATTTACACAGGCGTTTCCCGCAGGCTGGACCCCTGGAGAGGATGTCGATGCGCTGTATTCATTGCTGCGTCTTGGCTATCTGGTTTTAGGCCGGGATCTGACCCGTCATGAATTGTCTTTTCTGGCTTATGCAGTGATACATCATAATGTCACGCTGTTGGAAGTTGCGGATGCAATGTTGGCATCAACAGAGGGTCAACAGCGCTTTGCTCCGTCATTGGATGAGACGCAGTTTTACGACCAGCTGATTAATCTGACGTATCACTTGTCGGCCAATGGCCTGGCGGGTTACGACAGAGCCTACTGGATCAACAGGTTAAAGACTGATCTGTCGCGGTCGCAGTTCTTGCTCGAAGTTCAGTGGTCGTCGGGCTATGCCGTTACCTATAATCAGGCAGTTGTCAGTACGCTGTATTACTACTATGGCCATTGTTATAAGGATGCCCTGTGTAACGACTGGGTTGACTCGGATGGCGACAACGTGAGTGACGTGGCAGAAACAGTGCTGGGAACCAATAAACTCGACCCCCGTGATGGCTTACTAAGTGCCCCTGACCTGACATTAACGCCCGAAGGCGCAGGCCGTATTAAAGCCGAATTTAGCTACGGCCGCGATCTGGCCAGGTTTAAGCTGGTGGATGTGGCCAGCAATACTGCACCAACCAGCCATGCGGCGGTAAATCGTCAGGCAGAGGCGGTGCTGGTCTATCCCAACGGCAGCCACCGCTTTTATGCCCAGGCTTGTATTGATGTGGCAGTGAATGCAGCTAACCCAAACAATACAACTGAATTCTGCTCTACGCCGTCGGCAGAGCAAACCATCACTGTGCTGGATAGCTTAGCGCAGGGTCAGATAACCCCGCATTCCCCACCGCTGGCAACCGCCAGTTTTGAACCGGCGAGTAGCAGTGCACTGGACACCCACTATAAGTATAGCTTCACAGCGGGCAGCTTCCGGGTCAACGAGCAAGGGGCGGCAACGTATAGCATTCCCATTGCATTACCACAGGGAATAGCCGGGGTAACACCTGAGGTGAGCCTCAATTACAACAGTCAGCAACCGGCATCGTCAGTGGCTCAGGGGTGGCAACTGTCGGCAGGCTCGGCCATTACACGCTGTCGTCAGACGCTGGCGCAGGACGGCGCATTTAAACCGGTTTCTATTGGTCTGGATAATGAAGATCGCTATTGCCTGGATGGTCAGCGGCTCATACTGATCAACGACAAAAAACACGGTAAGGTGGGTGCAGAGTATCGCACTGAAATGGACTCCCAGCAGCGCATTGAGATTGAGCCAGGAGAAGAAAGCTACAAGGTGCAGTTTGTTGTGTATGGTAAAGATGGCAGCAAACGTATTTATGGCGGCACAGACAATAGTCAGGCTGGGGGGGAGCAGCACCCGTCCAGCTGGCTGATACGACAGAGCATGGACAGTGTTGCCGCTGCGGGTGCTGCAACCGAGCCTGCCGCAAACGTCATCCAGTATCGTTATCGTCATGGCGGCTTAGCTGGTCGTCCGGACTCCGCGCTGGGGCAGCTGGAGACTGTGTTATCGAGCATTAATTATAGCGGATATACCGTGACCTTTAACTATCAGGCGGGTCCCGTGCGTAATCTGGCCTACAGCCTGGAGGCGGTGTCGCAGCCCATGCAGGCACAGGCAGAATTGACGGACATCCGGGTCAGCAAAGGTCAAACGCCACTGCATTACTATGAGTTACAGACGGAGCGTGGGGCCAATGGGGTGCGTCAACTCAAGCAGGTACGCCATTGCGACCGACCTGTGTCAGACGGTGATGCAACGTGCAAACAGCCTGTGACATTTGACTATGAGCAAACCAAAACCTATCCGGAGATGTCAGCCAGCCAGGCTCTGCTTGGTGTGGGTATGCATGAGAAAATCGTTGCGACCAGTATTCTGGACAGCAATGGCAATGGTGAGCCGGAGCTGGCGGCGCTGATCCAGCTGCAGGACACCTACCAGCATGAATTGTGCCTGATAAAGCGTGATGGTACCACCCAGTGTCAGGTGATAGACACGTATAACCGCGAAGACAGTGTCAGCATGATGCCCTTTGATCGTGAAGGAGATGGAACGCAGGGGCTGTTGATCCAGACCAAAAAGCCGCTTCATGGCGCCGACGTGAGCATCCAGTGGACATATTTTGTGTTTGATAAAACACCCTGGCAGAGCGGCTCTATAACGGGGAGTGACAATATAAAGGCGCTCCGCATTGGCGATGCCAATGGTGATGGCTTTGACGACTTAATGTATACCGACACAACAGCCTATCAGCAGCCTCGCCTGGTACTGAATGGCGATATTTCATTGGGTTATCACCAGGATATCCAGCGTAACCTGGAGAACGATGCTCCCTTTTACTTTATGGATATGGACTTTGACGGCAAGGCTGATCTGGTGACATCTGCCTGTTCATCTGGTGGCTGCAGTCAGGCCGGCAAGTACGACTTAGTCTTTATTTATTACAACCGCTACGACCCTGCCAACCGTAAGCATAAGTTCGAAGTGGGCACTAACTCATCTCAGCAGGTTGTACATAGCAGCCTGACACCGATGGATATCAACGGTGACGGGACGCTGGACCTGATGTACCAGAATCAGGATGACGACTGGGAAGTAGCGCTGGTTCGCCCGTCACTCGGAGCAGGACTGCGTTTTGATCGGGATGCGATTATCACCCTTACGCCCCCTGATAATGTCAACATTACAAGGGAAGTCGCTATCTGGGCCCCCCTGCTGGCCGATCTCAATGGCGACGGTCAAACAGAGCTTTATGTGACGGGTAAATCGACCACTGGCCCGCGAGAGTTTGGCTTGTATCGTTACGAGTTTGAGCCGGGCACCCGAACCTTTAACACGCCAACGGAGATGGCTTATCGGCTTGACCAGACACCAACGTCTGGCGCGATGGTGTTTTTTGCAGACATGGATGGTGACAGCACCCCTGAGCTGGTGGCGCAAAACCATCATCAGATCACCCAGTATGGCCGTACATATCAGCAGTTTGGGGCCGGGCGCCTGAGTACCATCACGCAGGGGATGGGCAATCAGACCCGGATTTACTATGGTGACATGTCCGACCCTGCTGTTTATCGCAAAGGTGATGAAGCGGTTAGCGCACAAATGCAAGCCGACAGTGACCTCAAAGTCACCGATTTGGCAGCCGGAGCCAGTCTGGTCCGTGAGGTGCAAACCAGTGCTCTGGATACGCAAACGGGCGACACAACGTTGAGCGTGACCTATGAATATGAAGGCGCGCGGGTGCAATTTGGTGGCCGTGGCTGGCTGGGCTTTTCGGCGCTGACCACCAACACCACCAAAGACGGTCTGCACATTGCTACTCGCACAGAGTACGAACAGGCCTTCCCGCTCACGGGTATGCCAAAGCGTACCACTAAAACATTGTATGTGGATGGCAGGGCACAGGTGCTGAGTGATGCCTATGACGACTACGCTGAGGTTGCTAAGCCCGGCTTAACAGGGACCTTTTATCAGGTTTACAATCAGAAAAGCCGTACTTGTAGTGCCCGTGTAAATACCGACAACTATTGGGCAGACGGGTATGATTGCAGCCAGACCACCACAACCCAGGATGACTATGGCAACGTGACCAAGATGGTGGTTGCTAAGTATCCGCATGATCAAAGTACTTTGGGAGATCTGGTTCTGCAAGAGCCTGTTACTGTGGTATCTGGTGTGACGACGTACAATAAATATGGCACCCCAGCAGAACAGGCGCTGGGTCGTTTGCGCGATGCGGTTGTGATACATGCCCGCGCAGGACAGGGCTATATCAGTCGTACCAGTCACTTCACTTACAAACAAAGTGGTGCGCTGGCAGGGTTGCTGGAAACCGAGATCGTGGAGCCCAATGGGGCTTGCGATGCCTACCTGAAAACCACGAATGGCTATGATGACTTTGGTAACCTCATCAGCAAGCAGGTGCAAAGTAAAGACGGTTGTTCAGAGTCTATCAACCGAACCAGCACCACGACCTATGACAGTGAAGGGCGCTATGTGGTGTCGCAGCACAATGGCATATTCACATCCGCGCAGGTGATATCGCGGAATAAGTATGGCCAGGTGACAGAGGCCCGCAATGCCGATGGGGTGTCGCAGTACACTTACTATGATGCGTTTGGCGGTGAGATTGGCAGCCATTCACCCAGCGGGGCACAGCAACGGACCCTGATGACGGACTGCCTGATTGGTGCGCCAGCCTACTGTGCATTTGCCAGTGCAACTTATGTGAATACTGAACTGGTCGCACGCACTTACTATGATCGCCTTGGCCGTGTGTTAGCTAAGGCGCGCCTGACGCCTAAAGGGCAGTGGCTCCAGGATACCACCCATTATGATAAGTTTGGTCGGGCTGTGGTTGTCACGCCGGCAGGCCATGCATCAACGCACACCTATTATGATGTGCTGGATCGCGTGATCCAGGTGGATGACCATCAGCTGGACTTAACGACTACTCAGCGGGTGGAAGATCGAACACTCACCGCGCAAGTGACGGCCACAAATGGCAGTGATATTCCGGGAGGAGCCCAAACGACCATCACCACACACAATGTGCATGGCGAGAAGCACACAGTAACGGATCAGACCGGTCAGGTGCTGACCTACAGCTACAACCGGCTCGGATTGCTGGAAACGGTGAAGTCCTCTGCCGAGGGTAATACTGCTCTTATCACCAACACCTACAATCTGATCACGGGCCGCAAAGAGCGCACTGAAGATGTTGACCGGGGCAACTGGCAGTACACCTACAATGCACTGGGCGAGCTGCTGACACAAACTGACGCCAATGGCGATAAGCAGAGCTTTGTGTATGACTACCTTGGCCGTAAAACACAGCTCAACATTAACGATGCGGTTGATAGCCAGTGGCACTATCACCCCAGCCAGCCCTGGCGTCTGGACAGCGAGCAACGCGGCAGCTGGGTACGGTCATACCTGTATGATCCGCTGGGGCGTCAGGTCGCATCGGTCACCGATCTGGAAAGCGCACTGAGCTGTAAAGATGAAGTCAGCTACGAGCCTGCCACCAAAGATGTGCGGATAACCGACGCACTGGCCTCAGTGCATGATGCTAAATGTGTTGTACAGCTGACCACCTTTGATGAATATGGCCGGGTGTTCCAGCAGTTTGATGACTATCGTCGTACCCGGGATCGCGGTCGCTTTGTAGAGGCCCGGGGCCAGCGTTTGTATTACAGCGCAGGCCAGGTGTACCAGAAGCAAGAAGCGCGCGAGGGGGATGCCGGGCAGCTTTACTATGTTGCCGAATCTGAAGACAGTGCCGGACGTGTGATTGGCTATAAAAAAGGCCACTTCAGCATGGTGGTGGGCTATGACAGCCGTGGCAACCTGAAGACGCTGGGCGTAGATGAGCACAGTGCTTACAGTCACATTCAGCAGCACAGTTACACCTTTGATGCGCTGGGGAATCTGACCAGTCGCGCCCTGACTGCGGCAGAAACTGCGACCACCTTTGGCTACGATGCACTGAATCGGGTGACGACGGTGAACGGTGAGGTTCGTTATGGCTACGATGCAAACGGTGACCTCACCAGCAAAGATGGCTGGACGCAAAAGTATGGCAAGGCAGGTGAACCTTTACATGCCATCTATGAGCGGGTTAAAGGGTCACAGACCGAAACCTTCCATTACGATGCCAATGGCAATCAGACAGGTGAAACGGTCTTGCTCAATGGGGTGTCGCAGGAACGCACGCTGACCTACAGCGCCCGTAACAAGGTGACCCAAATCAGCCAAAATGGCGAGGTGATAAACTTTGAGTACGACGCTAATAACCGCCGTTATAAGCGCACAGAAGGCAGCAAAACCATCTACTATGTTGGCGCGCTGGAGATTGTGGATGAAGGCGCCAGTGGTGAATTTGCCAATCAGCATTATGTGCGTCGCAGCATTAACGGCGATGCGGTGCAGACGTATCACCCGAATGGGCAGGCCAGCCTGCAATGGCTGTTTACGGACCATCAGGGCTCAGTGGTGGCCATTACCGACTATGCCGGTAAGTTCCTCAAACGCTTTAGCTATGACGTATTTGGTAAACAAAGTGAGATAGTCAGACCGCCCAGCAGTGATACCAGCTACACTCAATGGTCCGCAGCTACAATGGGGATCTTTACCCGGGTGCCTGCGAACAGCCGCAGTTATACGGGCCATGAGCCCATTACGCTGGGCGGCGATAACCGCATCATTCATATGAATGGTCGAGTGTACGATGCAGATACGGGCAGGTTTATGCAGGCGGATCCTTTTGTTCAGGCGCCTTCGAATTTGCAGAATTACAATGCTTATTCCTATGTGTTGAATAATCCGCTGTCATATACGGATCCGAGTGGTTATTTGTTTAAACCATTTAAGAAACTCCAGAGAAATGTGATCCGAGGTGCTGCGAAGGTGTTTGGCGCTGAAGCTGTCAATATTGTGGGTAGTATTGCTGCGTCTTTCTGTGCACCAGCCTGTTCAGCTTACTGGAGTTATGAATTCACCCGGGCGATGGGAGGGTCTTCTTCCCAGGCGTTTAGAGCTGGGATGATTGCGGCTGTTACTTCCCAGGCATTCAAGGCAATAGGCAACCATTTCAACAATTTGGGTAACTACAATGCTTTCCATGTAAATAGCAACTTATTGACGAAGTTTGGTGGTAACCTATTGACCTCAGGCCAAATCGCGGCACAAATTACAGCGCATGCTGTGGTTGGAGGGGTATCTTCCGTTTTGAGTGGCGGCAAGTTTGGTCATGGGTTTGTGAGTGCTGGTATAACCAAGGCTGCGGGTGGCGCATTCCTGCCTGGTGGCGCTGGCCTGAGTGCTACTCAGATAGCAAAAGGTACGGTAGTCTCGTCGATTATTGGTGGTACAGTCTCAGCAATTACTGGCGGTAAATTTGCCAATGGTGCTCGTACTGGGGCCATGCAGTATTTGTTGAATCAGGTTAATGAAAGCTGGAAGCAACGCTTTAATGGACTAAGTCCTGAAAGCAAAAAGTCTGAAATTGTTGAGCTTACAAGAAAACTGGCTGGGACAGCTTCCAATAACGTTGATATGTCTGGAGCGGTTTCCACTAAATTACCTACCTGGCTGTATAAAATGGTGCGAGGGTATAAAATTCACAGAGAGTTCTCAAACTTAATTGACTCAACGGGTATCGATGATTATAGAGGAGAAGGTCCAAGTTATTTACTTGGTTTTGAAACCCCGTGGGGAACTTTGAACTCTAGTCGACCAGATGCAACTTGGGGGCCAGAAGCTGAGCCACATTTAGCATTTGAGCTAAAAACGGGTTTACCAATACTCTACCCATATCAAAAGCTACAATATCAGAGAAACTTGCCCAGCTCCACTGAGTTGGTGTTGATTATGCCTGCGACAGGTGATTAGGAATGAAAAAGAAAATTATTACACAATTGACGAAGAACACAGATATATTTTCGGCAAGTTTTAAGAAAGACAAAACTTGGATGTTAGTATTCGAGCCATCAACTAAAAATGTGAGAAGTGGGGTTGGATTTAGTGAGTACTCGTCAGGTACAAAGTTTTTTTATTGGGTTTTTCCTGATGTTTGCTTTCCGTTTATTTTCCCTTACTCTCTACTGGGGAATGTAGATGTTTCAGACACAGATAGGGCCCACTTTTTGGGTAAAGGCTCTAGTCCGTCAGAAAGCGAGTTGATTGACTTCATTTTGGATAAGTGCAAGCTGGTTAGGGAAAGCTTAGCTTTGGATTATACAAGTTTGGTCGAATTTCTATCTGCCAACTATGATAAATTATCCAGTTTCGAAAAAGCTGATTATATTCTCCTTAGGTTTTATATTGAAAGGGATTTTATGTTAGTAAATGAAGCTGAAAAATTAGTTCCAAAGCTTAATTCACACAACCCTAAAACGATTAAATTTAGAGATTTTATTCAGCTGCTAAAGTCTCAGGAAGAATCCAAGATTATTAATGAAATAGAGTTGTTTAAGAAGGAGAATGAAAAAGTTTGGCAAGCTCATTTTGTTGAAAACTAATAGTTGTTGCTAGAGAGTTACAAGGATATATATGGACGCTCCAGCGATGTCAAGCCGAGTAGGCCTGAGGGGTAGCGAGTTTTCGTTACCCCGTTCGTTATGTTACTCGTGTTGCCACACCTGATGCTTGGTCCAGTCCGCTATAAATGAACTAGGGGAGTTAAGGTGACACCCATTCAAAATTGGCGCTCAGTGAGCGCCTGTTTTCTGTGCAACCACGCCAGTGCGGTGTGCAGTGGAAATCAGCGCTGGCATGCACAACTGATCAGCGGAGGGTGCATTTGCGGCCAGTCCCATCAGGTGGCTGTGCTGCCGAAATTGATGGCTCGCGCTGGCAGCCACTGCATAGTTCTACTTATTTGGTCTGCTTATAAGTTACAAGGACACCCACCCAAAGTCTTAGACATTCAGTCTGGGCTTTTGGATGGGGGATGAGATGGACGCGCCTAAATCGGCGTTAGTGCAAGTTACAAGGACACCCACCCAAAGTCTTAGACATTCAGTCTGGGCTTTTGGATGCAGTAAGTTACAAGGACACCCACCCAAAGTCTTAGACATTCAGTCTGGGCTTTTGGATGGGGGATGAGATGGACGCGCCTAAATCGGCGTTAGTGGACTACGCTGAATCCCAACGGAAGATACATGGACACCCACCCTAAAGTGGCGTTTGTAAGGTACGCCGTCTACCTTTAGGTAATGCTCAATGGATTGAGGATGCTAGATTATGCCAATGGCAAGGAAGAGGCAGGTCAGCCTATCAGACACTAAAAGTTACAAGGACACCCACCCAAAGTCTTAGACATTCAGTCTGGGCTTTTGGATGGGGGATGAGATGGACGCGCCTAAATCGGCGTTAGTGGACTACGCTGAATCCCAACACTTACAAACCAATCACGAGCCGTAAAACACAGCTCAACATTAACGATGCGGTTGATAGCCAGTGGCACTATCACCCCAGCCAGCCCTGGCGTCTGGACAGCGAGCAACGCGGCAGCTGGGTACGGTCATACCTGTATGATCCGCTGGGGCGTCAGGTCGCATCGGTCACCGATCTGGAAAGCGCACTGAGCTGTAAAGATGAAGTCAGCTACGAGCCTGCCACCAAAGATGTGCGGATAACCGACGCGCTGGCCTCAGTGCATGATGCTAAACGTAGTTATAAGCGTAGTTATAAGGACACCCACCCTAAACTGGCGTACGGAATGTACGCCGTCTACCTTTAGATAATGCTCAATGGATTGAGGATGCTAGATTATGCCAATGGCAAGGAAGAAGCAGGTCAGCTTATCAGACACTAAGTACTACCACTGCATATCCCGGTGTGTTCGCCGGGCATTTCTGTGCGGCAACGACCGCGTCACGGGCAAGTCTTATGAACATCGGCGAGACTGGGTTGAGGAAAAATTACTGACCCTTGCGAAGGTGTTTTGCATTGATGTGTGTGGCTACGCGGTGATGAGCAATCACACGCATATCGTGCTGTATGTAGATGATAAGAAAGCGCAGAGGTTAACAGATAAAGCAATCGTTCTTCGCTGGCATAAGTTGTTTAAGGGCAACTGGTTGACGCACAAATTCATCAATGGTGATGCGCTGAGCGAGTCAGAGCGCAATATGCTTGATGGAGACATAAGAGAGTTCAGAATACGCCTTGCGAGCATCAGCTGGTTCATGCGGGTGTTGAATGAAGACATTGCCCGCAAGGCCAATAAAGAAGATGGTTGTACAGGCCGGTTTTGGGAAGGGCGATTTAAGTCACAGGCCTTACTGGATGAAGCGGCACTGGCAGCGTGTCTAGCTTATGTTGACCTGAACCCAGTCAGAGCCAAAATGGCAGCGACACCGGAAACGTCTGATTATACTAGCATTAAAAAGCGTATTGAGTATGCACGACAAGGAAAGCAGCCTAAGAGCTTACTACGCTTTGCTGGTAACCCAAGAAAACACATGCCCAAAGGATTGCCCTTTGAGCTGACTTATTACATACAGCTGGTTGAGCTAACAGGCCGATGCATGCGTGCAGATAAGCGAGGTTGTATCAGTGATAGCCAGCCACTGCTGACACGATTGCAAATAGAGCCGGATAGCTGGCTCAAACTAACTACGCAGTTCACAAAGGTGTTTCATGGCGCGGTAGGGCGAAAGCAAGCGATGACAGATTACTGTGAGCACCTTCACAAAAAGCGACGCACCAACCTGACTCAGTGCGAGCGATTACTGGGTTAACACTTTTTCTTTTTCACCATTTCAACTTATCTAAGTTCAGGCCTGGATGCGCATTCGTATTGTCCGAATCTGATTATTCTTCAAGATTTCGTGTTTAAACATATGACTTTCACTGCTCAGAGCTTATAGGAAGCGCTGAATTTGATAGTCTTGCATTTCGACTTTGAAACTGCCCACAATTGGTCTGTGAATATACGGGTGGGTGTCTCCTGAAAACCTCAGTGCGAATTTCTGGTGGGTGTCCCTGAAAACTCTCGAACTCTTTTACATGCCATCTATGAGCGGGTTAAAGGGTCACAGACCGAAACCTTCCATTACGATGCCAATGGTAATCAGACAGGTGCAACGGTCTTGCTCAATGGGGTGTCGCAGGAACGTACGCTGACCTACAGCGCCCGTAACAAGGTTACCCAAATCAGCCAAAATGGCGAGGTGATAAACTTTGAGTACGACGCTAATAATCGCCGTTATAAGCGCACAGAAGGCAGCAAAACCATCTACTATGTTGGCGCGCTGGAGATTGTGGATGAAGGTGCCAGTGGTGAATTTGCCAATCAGCATTATGTGCGTCGCAGCATTAACGGCGATGCGGTGCAGACGTATCACCCGAATGGGCAGGCCAGCCTGCAATGGCTGTTTACGGACCATCAGGGCTCAGTGGTGGCCATTACCGACTATGCCGGTAAGTTCCTCAAACGCTTTAGCTATGACGTATTTGGTAAACAAAGTGAGATAGTCAGACCGCCCAGCAGTGATACCAGCTACACTCAATGGTCCGCAGCTACAATGGGGATCTTTACCCGGGTGCCTGCGAACAGCCGCAGTTATACGGGCCATGAGCCCATTACGCTGGGCGGCGATAACCGCATCATTCATATGAATGGTCGAGTGTACGATGCAGATACGGGCAGGTTTATGCAGGCGGATCCTTTTGTTCAGGCGCCGAGTAATTTGCAGAACTATAACGCTTATTCTTATGTGTTGAATAATCCGCTATCTTATACGGATCCGAGTGGGTATTTGTTTAAGAAGCTTCTTAAGGGCGCAATGAAGGCGACGGGAACGTGGCAAATGCTTCGCGCTATTGGCAAGGTTCCTTGGCTCAACACCGTGGTCACCATTGGCCTCAACTTTATTCCAGGCTGTCAGGGTTGGTGTGCCGCTGCGGCAACTGCGGCATATAGTGCAGGCTCTACCTTTGCTACTACGGGAAGTTTAAATAAAGGATTAACCGCTGGTTTGACGGCTGCTGCTATGCCCGGAGGTGGAAGTGCCGGTGCGATACTTGCGAGTGCTGCGATTGGAGGTGTTTCATCTAAGTTGATGGGTGGTAACTTTGGTCACGGATTCTTTGCTGCTGGACTGGGTGCTGCTGCTGGAAACATTGGTGGAGGGATCAGAAATCCGCTCGGAAAAATTGTGGTAAGTGCGATTGTGGGTGGAACGGTTTCAAAAGTAACTGGCGGAAAGTTTGCTAATGGTGCGTTCAGTGCGGCTTTTGCTGCAGCGATGAGAGCGGATTGGGGGCGAAAACAAAAGTATGATAGCTCGACTTCGGGCTCTCAAAATGACGGCTTCGTAAAAAACAAAAAACTAGCTTCGAAAGCCACAAAGTATGCGCAAGAGATGATAATGTCGATTGATGCTACCGTCAGTGGCAGTCCAGAAATCAGTCAATCAGATTTATTGAGCTATGTCGAATCAATTGAGAATCAGTGGACGGGTACGTATAAAAATGGCGATGGAGATGTATTAATGTTGGAAGTTAACCTAGAAGTTGTTGAGTCAGGTGGAGATATAAGTGTCTTACCTTGTGAAAAGTGTGGATACCGGCTAGTAGATGGCGGGCTTGCGTTAGTTCGAGGCATAGCTCTTCATGGTGGGAATGAAATGTGGTTTAGTAAAGAATATGGTGGTCAGTATACTGCGGCTCATGAGTTTGGTCATGTCCTTGGGTTTGATCATATCGGTAATCATCAATTAATGTCTGAAGGAGGCGGAGGAGGGAATGTTGCTAAGCCAAGCTTCTCAACCATTAAAGCTCTATTTGAGAATTACTAATATGAAGGTGTTAAGTGCATTACTTCTCTTCGCCTATTTTTCTTTTAATTGTAGGCTTTTATTTGCAAGTGAAACTGGGAGTTCAGATTACTTCCTTTATGAAAGTCATCCCATGGTTTCGTTTGACGGAGGGTGTATAGGGAGTAAGTTTGAGCAGATTAGAGGTAAGGCGAGATTTACTAGAGAGCTGTTTCCATTAACCTCCTGTGGAGGAAAACACAGTAAAGCGATTGTTTCATTCGACAGTTCGGTAAAGGAGAGTGAAATTAAGTTTGTTGTTAGCCTTTTGGTGGAGCTTGGGGTGTTAAGTAATAGTTATGGATATGATAGTAATGATTTTAAGTTCAAATTTCTTGAGCATATAGAAAATATCCGGGACTTTATGGGGTTAAAAGCTGATCAGATTAGTGTTTCAATCTATGAAAGATGGGAAGCAAAGAAAATAATATCTATTCAATATCATGATGGCTCAAAATTTATATTAACAAAGGTTTTAACGAATGGTTTAAATATTGAGTCGGTTTCTTCAAATCGACTCATGATGAACTAGGGGAGTTAAGGTGACACCCATTCAAAATTGGCGCTCAGTGAGCGCCTTTTTTCTGTGCAATCACGCCAGCGCGGTGTGCAGTGGAAATCAGCGCTGGCATGCACAACAGACCAGCGGAGGATGCATTTGCGGCCAGTCCCACCAACTGGTGGCACTGTACAAACTGAGTAATCACGCCGATGTGAACTGATCCCTAACGCTGGCTTTACTGAGCTATAGTCGAGTCAGGCCAGGTAGTAAGACATTCGCTTGAGGATTTTTTCGAGGTATAAGGTTGTACCAATTTGGTAGTCATGCATATCCTGTAGATCTTCGGTGAGCTTTCCCGCGAGTGAATGGTCAATGGATTTTAAAAAGGCCATTTTATGGTGATATGTGTCCTCAATTAATCCGATTTCGAGGGCCAGCTTTAACCAATAGTGATAGCACTGAATCGCTCCATCAAAATCGACGGCTTGTTTGGAGTAAAACCCCATTGGGACCAGATAAAAACTCTCATTATCTGATTCGTCTGCATTTAGCCAGTTAGCAATGCGATAATACAAGTCTGCCGCAATGGGTGAAAGTGGCAGTGTCATTGCCATTCGCATGAACATTTTTGTTGTTGATATCAGCTCAGTGCAAAGAGATGCGTATTCGGGATCGTGGACTTTCTCGAAAGTCAAAATAAGCAAGTAAGTGAGTGCATCCAGACTATCCTGCTCACTAAGTGCATGAACTGTTTTTCCATAAGGGTGCTTGCGTTTTATATTTCCTCTGGTTGTACGGGCAATACACTTAGAGGATATGGCCGGTGGCAATGACAGCAAAATAGAGTTAATGTTTGCTTCAGTATAAGGTGTATCTAAAAGTTGCCAGATTGGATGGCAAATAGTTGAGTACATTAAGTCAATTTCGATGTGCAACTGTTTTTGCAATTTCTGCTCAATGTTGCGAACAACGCCTTCTCTCCCGATCACTTCTCCGTCACGCTTTTTATAAAACAGCTTATTCAGGTTGTGCTTTTTGGTTAGAGCACTTTTCGAGCCGTCTTCTGCATATAGTAGCTTTTTGGTCACCTGGTAAGGGTTTTTTGATTCAGTGATGTTTTGAATAAAAGAAGCAAAGTAACGAGTCGCCAGGCTTTTGCTTGGTGGTGAAAGGCGTTTGTAGTCATGGAAGTTGAGCATAAAAAGTTGTGCATTTCAATGTACACAGTGACCTATAAAAGCAAAGTGAAGTTAAGTCAGTGATTTAGAGTTCATCGTTTATGAAAATCCATATCTTTAATCTAATAATAAGACCTTTGATGGTTTTTGCCAGCTTGACTAGGCTTACTCAGTTGCGTTTAGTTTACCTTTTAAGGGGGTTGTCTGTGAGTGAAGCGATTGACCCAGAATGTAAGGCGCTTGCACTGCAATTGGAGCAAGATTTACTGGGATTATACGGTAGCCCGATACTATCTGGTGAGCAGTTGAGGTTAGCCATGGGGTATAGAAGTGTTGAGGCACTTCGGCAGTCTATTGTTCGTAACACCATTCCTATCAAGATATTCACTATTCAAAACCGCAGGGGGCGTTATGCATTAACCAAAGACGTCGCACTCTGGCTGGCACAGCAAAGAACCGATTCAAGTGATACTTAACGTCTGGAGGTACTAAATGATTGTATAGTGTGTTTTATTTTTGCCGGAGCTAGAAAGCAGAAGGCCCGAGTTGGTCCCTCGAGCCCTATGTGTTGATTGTCGAGTTGTAGATACCGACTCCTCAATCCTAGTTCCTCACTGCACTTAGGTCAAGCTTTCTACTGCGAAGGCCGGGGATGCTTTGTGCTTGTTTTTTACATGAGGAAAGAAAATATGAGTTATTTAAAGCCACTAAAGCGGCGCAGGCTGGTGAAGCTAGTTTTAGTAACGCAGCACTCGAATAAAAAAATTGCTGGTATAGTCGGTGTTTCAGAAAATACCGTTAAGAGCTACCGGCTGAAATGTGAGCAAAAGTCCGTCAAGGTAGAAATGGTGGATGATGCCAATGACAGCGAACTTGCAAACATATTTGGTGTAGGTCGAAAGGTTTCCTGTTCAAGTCTTAAGTGTCCACCTTTAGACTGGGTTCATGATTTGATGCAAGAAAGGCATCAAACACTGATGCAAATTTGGCACTCTACTCGCCTTCAGGATCCTGAAAACTTTATCAGTTATTCTCAGTTTACACATCGGTACCGAGCTTATGTGAAAAAGCTGGATATCAGTATGCGACAAACATATTCACCCGGGGAAGTTGCCTTTGTTGATTTCGCAGGAAAACGAATTCAGATAAAAGATCCTGAGTCGGGCAAGTTAACTTGGGTAGAGATTTTTGTCTTAGTCTTGGGCTACTCGCAGTATATCTTTGCGTGTGCAGTCAATTCACAGAAAACAGAAAACTTTTGCCTTGCACAGCAAAAAGGATTTGAGTTTTTAGGTTGTGTACCGAGAGCAATTGTCCCTGACAACTTAAAGGCTGCCGTTATTAAAGCGGGTAAAGAGCCGCATCTAAACGCAGCATACGAAGAGTTTGCAGATCATCACGGAACGACGATTGAGCCTGCCAGAGTTAGAAAGCCGAAGGATAAATCACTAGGAGAGCTTGGCGTGTTGCTTGTAACCCGGTGGATTACAGTCGTTTTACGAAGAAGAACCTTCTTTAGCATTGAGGAGCTAAACAAGGAAATTGCTCGGTTACTTGTTGTGTTAAACAATCGACCGTTTAAACGATTTCCGGGTAGCAGGTATCAACGGTTTCACGAGGTAGAGAGAGCAGCGATGCAGCCGCTAAATAGCACGGCGTTTGAGTATGGGGCATGGAGTTATAACCGTACAGTCGGAAAAGATTATCATGTCGATATTGAAGGGCATTTCTACTCAATACCTTATCAGTTCAGACATGAAAAAGTGGATGTGAAAGTTTGTGCCGACAAGGTTGAGATCTATCAAAACCATGAGCACCTGACCACTCATAAACGCAGCTTTGTAGTAAATGGAACGACAACAAACAATGACCACAGACCATTTAACCATAAAAAGTATGCCCAGATGCACAAATCATTCTTTCTCGCTTGGGCATCCGGAATTGGTGAAGGGGCTATTAAAGTCGTCTCTGAACAATTCAAAAATAAGAGTGACCATTCGTCAAAGGCCTGTCAGGCCTGTGAAAAATTGAAAGTACTTGAGAACGATTTTGGGGTGACACGTTTTGAAAAAGCGTGTCAATGTGCATTAAGAATACACTCGCCAACTTACACAAGCATCAAGTCAATCCTACAGTGCCGCATCGATGAGCACGAAATGGTGGAGGAAGGGGGCGCGGGCAACCTGCCGGAGCATTCTAACATCAGAGGCCCAGAGTATTACAAAGGCCTAAGGGGGTCTCATGTATAAACAGCAGGTATTCGACAAGCTGGAAGGTCTGGGCTTAAGCGCTGCGGCAAAAAGGTTAGACTCAATCCTTTCTTCTCCGGATAGTGCTTCTCGACCTGTACTGGATATTGTTGCTGATTTGGCTGACGCTCAAGATGCTGAAAATATGAGGAAAAAGCTAGAGCGTATGTTGAAAAACGCGAAGTTGAAACAATCCAGTGCATGTATAGAAGACATAGACTATAGCCCTCAAAGAGGTATTGATAAAAAGCTCATCGAATCTCTGTGTGAATGCTCATGGATTGAAAAAGCTCTGATTATTATATTGTCCGGTAGTGCAGGTGCAGGGAAAAGCTGGTTGGCATGTGCATTAGCGAATAAAGCGATCAGAGAAGGCTTTAGTGCTTTATATAAACGATGTAGCTTTTTATACGAAGAATGGGAAATTGCCGCAAGAGACGGCTCAATATCTAAGGTCCGTAGGCAGCTCAAGCGACCGCGAGTAATAATCCTGGACGATTGGGGGATGACTCCTTTGAATGCCCGAAATAGGCAGGACTTGCTTGATATGCTTGAAGACAGAGCAGGCTGCGGCGCAATGATCATCACTTCCCAACTACCGGTTGAAAAATGGCATGAGTATATTGGTGAACCAACTGCTGCGGATGCCATCATGGACCGTATTGTACACCGGGCCCATATCATTCAGTTGCATGGCGAATCAATGCGCAAGCTCCACTCTCCTATCGCGGAGGAGAACTCATGAATAACATGACTCAGCCTGAACATATTCGGCAATTTGATCTGCAAATTCGTACGCAAACGCTGCCTTTACTCTGTGAGCATTACAGACAATCTTTTCAGGCGTCTGCACGGGCAAAACACTATGTACGGGAGCAACTTGGTGAGGCGTGTAGCCTGCCCGGGCAAACTATGCTGGGGTTTGCGGATCGCACTATGGGTAATCGCCTTCCAACGCCCCGCAGTGTAGAAGGGCAGCTGGTGCGTGGTGTTTTAAAACGGTTGGGCATCATCAGACCCAGTGGCCATGAAGTGTTGAGCGGGTGCGTCATCGTCTTTCTACAACAGGCCGAACAGTTACATGCGATATACGGTGAACGCATTGGCAGAAGGCGCAAAGGTGCGTTTCAGAGGTTGTGGATACCCCTGTCGCATGAAAACCTGAGCCAACCACTACCTGAGGGATTTAAGCCTGTATATGAGCTGGCGATGTGCCTGAGCCAATTCCAGCGGGAGGTGCAAGATGAACCCTCGAATTAACAGCGCCACACGACAGCTGCTTGATCGTAACGATCAGTACAGGATGGCCGATGGGTTGTCGCTGATGACCATTGACAAGCAGCGCAATAATCATGAGCTGTTCTTTGCCTGGCTGCACGCTCAGGGCATTGAAAGTGCGGAGCAGGTAACGAAAGCTTGTTTCGAGCAATACAAGGTCTACTTGTGTCGTCATATTAGCCCGAAAACACATGCACAGCTGAATGCCACAACGCGACGAAAACGTGCAGCAGACATTCGCACATTGTTCAAAGAGCTGGCCTATACGGGGCTCATTACTGAAGATCCTCTGGTGAGCGCCAGAATATCTAAGGCACCACGGCCCGTCGTGACCGCCTTTCTGAGCGAAGAAGAAATTGAATGGTTAATGTATCAGACCCGGGCATACGGCCTCACCGGCTTGCGCGATAGAGCCATTTTGGAGTGTTACTACGGCACTGCTGCACGACGTATGGAAGCCGGAAAGTTGCAGTTACAGGACGTACGGACTGACTCAGACAAATGCGCCATACTGGTCAGGAAAGGCAAAGGTGGTAAAGGTCGCTACACCCCTTTGTATCCCAGAACGGTATCCTGGCTGAACGCTTATCTGAACTTTGCCAGACCAAAGCTGGCGAAGCTGAATTCGGGGACTCACTTCTTTTTGGATAACCAGGGAAAACCGTTTAATGCGTCACAGCTAAGCAGGCTGGTAAAAAAGTATCTGTTGATGGCGGGTCTTGACGTTGGGGCTGCCTGTAATGTACTCCGGCATTCGGCCGCCACTCACTTGCTACAGCACGGGGCGGATGTGCGGTGTATTCAGGAGTACCTCGGACATGCCGACATTTCAACAACTCAGGTCTATCTGACCGTTACTCAGGTGCAATTAAGGGAAACGCTTAGCCGATGTCACCCGGCGGCCAGGTCGCAGGCAGTGGCAGACAGCAAGCTACATGACTATATCAGGGAAGATGTGTAGTTGAGACCGTGAGGTTTATGGACATTAACAGGAATTTATATCTCAATTTGTGATATTTTTGAGACATACCTCTTATCCTTATAATATACTTATCTCAAAATTCAGGTGTTTTGAGATAAGTATATGATTAAGCATCCACCGCATTTGACTCACACTGATCCACTGACCTGGATCACTGAGCATGCCCCTAAAGAGCTCTCCCGTTATTTTGATCACGCCTCCGTGGTTGATGACAAGGGGCGCTATCTGCACTATGACGAATTACGGTTTCGTCTGCCAAAAGGGCTGGAACTGGACATTGCCTGGAGCCTTATCAAGAAAGCCAGAAGTAAACAGCTGAGCCCCGTACTGCCACTGGATGAACCCGAGCGGCAGGCCCGCTTCTATCTGACACCGACCATGCAAAAGGCAATCTCAGAAGCTGACAGGCATGCAACCAGTGCCTCACTCGAGTATATGTGCAGTAAAGTAGGCGAAGAAAAACACTTTGAATATCTGCTTAATGACCTAATCGAGGACGAAGCCATTAGTAGCAGCCAACTGGAAGGGGCTGCGACCACAACAAAAGTGGCAAAAGATCTGCTCAAGCGAGCAAGAAAGCCAAGGACGCCAGACGAGAAAATGATCATTGGCAATTTTAAAATGATGCAATTTGCCTGGCAAAACCGCCACAAACGGTTGTCCATTGACCTTATTCAGTCCATGCACCAAATCGGTGTGGAGTCGATAGATGATGAAAAATACCACCCCGGCGCGTTCAGGCAGACAGATGATGTTGAAGTGGCTGATGCTGAGGGCAACACGGTACACACCCCGCCGCCAGCCAACCGAATTCACGAGCGGCTGGAGCAGTTTATTGCCTGGGTAAATCAGGACCATCAGGATGTCGAAAGCAGTCACTATTTACATCCACTTATTAAAGCAATCGTTATGCACTTTGTGATTGGCTTTGAGCACCCATTCAGGGATGGAAATGGCCGAGTAGCGCGCTCGTTATTTTACTGGTACATGTTCAAAAATGACTATGCGGCATTCAGGTATATAGCCATCAGCGTGCTACTTAAAGCAGCCCCTATCCAATATGGAAAAAGCTACTTATACACTGAAACGGATGACCTGGATCTAACCTACTTCATTGACTATCAGTGCAAAATTGTAGGTCGTGCGATTGGCGAATTTAAGCATGCCTATGAGAATAACCTGAGAGAGTCTGAAGCGTTCACCCGCTGGCTATGGGACTCGGGCCTGTTCAGTAAGCTCAGTGACAAACAAAAAACGCTGTTTATGGTGGCAAAAAGCGGTAAGACCAAGCAGTTTACAGCGGTTAATGTGAAAGAAAACCTGGGCTGCTCATACAATACCGCACGAGATGCCTTAAACGGCCTGGTTGAGCTGAACTTGTTTGAAAAAGAAAAAGCAGGCAAGGAGTGGGTATTCACAATGCGCAGCAAAACAGCAATTATTGAGAGCTGGGGGTAATTGGGGCCGAGTTAAAAATTAATTGTCAAGGAACAGAAATGAAAATTAAAAATAGTGCAAATACCGATCGAATTGGTGTGCAAATTACAGGCGGTCTTTTTGAAATAGCTGGTTATATTTTTAGAGAACAGAGCGTAAGTGATTATGGAATTGATGCGCAAATTGAAGTGGTTCAAGACGGAGAAGTAACGGGGAAACTGATCGCGCTCCAAATTAAGTCAGGTAAGTCTCAGTTCAAAGAAAAAACAGCTGAAGGATACATATTTAGGGGGGATAGAGAGCACCTTGATTACTGGCTAAATCACTCACTACCGGTATTGGTTGTACTATGTGATATCGATAACAAAGTTTGTTATTGGCAGGCCGTGACAGCTCAAAGCATTACCAGGACAAGGAAAAGCTGGAAAATGTTGGTTCCATTCTATCAGCGTATAAACCCAGGTATGGATGTGGATCTAAAAAGACTCGTTGACATATTTCCTGTTCATAAAAGCTTCACTGTTTCGGACATAGATGACGTTAGTCACGGAACGGCAAAAAGATATTCGCTAAGTATTATTTTAAATAAAGAGCATACTCAAGCCGAGATAATCGACGTGGTTCGAAGTGCTACAAAAGAAGCTCAGAATTTTGATTATCATAGGTCTTCATCACTTGGCGAACATTGGAGGCTGCAATCAGCCCATGTTGTTTGGTTGCATATTTACCCCAGTGCAGAGGATGCCAAAAATAACAATTTTTTATGTAGCACGGAATGGATTTCTGAAGCTCTGTCTGAAAGCGCTCGCCCTATGAGTCAAGGGGGAGAGTGTATAGGTGATGATATCAAGATAAGTTGGAACAATGCGTATTTGCAGTTCTCAGTATACAACGCTATCCATACCATGAATAAAGGAGATTTCATTAAGTCAGTTTTAGAGCTCACAGAGAAGACGAAAATTATTATGGCGACTACGATAGAGCTGCTAGAACAATTTAATAGGAGTGACATATCAACCGCTGAGTGGGTGGATGCAATGGCACTAAAATATGACGGTATGAATGATGTCTACATGGAAGGAATAAGTTTAGGGTTGTCGCCATTTGAATGCAAAGACCTAAGTATTAAATTCCAGTGCTTGATCGCAAGCGCGCACAACGTACATATTCTTTTTAATATGATAGACAAGTACACCATTGAGCAGTTGAAATTCAACGTCAATAGGCAGATTGAGTTGTATTCAAATGACCTTTTGGGTTTTGACTTTGAGCTTGATAAAGTGAGGCGCTGAGAGCTAAGAGCTAAGAGCTAAGAGCTAAGAGCTAAGAGCAATTTGCTGAATATGTCTTAACTTGATCTGTCAGATCGGTTTTTAGGGTTGAATCTAATCTGACAGTGAGTAGTAGCTTTGTGCCAGAAGCGGGACTATAGGCGTAACTCGTTTCAGCCCCATTACGAGTTACAGCCTTTCAATTACGAATTTGAACAGCTGTCCTCTGACTTTATTCCTTAGCACCATTAAAATAGCAATAAAGTTCGGCAAATTTGAGAATATCACTTAATCTTTAACCAATTATGCAATAACATGTTTTCTTAATTTAAAATCACTATATTAAATTCAAGGGACTAGTGATGAACTTGCACACGAACCTAAGAGGTCGACTTAGAAATACCTCTTTGCCAAGGAATCATGGCTTGATGCCAGTATTTGAGGCGGTTGTTAACTCTATTCACTCTATTGAAGAAAAAGGTAATACAGGCCAAGGCAAAATTACTCTAACCATTATCCGTGAACCACAAGGAGAGATAGATATTGGTGTTGGGTCGTGTGCGCCTATTCTTGGATTTAAGGTCTCAGACAATGGCTGTGGATTCAACAACGTAAACTTTAACTCCTTTCAGACCTTAGACTCTGACCATAAGATAGATAAAGGGTGTCGTGGTGTTGGCCGCTTATTGTGGCTTAAGGCATTTGACCAAGTAAGTGTATCAAGCGTCTTTTCTGAACAAGGCAGTTTTAGCTACCGTGAGTTCGCTTTTAATAGTAGTAAAGGTGTACATGACGATAAGGTTACATCATCAGAGCAGAATCAAACTGGCTCTGTAATAACACTTAATGAGTTTGATAAGGCGTACAGAAAAGCAGTCCCATCAGGTACTAAAACAATTGCCAATGCCCTTCTAGAGCATTGTCTGTGGTACTTTGTTCGTGAAGGTGGTGTGCCTCAGATCTTTGTTGAAGATGGTTCAGAAATCGTCAGTCTATATGAGTTGTTTGATGATCACATGCACTCGCAAGCAGCGCATGATCAGATTGAAATTCTTGGTGAGACGTTTGAGCTAACACACATCAAGTTCAGGGCTTCGGTTAATAAGAAGCACCAACTGTCTTTATGTGCTGCTAACCGCTTGGTAAAAGAAGAAGGAATTCAAGGCAAACTTCCGGGTCTTTATCAGAAGATCTCTGATGACTCTGGAGAGTTTGTTTATACCTGTTACGTATCGTCTAGGTTCTTGGACGACAACGTTCGGGCAGAACGAACGTCATTTGAAATAGCGGAAAGTTTTGATGGTCTCTTTGCTGACCAAGAGCTTTCACTAAAAGTAATTCGTGAAGGTGTTCTTAAGAGAGCACAATCTTATCTTGAAGATGTCCTAGAAAAGAATATCTCAGCGGGTAAGCGCAGAGTTGACGAGTACATCGTGACCCAAGCTCCTCGTTATCGTCCAATTACCAACTACATCGAAGAAAAAGACCTGATTATTGATCCGGATAAGTCTGATAAAGACGTTGAGTTACACCTTCATGAGCAGTGGTATGCCGTAGAGCGTCAGCTGCTATGCGAAGGTCAGCAAATTATGACTCCTAAGCGGAATGAGCAAGCGGAAGAGTATGAAGAACGTATCCAGAGCTATTTACAAAAAGTAGAAGACTTGAAAAAGTCCGACCTAGCTAATTACGTATCGCATCGTAAAGTGATAATCGATTTGCTAGAAAAGTCTATCGAGCGCACTTCTGATGGCAAGTATGCCAAAGAAGAAATCATCCATGAGCTAATTATGCCGATGAGAAAAGACTCGAGTGAAGTATTCTTAGACTCTTGCAACCTATGGTTAGTTGATGAACGTCTAGCATTTCACAACTATTTAGCATCCGATAAACCACTGTCTACTATGCCTATTGTAGATACTGACAGCGGTAAAGAACCTGATTTACTGGCTATGAACATCTACGATAATCCAATGCTCGTATCGGATAAAAAGTCGATGCCGCTTGCTTCAATTACCGTGGTCGAAATAAAACGTCCTATGCGTAATGATGTTAAGGCTGGAGAAGATAAAGACCCTATTGAGCAAGCTCTTGGCTACCTAGAGCGAGTGAGAGATGGTGAAACGAAAACACCTCAAGGTCGTCCTATTCCAAATGCTAGTGACATTCCGGGTTATTGCTATGTGATTGCAGACCTCACTCCCTCTTTGCTTAAGAGATGTAAGATGCTAGACCTTCAAGTGACTCATGACCATCTAGGTTACTTCGGTTACAACAAAGGCTTTAAAACATATATCGAAGTTATTTCGTTTGATCGCTTAGTTAACATGGCGAAAGAGCGTAATAAGGCATTCTTTGACAAGCTTGGCTTACCAATGAGTTAGCAAATTCCTCAGCAGTAAATAGGACAGTTTATCCGAGTTAATTGTAACTTAAAACACTAGTTTCGAGATGCGTCTGATGACAAACAGTTTCGATTGACAATGAGTGAGATAGATCTGGACTATCTCATTTCTGTCTAGAACGAGCTTGAACGATCATCCGACTTTCGCTCGCTGCTGTTTGTCAGATGAAGTTCAACTCTATTCATCGAAACTGTAAGCTCTGATATGAGTTAGAACAATTTTGCCTTTTTATTGGTTCGACACCTAAGCTCTATCGCAACTTTAATATTCTAGAAGTAACTAATCCTTCACTTTCATAAGCTGTCTAAGGTTGCACCCAAGATCACATTCATTCATATGAATGGTCGGATCTACGATGCAGATACGGGCAGGTTTATGCAGGCGGATCCGTTTGTTCAGGCGCCGAGTAATTTGCAGAACTACAACGCTTATTCTTATGTGTTGAATAATCCTTTGAGTTATACGGATCCGAGTGGGTATTTGTTTAAGAAGCTTACACAAATCGCTGGGTTTATGTCTGGTGGTATCGTGGGAGCGGTTATGGCCCACCAGATCCAGCGTTTTATTGCGAATAGTAAAACCCTATCGACATTGTATACAGCAGGAGCTGCGATTGTATCAGGTGCTGTATGTGGGCCATGTAGTATAGCAGTGACAGCTTATGCGTCAGCGCAGAATACCTATTATCAAACAGGGGATTTTGGAGCGGCTATAAAAGCTGGTGCATTGTCAGGAGCTTCTGCGACAGCATTCTTTGCAGTAGGGGGCGCATTTGAAGGAGTCAATACTGCATTTGGTAGCGCGGGCTATTTTGGTAAGGTTGCGGCACATGGTCTGGTAGGTGGTACCATGTCTGTGATGCAAGGAGGTAAGTTTGGTCATGGCTTTGCCGCGGCAGGATTTACACAGGCGCTTGCCCCTGCGATAAGTCGTATTCAACCTGGCGTTAAGGTCAGTCCAGTGAGGGTTGCGGTAGCCGCTTTGGTTGGTGGCACTGTTTCGAAAATCAGCGGAGGAAAGTTTGCTAATGGTGCTGTGACTGCAGCATTTTCGAGGATGTTTAATGATGATTTGCACGATGGGCTGTATCCATTCAGCAAAGAAGCGCAAATGGACGAAAGTCATCCAATTCCTGATGAAATTCTTGAGCTCTATGAGCAATACCAAGAGGGAAAATTCAAAAGTTTAGTCGGTGTAAATAAAGCCGCGGGAGAATCTGCTGAAGAGTATGTTGCATCTATTATGCGGGAAAGGGGCTACATTGTATTGGTCAAGGGTGTAACATTAAAAGTAAATGGAAAGATTAGATATCCCGATTTAACACTCTTGGATGGTAAGACGGAGGAATTGGTGTCATTCATGGAAGTAAAATTGAATAACTCCAGACTTATAGCAAGGCAGATTCGCAATGATAGGATGATTCAAACAGAAGGTGCCATAGTCACAAGAACTCCATCACCAACATTTTTACCTCTAGGTAAAATAGGGAAAACAAATGTCGAGCTCTTTAGGATTTACTACCAAGATCAAGATTGATGTTATGAAAAAGACAGAACTGAAAAAAATTGTTGAAAGTTATGGATTAAAAAAAGGTCCGTCGATTGATAGTTCTCTTATATATTTTTATGGTATCGATGAACGATACTCGATTGGTATAATTATATCTAACCATAAAGTTGGGGATGTACCTCAAGTTCAGTACGGTATTTATGATCGTGACCTTGCAAAGGTGTGGGGGAATGTTAGTGGCTTTGATATGGCTGAAGACTATTGTTTAACAATACAGCATTCATTGAACTATCGGGTTTTGCGAGATGGTAGAGTGCTGCCTATCGAGCAAGTTTTTGATGAAAAATTTTTTAGAGCTTTCATAGAAAGCTTTATAGAAAAAAAAGATGAGTTAGTTGAGCAATATGTTGCTTCTCTAAATAGCTTTAATTACCCAGAGCCACTAATTCCTGAAGAGAACTTTTTCGAAGCACTTACCAAGAACCAAGGCGTGTACTTTGGGTTTATGTTTAAGTTGTCTAACGGTGAAAGAGTTACGCTGGATGATATTGAAGTACAAAGAGATGAACTAAGAAAAACGTATGGACTAAAAGGGTTTATTAAGAGAGATTTAGCGCTTTTAGAAAGCTATATACAGAATAGCAATACATAGATAATACATAGATACATGGACACCCACCCAAAACCTTAGACATTCAGTCTGGGCTTTTGGGTGGGGGATGAGATTGCCGCGCCTAAATCGGCGTTAGTGGGCCACGCTGATAACCAACACCTGCAACTCAGGTTTGGACCTGCCGACCATTGGTATGTAAATTGATGGATTGAATGGACATCTGATGGATTGAATGGACATCCACCCAAAATCGTCGACATTCAGTGCGAATTTCTGGTGGGTGTCCCTGAAAACTTTTCCGGGAGGAGTCCAAACGACCATCACCACACATAATGTGCATGGCGAGAAGCACACAGTAACGGATCAGACCGGTCAGGTGCTGACCTACAGCTACAACCGGCTCGGATTGCTGGAAACGGTGAAGTCCTCTGCCGAGGGTAATACTGCTCTTATCACCAACACCTACAATCTGATCACGGGCCGCAAAGAGCGCACTGAAGATGTTGACCGGGGCAACTGGCAGTACACCTACAATGCACTGGGCGAGCTGCTGACACAAACTGACGCCAATGGCGATAAGCAGAGCTTTGTGTATGACGACCTTGGCCGTAAAACACAGCTCAACATTAACGATGCGGTTGATAGCCAGTGGCATTATCACCCCAGCCAGCCCTGGCGACTGGACAGCGAGCAACGCGGCAGCTGGGTACGGTCATACCTGTATGATCCGCTGGGGCGTCAGGTCGCATCGGTCACCGATTTAGAAAGCCTGCCTACTAATTTGGAAAGCCAACCGACTGATCCGGAAAATTCGCCTATCGTTCCAGAAAATCCGCGTAGCTGTAAAGATGAAGTCAGCTACGAGCCTGCCACCAAAGATGTGCGGATAACCGACGCGCTGGCCTCAGTGCATGATGCTAAATGTGTTGTACAGCTGACCACCTTTGATGAATATGGCCGGGTGTTCCAGCAGTTTGATGACTATCGTCGTACCCGGGATCGCGGTCGCTTTGTAGAGGCCCGGGGCCAGCGTTTGTATTACAGCGCAGGCCAGGTGTACCAGAAGCAAGAAGCGCGCGAGGGGGATGCCGGGCAGCTTTACTATGTTGCCGAATCTGAAGACAGTGCCGGACGTGTGATTGGCTATAAAAAAGGCCACTTCAGCATGGTGGTGGGCTATGACAGCCGTGGCAACCTGAAGACGCTGGGCGTAGATGAGCACAGTGCTTACAGTCACATTCAGCAGCACAGTTACACCTTTGATGCGCTGGGGAATCTGACCAGTCGCGCCCTGACTGCGGCAGAAACTGCGACCACCTTTGGCTACGATGCACTGAATCGGGTGACGACGGTGAACGGTGAGGTTCGTTATGGCTACGATGCAAACGGTGACCTCACCAGCAAAGATGGCTGGACGCAAAAGTATGGCAAGGCAGGTGAACCTTTACATGCCATCTATGAGCGGGTTAAAGGGTCACAGACCGAAACCTTCCATTACGATGCCAATGGCAATCAGACAGGTGAAACGGTCTTGCTCAATGGGGTGTCGCAGGAACGCACGCTGACCTACAGCGCCCGTAACAAGGTGACCCAAATCAGCCAAAATGGCGAGGTGATAAACTTTGAGTACGACGCTAATAACCGCCGTTATAAGCGCACAGAAGGCAGCAAAACCATCTACTATGTTGGCGCGCTGGAGATTGTGGATGAAGGCGCCAGTGGTGAATTTGCCAATCAGCATTATGTGCGTCGCAGCATTAACGGCGATGCGGTGCAGACCTATCATCCTAATGGACAGGCCAGCCTGCAATGGCTGTTTACGGACCATCAGGGCTCAGTGGTGGCCATTACCGATTATGCCGGTAAGTTCCTCAAACGCTTTAGCTATGACGTATTTGGTAAACAAAGCGAGATAGTCAGACCGCCCAGCAGTGATACCAGCTACACTCAATGGTCCGCAGCCACCATGGGGATCTTTACCCGGGTGCCTGCGAACAGCCGCAGTTACACGGGCCACGAGCCCATTACGCTGGGCGGTGATAACCGCATCATTCATATGAATGGTCGAGTGTACGATGCAGATACGGGCCGGTTTATGCAGGCGGATCCGTTTGTTCAGGCGCCGAGTAATTTGCAGAACTATAACGCTTACTCTTATGTGTTGAATAATCCGCTGAGTTATACGGATCCGAGTGGGTATTTGTTTAAGAAGCTTGGCAGCTTGTATAAAAAATACTGGCAAGGAACGATAGGAAATGCGTTACGCGCAATTGCACAAGTACCAGTGTTGAATGCGGCTGTTCAGATTGGGATTGGGATAGGTTGTGGTCCTGGCGCCCCAGCCTGTTTGGGGGCGTACAACGCAGCGCAAACCTACGCAGTGACGGGAGATTTTGGTGCAGCCTTGAAGAACGGTGCCATATCGGCGGCCTCTGCTTATGCTTTTCAGCAGATAGGTAAGCACTTTAAAGCTAAGTTCGGTATCAAGCCAGGTTCAAACTTATCATTCGCAGACTTGGAACTTGGCCAACAATTGCAATGGGCTGGAAGTCATGCACTTGTGGGTGGCGTCACTAGTGTCCTGTCAGGTGGCAAATTCGGACATGGATTTATTGCGGCTGGCTTTACTAAAATGGCCATGGGCAATGCCGGGTTTAATATGAATAACCGCGCATGGACGGCAATTGCAGGTAGAACGGCTGTGGCTGCTATTGTTGGCGGTACAGCGAGTGCTATTACCGGTGGTAAGTTCTCAAATGGCGCACGAACAGCTGCAATGATGCACTTGTTGAATGCTGAGGGAAGAGGCGCTTTTGAAGCGAAGCAACAAAGGAGAACGTTGGCTATTACAAAAGAACAAAGAAGGTTTGCAAAACTTGAAATGCGTAAAGAGTTCTGGGAATCAAGAGCTATAGCTGGAGATAAATTAGCCAAAGCAGCATTAAATATTGTTAATGATGAAGGTTTTTTTGAAAGAATAACTAATATAAGACTTCGTAATCATTTACAGTATTTCCATAGTGGAACCCCTGATATTACAGAGCATGATGTTGGGGTCGCTATAATGAATGCACATATTGAGGCTGTCGATTTTGACTTTAATAACAATATAGGTGAAATTCCAGGAGGACTGAGCTATATGCAAATCGATACTTACCACTATAAAGTCTTTGATCAATTGAATATAGATCGTTTTATATATGGCGGCTCTGTTGTTCCTGGGCCTATTAGTAATCTATTGTACTGTAACGGTTGTGATGCAGCGGGAGTGAGAATAGAATGAATAGGTGTTTGTTACTTACTCTGATTTGTGTGTTCTTGTATTCTTCCCTTGGATGTGAGTATGGTGAAGTAGAACTTGAGTTTGGAGGAAAGAAATACATAATTCCCAAGCGCTACGTAAAAAGTGTTAATACCGACTTCTCTAATTATAGCGCAGAGGGTATTGATATGGAGGGGTCAATTATAAGTCTCCACTTTGGTTCAGAAGAGGTTGTTAGATATATAAAAAGTTATAAGCCATTTACAAGTAAAGAGGGTGACTTTAAAAGCGTTTTTCAAGTGTTGGTGTATAAGAAAGAAAACGTCAGGCGTTTTTCTTCAGATTATTACGCCATGCTTGTAATGCTTGAAGGGGAGTTTAAAGGGGCAAGGGTACAAAAAGATATTAACTCTGGCTATTATTTGTTAACACCAAATGAGCGCAATCCATCGCGGCGCGTGTATTTTAAATCTGACCCAGAATCAGTTGATAGTATTCATGATAAGATTTCGCTTATCGTAGCTGAGTGTCAAGATATTCTACCTAGGTATAATTTATCAGATTGTATTATGACTCACCGTTCTAATGGACTATTTTTTCAGATTGAGGTTTCGGAAATAAACATTGCTTTGTCAAATCAACTGAAGCAGTTTGTAGAGTTAAAGATGGAGGAGTGGAAAAGATGAAGAAGTTACATGGACATATATGGACGCTCCAGCGATGTTAAGCCGAGTAGGCCTGCGGGGTAGCGAGTTTTCGTTATCCCGTTCGTTATGTTACCTGTGTTGCCACGCCTGATGTTTGGTCCAGTCCGCTATAAATGTGTTGCTCTGACATATATCCAGGGTGAGATCGCGAACATATTTTAAGCAATTAACATAGCGAGCCTTGCCTTAAAGCTTCAGATATGATCGTAAACTCTCTTTTTGGGGAAGGGGTTGAATGGGAAGGGGTTGAATGGACACCCACCCAAGTAGTTATAAGGATACCCACCCTAAACTGGCGTACGGAATGTACGCCGTCTACCTTTAGATAATGCTCAATGGATTGAGGATGCTAGATTATGCCAATGGCAAGGAAGAGGCAGGTCAGCCTATCAGACACTAAATACTACCACTGCATATCCCGGTGTGTTCGCCGGGCATTTCTGTGCGGCAAAGACCGCTTAACGGGCAAGTCTTTTGAACATCGTCGAGATTGGGTTGAGGAAAAATTGCTGACCCTTGCGAAGGTGTTTTGCATTGATGTGTGTGGCTACGCGGTGATGAGCAATCACACGCATATCGTGCTGTATGTAGATGATAAGAAAGCACAAAGGTTATCAGATAAAGCAATCGTTCTTCGATGGCATAAGTTGTTTAAGGGCAACTGGTTGACGCACAAATTCATCAATGGTGATGCGCTGAGCGAGTCAGAGCGCAATATGCTTGATGGAGACATAAGAGAGTTCAGAATACGCCTTGCGAGCATCAGCTGGTTCATGCGGGTGTTGAATGAAGACATTGCCCGCAAGGCCAATAAAGAAGATGGTTGTACAGGCCGGTTTTGGGAAGGGCGATTTAAGTCACAGGCCTTACTGGATGAAGCGGCACTGGCAGCGTGTCTAGCTTATGTTGACCTGAACCCAGTCAGAGCCAAAATGGCAGCGACACCGGAAACGTCTGATTATACTAGCATTAAAAAGCGTATTGAGTATGCACGACAAGGAAAGCAGCCTAAGAGCTTACTACGCTTTGCTGGTAACCCAAGAAAACACATGCCCAAAGGATTGCCCTTTGAGCTGACTTATTACATACAGCTGGTTGAGCTAACAGGCCGATGCATGCGTGCAGATAAGCGAGGTTGTATCAGTGATAGCCAGCCACTGCTGACACGATTGCAAATAGAGCCGGATAGCTGGCTCAAACTAACTACGCAGTTCACAAAGGTGTTTCATGGCGCGGTAGGGCGAAAGCAAGCGATGACAGATTACTGTGAGCACCTTCACAAAAAGCGACGCACCAACCTGACTCAGTGCGAGCGATTACTGGGTTAACACTTTTTCTTTTTCACCATTTCAACTTATCTAAGTTCAGGCCTGGATGCGCATTCGTATTGTCCGAATCTGATTATTCTTCAAGATTTCGTGTTTAAACATATGACTTTCACTGCTCAGAGCTTATAGGAAGCGCTGAATTTGATAGTCTTGCATTTCGACTTTGAAACTGCCCACAATTGGTCTGTGAATTTACGGGTGGGTGTCTCTTGAAAACCTCTGTTCTGTGCAATGACGCCAGTGGATTGAATGGACATCTGCCCAAAATCGTCGACATTCAGTGCGAATTTCTGGTGGGTGTCCCTGAAAACTCTGCTTTAGTAGTGTGCAATGTAGGTGAGTTGCAAAGAAAGGGTTGAATAAGAGAAGGGGTTGAATGGACATCCACCCAAAATCTTAGACATTCAGTCTGGGCTTTTGGGTGGGGAATGAGATGGACGCGCCTAAGTCGGCGTTAGCTGACCACTACAACCACTACACAGTCGCCTTGTGAATATACGGGTGGGTGTCTCCTGAAAACTTTCAATTGTCAATATTACGCAATCGATACAGATACACATAAAACTTCAGGTCCTTATTCTAAAGAACAAGTTATGGAAAATAAAGACTGGTTACCATTGAGTAAAGTTATGGCATCCGGAAAAGTCATGGAGCAAAGTAGTTATTGTAAGTTCAGTTTCTTAGTCAGGGCTATTAAAGCGATACCCATTCAAAATTAACCTTCGATGAGTACAAGTGCGCCCAAACAAAAGTTACATGGACACCCACCCAAAACCTTAGATATTCAGTCTGAAAAGTTACATGGATACCCACTCAAAACCTTAGGCATTCAGTCTTTGCTTTTGGATGGGGGATGAGATTGACGCGCCTGAATCGGCGTTAGTTGACCACTACACAGTCGCCTTGTGAATTTACGGGGGATTGAATGGACATCCACCCAAAATCGTCGACATTCAGTGCTAATTTCTGGTGGGTGTCCCTGAAAACTTTGTGGGCGTTAGCTGACCACTACAACCACTACACAGTCGCCTTGTGAATTTACGGGTGGGTGTCTCCTGAAACCACCGTATATTGCCAAAAATCACCATTACCAAACAGCAATACCAAGAGGAATTTAGTATGACTTCCCAAAAGGGAAACCTCCGTTCATTCGATAACACAGTAAAACCTCATGTCCAGGAAAACGCCTCTCAGGCAGGCACACCAGAGGACCTGTCGCGAGTACTAGACATTATTCAGGAGTCAGTTGCACCGATTACACAGAAAAGGGGCAACCCTGATGTGTCTAAACACAGTGATGTTCAAAAGGCAACCGATGCTATTGTCAAAGCCCGAAATGCACTAGAAAGTGCAAATTCAGATCTTAAACTGGCAGAGTTGGAGTTGTCGCTAGCCAAATATAATTTAGAGTCTGGCGAAGACATCCCATCGGCATCATTAGTAAAGGCAGTGAAAGACGCAGAAGAAAAGGTCGCCAAGAGAAAAGACGCTAAAAGTAAAGCAGAAATCGAACTACAGACCAAGTTAAACAACCTTCACGACATAATTAATAGCTAAGTTAGCAACAGAGATTAAAGTCAAAAGTGACCCTGCCGGTTTAACTCAGCTAGGTCACTTTACGGTGGGTTTTGTGATAGCTTAGACCGTTTCTAGTGACACACGGAGTGAAATGTGCTCAATATCGCACCGTAGGTTTAATGGAGGTTTAATGGACATCCACCCAATATCGTTGACATTCAGTGCGGATTTCTGGTTGGGTGTCCCTGAAAGCTCTCTCTGAGGAGTAAACGTGAAGAAATCTTTTTTAAATTACATAAAGAAAAGCGTTAATGGTGTTGCATATATAGCGAACGAAAAAAAAGGCCCTATTCTAGGCTTTGAAAAATCCAATGAGGACTTGTTGAAAGGGTTTCAACTTTATAAAAGCCCACGAGGCGTAAGCGTATTGTACTGGTTTTTCCCTATGATACAGTTGCATAGTGATAAATTGATGGGGTTCTTTGGCTTTATTCCTTATTCTGGACGACCTGAAAGAGGGGATCTATCTCTGATTAGCAAAGATAAATATAGCGAAGAAGAAATTAGAGATGTAATTGTGGAAACTATTTTTTTAAATAGAGAAGTCGTGGATAAAACATCTACTTTAAGAGAACTTGCCTTTTTGCTAGAGAATAAGTTTGAGTCAAATTTATCTAGTCCAATTAACGCAGCGAATTTTTCCACTCTATGTTATGCAATTGGCGAAAGAGAAAAGGCTAAAAAATATATCTCAGCAGCATACAGCAGTTCAAATGAGAGGCATGTTGCACATGAAAAAATATGTGAATTTTATAATGCATTGACCAATGAGAACTGGCCTAAGGCCGATGAGCTCATTGAGATATATAAGAAAAAAAACCTAGAGGTTGCTGTAAAAAATAGACTTTTTTACTGGCAGTAAAAGAGTTACAAAGATAAGAAATTAAAGTTACATGACCATCTACCCTAAAGTGGTGTACTTCAATCTAGAAAATAGGGGTAGGTGTCCCTGAAAACTCTATCGACTTGTTGGTCCGGCTGGAGTGTGACATAAAATACGGCATTGCCTTAGTCGAGAGGTTAAAAATAAATGAAGAAAACGCTTTGCTCACTTGTCTTTTTTACCTTATTGGGGTGTGGAGATCCTGCTCCCCAAGAATTACTGAATGATTATTATCTATCATCTACTAACTCGAGTAATACTTATATTACAAAAGGGGCTAGCATAGTGATAAGGTCTGATGTCGTTTATACAGAAATAAAGGGTGACTTTATTATTGGAAAAAGGATTTTTTCTGACTATCCAGATCATAATGATAGAAATGAAGATGAATTGGGTTATTTCTTCATAAATACAAAAACTGGAGAGGTAAAATTAGGCTTGGAAGAAAAGGGCGTAGAGTTTATTGAGCATCTAAGGTAACTTAAGTTAGTTTTGGGAGCACCCGGCCCAAATGGATCTTAAAACTGCCCACAATTTGGCCTGTGAATTTACGGGCGTTTGTGAAAATAAACGGTTTACTAGGAGGTAATATGGGGAACCCTCTGGGAGTTGTTCTCTTAATTGTTGCAGTTGGATTTTTTTTGTATGGTGCAAAATGTATGTTGCTTTTTTTCACCGGGTTTTGGGGGAAGAAAGAGCTAACAGGAGGCTTCCTGTTAAAAGGTATTGTTTCACTCTTCGCTGCATTTTTCATATTCATTGTTATAACTAGTAACTCGGAATACTTTGAATTGAAGCGCACTGAGCCTAATTCTGTTAGGTTCAAGGCATAGCAGCCCTTGTGTTTAAATAGTAGTTTGTATCAAACATCCACCTCCAAGGCAGCTGCAACAACCTTAAAGATGAGCATCAGGAAAAACAACCGGGCGTCAGGCAACGCCCAGCTAGTTCTAACTTAACCTACCGCTTAAAAATCCCTCTCATCGGGCCTAACAGGTTATTAGGGTCGAACCAGTTTTTCAGTATTTTCAGTAAAAACCACTTTCTGTGGTAATGCTTTTTCCAGTCTTTTGAGCTCATGGGGATAGCACCCACCGGATACTGGAAGCCGCCTAGCGCCCGTGCGCCTTCATAAATGCTTCTGTTGGCCTGGGTGAGTTGTTCAACCCGCTCGGGTGTGGGTGGAATGGCGGTGCGCATCAAGGAGAAGTAAACAAACTTGTCTTCTTCGGGGACGCTGAAAAACAAGCTGCCAAACGCATCTCTTTGCTGCATCGACATCAATACCGGGCCTGCGACGTCATTAGGCGGTGTATTGGCCAGGGTATCTTCGATAAATGCCTGGGCTTTTGATGCGGGGATCAGCAGTGGGCACCAGGGGTGGGGCAATGTCCAAAGTCCGGCCGCTTTGAGTTGTTCAACCACAGGTGCCAAACGGTTCAGGAACGTAAAGTAAGGGAGGTCCTGGATCACCTCTTCTCCATACACAAAGTTTAAGCCATCGAGTAGCTCGGCATCCACGGGAGGGGTATCCGGTTCAAAGTACTTAGCCAGTTGCATGACATAGCGCCAGCCACCGGCTGGATCGGGCTCTGCGCCACCCTGAACGCCATCAAAAATCCCTTCGTCCAGCAAGCGTTGATTGTCATTTAAGTAATGCGCTAAGTCATCATAAACCAGTTGGTAGGCTCTGACCTGGCTGGGAGCTAGCTCCAGCTCAAAGCCAGCCTCTACAATGATACCGAGCTGACCCAGCCCACCTTTCATTGAATGGAATAGCATGCTGTTTTGGTATGGCGAACAGGTGAGTAAGCGCCCGTCACCGGTAATGACTTTGAGGTGGCAGATATTATCGGCCATACAGCCATGTTTGAAAGACTGCGCACCCAGGCCGCCCACGGCCAGGGTTCCGCCAACACTCAAATCAACAAAGTCCGTGACTATCGGTAACCCCAAATTGAGCGGTACGGTTTTGCTGAGTAAATCAATCCAGCGAGCGCCAGCCTGGGCAGTAATTTGTTGATTATTAACGTCGTAGACATCCGATAATGTCACCATGTCAATGACAACACCGCCCTGGGTTTGCGTTTCTCCATTGGTAGAATAGCCTTGCCCTTTTACCGCCACTGTTAAATCATGCTGGTTGGCAAATTGGACCATCTCGATGATGTCCTGATAGGTGGCTGGTTTTAAAATCGCCCGAGACACATAGTGATGAATGTGGCCAAAATCGTCGGCGGCTTCGCTGAGGCTGGTTTCATCTGTGATCAGTTCCCCTTCGAACACCGGAAAGTTACTGGCAAACACCTCGGGTGGTAAGGTGAGTAAATCAGTTTCATTTGCCCAGCTTTGACTTTGCAAGTTAAACCCAACAACCAGGCTACCTACCCCTATTTTCTTAATAAAGTCTCTGCGAGATGACTCTTTAATCATACATCCTCCTTATATTACTGACGCAAAACGGCATGCTTAAAATCCGATTTGGCAGTGAGAAACTCGCGCTTAATGCTGGCCCGCATTCAGTGGTTGCTACCCTGGTATAGTGACAGCTGCTTACATGTGTTTACTCCTGACACAGAGCCTCAGCGCTTGGTAAATATGTGTATTGGATATGTTCCGTACCATTAACTGTCTGAAATCAGTCAAGTCCTGCATTAGCGGTACTCACCTGACCATGTGCAGCGGACTGGGTTTATTTAACGCGTCAGCCGCAATATCACTATATCAACATAAACATAAAATTTACAAGTTTTTAACCAAAAGGTGAGCTGATAGCGCAAGGATGGGGAGAGACTGGAGCGGTCTGTGCTAACGCCCTGTGCATTGCATCAGGGCGCCAGGCAGGTAGAATAGGTGTTACAGCTTTATCAGACCACAGGTTCTAGTACTTCTTCTGGCCTGCCATCTTGTGTGACTTTACCGTCTTTAATTTCAATAATGCGATCCATCATAGCGAGCACGTCATAAGAGTGCGCAACCGAAATCACGGTTTTACCCTTCATTAGTGTTTTGAGAGACGCGATAAACTCAGCTTTAAGCACCGGGTCCAGGGCGCTGGTTGCTTCGTCCAGTAAGAGGATCTTTTTATTTCTGAGTATTGCTCTGGCCAGTGCCAGACGCTGTCGCTGGCCACCAGACAGTTGCCCGCCATTTTCACCAATAAAGGCCGATAAGCCTGTGCGACCCCGGGCGTCAGTGTAGTTTTCTACAAATGTCAGAGCATTGGCCTGTGCCAGTGCCTGTTTTACAGCATCCCGGCTGACGTTATTCAAACCAAACGCCACATTCTCATAAATGCTCTGATTAAACAGGCCGATATCCTGGTTCAAAAAGCTAATCTCACTACATACTTTGTCTGTTGAGTAGTCTTCGATGTTTTTACCATCAATATAAATCGCGCCTTCTTCAATTTCGTCAATGCCGGCAAGCATATTAAGGAGCGACGATTTACCCGCACCGGAAGGGCCGATGATCCCGACTTTTTCACCGGCTTTGATTTTTAAAGACAGATCGGTGAACAACGGCGCTTTGTTTTCATAGCCAAACTCCACCTGTTTGAATGTGATTTTCCCGTTCGGGACATTAAAATTGCCTTCGTCTTCTATGGGTTCTACATCTTCCAGAAATTCGTTGACGACCTCTCTGCCCACCGTAACCTGACCCCAGGAGACAAAGAAGGCATCAAATTCGTCCTGGCACCATTGTGACAGCGATATCACCCGGTAAACCAGGGCAAGCACCATGGAAAATTCACCAATTGAGATACTGCCTTGCATCCACAGTTGCAAACACAATGCACCCGTACCGACCACTAACAGGCCATTTAGGAGCCCAACCACAGAGGCAAAGTTAGAGAACACACGGAATTCCTTTGCCACCACTCTACGGTGTCGAGTGGCCCATTTCTCGGCAAACTGTTGTTCATAGTCGGCGTTCGAGAGCATTTTTACAGTGCGGATACGTGCAAAACGCTCGGTGAACTTTCCGGTGATCTGCGCGCAACTTTCTGCTTCGAGTCGGTTGGTGGTTTTGGCTTTGGGGATCCATTGCCCCAGTAGCATAGCCAAAAACAGACCGGTCCAGACAAGGAAAGGCAGTGCCAGCCAGCCGTCAATGTTACCGACGTAAAACAGCAATGCCCCCAGAAACGCCAGTAAAAACCCGGCAAAACCACAAAACTGTAATACCACATCGATAATCGCCTCGGAGGTATCCACAATGACAATGGCGGTTGAGCCAGGATCATCTTCTTCGTGGTAACTGGCAGGAGAGGCAATCAGAGTGCGATACAGTTTTATGATGGTATTTTTTTGCAGGTTTGGTCCGAGTAACTGATGAAACACCAGGTTTTTAATTAGGGTGATGGTGGGGATCACCACGGCGATGGCTACCGCGACGAGGGCCAGCGTGTGCCCTTTGTCATTGAGCTGTACGCTGCCGCTTGCGCTATCCAGCCAGTCGACTAAGTCGCCTAAAAAGTCGAACGTCACAATCTGTAACAGGCCGCCAAACAAAGAAATAACAAAGGCGATGGCTATCCAGCCAGAGAACTCTTTGGCGCACTGACGAATAAACGGCAGGTTGTGCTCTGCTGGTGTTAACTGGCTGTCAAAGGTGTCTTTGTGACCTAATTTTTCAAATAGCTTAAATAATGATTTCATTGTGTTGTGTGGCACCTGGGCGGATCGGGTTTTGCTCTGGCAGTGTTGCCGGAACCTGGCACAAATAAGCCACTGGCACGATGACAGGGTGTCGTGACAGTGGCTCTGAGTGTGATGGTAATTTACCTTTATGTCATGCAGGAGAAAGGCTTACTCGTCATCGTCACTCTGATTGGACGTTGCCGGGGTGTAGTCATCCCAGTCACCGGCTTCTGGCATCGACAGCTCATCCACATTTTCGCATTTCACAGCCTGATTAACGTAATTTCGCATGTCTTTTGACAGGAAGAAAGCACCAAAGTGGGCCTCAGGTGAATAGTATTTAGTGTGAATGTCGGCCTGGGTAAAGCGTGATTCCAGCTCTTCAAGTGATAGCGTGTCTATGGTGCCATTGCGTGTTGCCCAGATAAATGCATGAGAGCCGCCAAAATAGTCGTAGCAGCCACCCATATAAATGCCCGCAGGGTTGTTAAACGCCTGGGTCAAACGCGACACCATAGACTGCATCATGTAGGGTTCAAAGTACGGTGTGCCACCTTGTGCGACCAAAATCCCGTCCGCCTTAAGTGCGGTTAGGCAATTGCCAAAGAAAGATTGGGTGAACAGAGTTTCTGATGCGCCGCCATCCGGATCTGCTGCATCCAGGATGATGAGATCAAAGCAATCACTGTACTGAGAGATGATCTCTGCACCATCCCCAATGCGCAATACAAATCTGGGGTCATCAAATGCGCCGTTGTTGATCTCGGGTAAAAACTCGCGGCTTAATTGAATGATTTGTTCATCAATGTCTACCATCACAACGTTTTCGACGCTCTTATGCTTTAAGACTTCACGAGCACTGCCGCCGTCTCCGCCACCCACAATTAGCACGTTTTTAATGTTGCCGTGAAACAGGATTGGGACATGCGCCATCATTTCATGATAAATGTGCTCACCCTTGGTGGTGACCTGAATACCGTCGTCTATGCGCATTACTTTACCCAGGTGACGGGTTTCGAAGATGCTGACATCCTGGAACTCGGTTTCTACGTCGACCAAATCTTTCTCTGAACGAAGTGCAATGTGAACACCACTTGTCATTTGCTCGTAATGCCAATTAATCTTAGTCATGTGCGTGAATACTCCGTTGTTATGCGGTTTTAAGGGTTGCGTGTAACTGGTTATCTAACAGGGGCTGAAATGCTCCGGTGCGACTCACAGAGCCACCCCGGGTGAGGGTATTAATGACCATTCGGCCCGGCTGAAAACACGCCTCTATCACTGGCAGACACAGTTCAGGCTGCGCTTCACCACACATAAAAATGTCCATGGCAGCAAAGTTGTACTCCGGCCAGGTGTGAATAGAAATATGGCTTTCGGCCAGAATGATCATGCCCGACACACCGCCGTTGGTTTCAAATGGGTGTAAATGGGTTTTCAAAATGGTGGCGTTTGCAGCGTTGGCACACTCAATCATCATCTTTTCTATGTGCGCTTCACCTATCAGGTTAGAAGCATCAAACAGGTCGACAATAATGTGCTGACCCAAAGGGTAAACCGACTGTGACTCTGGTGAGGGGATAGTCATATGTTTCCTCAGTGCTGTGTGATTGCCGCTTGAGTGGCCAGGCTTTGCCCAGTGAAACAAGCATGTTGTGAATGCAGACATTCCATCATTGAAATGTGCAACGAGTGTGGAGTCAGGCATGCATGCTGAAGCAGACGGGTTAGTATGCGGCAAGTGGTTATTACAGTTCTTATTAAAAACACAGTGCGCTCAGCAGGTTGTGACTTCAAAAAACAAGCGACAAGCACTGAAAAATGGCGCGTTGTTTTGACTTGGTGTTTAAATATAAGTCTGACAATGGAGGGAACGCGATGAATCGTCGTCGAAGGTTACACTACAGAGGAGTACTGTAATTCAAAGCTTTTATCCTGATTGTTTCTATTCTTATCATATTAATTGCACCAACGATTGAATGTGATGCGCTGGAAGAAACAAAAAAATATAAAGTTGACCTGGATACATTAATCATAAAGGATGTCGTTGCGTTGTACATGGGAGCAAACGGCACTGGCACATCCAGCTTGAGCGACCAGTAAGTAATTAGAAGGTAGTTCCAATGAATAAGAAACTGTTGCTATTGAAGCTTCCAATGAGCGTTGCGATCGTGCTTAGTACAAAAGGTGGTTACTTTTTAGGTGTGCCTCTTTTTGCTATTTATTACTTTTTATTCTATCGAAAGGTTATTGAATCGAAAGAATTTACTGAGCATGACAAAGGGCTTTTTAAAAAAACGCCCTATTGCATCGCTGTTGCCGCGCTTGGTGGAGGTTTAGAAAGCTTGTTCATATACGGGATTGCAGGCGTATGGTACGTGTACTATTTATTGAGTATCGACCCAGAAGCTTCTGATGAAAAACAACATCACTGACACCTGTTTAACACAAGCGCTTATCGAGTGTTTATTTGTGCAATAACGCCTGAGCGATGTTCACAAGAGAGAGGGATTCGCTATCGGGCATAAAAGCCGCCGTATAGGCGGTTCTTTTAAAAGCAATGGCGTGTGCACAAGAGTGAGGGATTCGTTTTCGGGCATAAAAAAACCGTCCACAATGGGACGGTTCTCTTAAAAGCAATGGCGGAGAAGGAGGGATTCGAACCCTCGATAGGGCTACAAACCCTATACTCCCTTAGCAGGGGAGCGCCTTCAGCCACTCGGCCACCTCTCCGGCGCAAAAACTTAAAAATGGCGGAGAGATAGGGATTTGAACCCTAGATACGCTATTAACGTATGCCGGTTTTCAAGACCGGTGCTTTCAACCACTCAGCCATCTCTCCATGGGCAAAGATAATACTTAGCGAATTTAGCGCTGTAAATAGTTTTTGAATTGTTTGCTTAAATTTTGTGCGGATATGTGCAGTTTTTTACGACTTTGGCCGATTTGTGGTCGATTCGGTGTGTTTTATGATATTGAAATAGGTGTACAGAGATGGGAAGTGAGCATGATCGGTTGGGGAGATCATGCTCGAGACAGACTTACTTATACATAACCACCTGACTTAACATCAGTTGTTTACCCATGTTATTTAACCAAGCCGTTAGTTTAAAGCGACGCTTGATAACTGGCGCTTCGACTGTGTTTAGGGTGGTTTGCGTGTTGCTGCACGCTGCAGCTGAATTAAGCATGTCTGACTCCTCAAAATTTTAATGTAATGTTTGTCTGTATCGACATGGTTATTTTGCGTGCATTGTGGCTAAAAATAAAACGATAAAAATTGCTGGTGAGAGATTAGAAAAACTAATGTAAAATGTGTTTTCTATTCATTTTATAATCTTTCAATTGGTTTTTTATTCACTTGTTCGAATAGCTGGTTTTGTATTTTTTATCACTAAAACAGTGGCTTGTTGTTTTTTCGCTGTTTTTGTTGATGTTGTTGTGGGTAATTATTCAGATAAGTTGATTTTGTTATTTTGGGGGTTGTTTGTTAGTTGTATATAAACCGGGAAGTGGGCGGAAATTGCAACGCCATGTACGTTGGTTACGCGCGCAGGCTGAGCAACGCCAGATCACCCTCAGCTGGTATGAGACGACCGGGTTTTATGGCCGGGACAATGAGGCGATCCGTTTGCTGCTCCAGACTGAGTCATCGGTGGTGGTGGTCGGGGGCGATGGGACCATCAACCTGGTTGTCAATGCGATGTGTGGAAAGTCGGCTCAGCTGGCATGTCTGCCAGCAGGCACGGGCAATGATTTTTGCCGTCAGTTTGGTTACACAGAAAAGCAATGGCGTGAGACGGTCTTTTCATCGCACAGTATCGCATTGGACCTGGGCGCAATAGGCGAGCGCTGTTTTGTAAATATTGCCGGAGTGGGATTTAATGCCGACGTTGTGCAAAGCCTGCGAGGACAAAAGTATGGCGGGGCACTGAGCTATGTCTGGGGCGGCCTTAAACAGTTGTTTTGTGCGCCAACTATTGAGCTCAAAACGGCTCAGGGCAGGGGCTTAACACAGGGCATGATGTTACTTTTGGCCAATGGCCGTTTTTTTGCTGCCGGGCTGCAACCTGCACCTTTAGCACAGTTGCAGGATGGTCAGTTGGAGTGTGTGTGGTTTTCTGCCAAAACCTGGTGGCAGCGGCTGATTGTGTTTGCGGCGATGCTGGTGGGATGTCATCAGCGCTTACCCTGGGTGCACCGGGAAAAGCGCACCCAACTGGATATTGTGACGCCGGGGCTGGCCGTGGAGGCAGACGGCGACCTGGTGGCAACAACGCCGGTGACGATCCGCAGCCTGCCTGGGGCCATACAACTCAGGAGTTTGCCCGGGACGGCGTCGTCGGGCTGAGCCAGGCGCGAATACGCTGGTACGGTGTGAGTACGATGGCGTTACCAATCAGGACCAAAGAGAATCCGATAAAGGTGTTGAGTTGCCAGACAAACCCTTCAAACCAGGTACTGAGTGTCACTGCGACCAGCGGAAATAGCACAATCAGGTAGCTGGCTTTTTCCGGGCCAATGTTTTTTAGCAAGTGGAAGTAACAGGCAAACGCGATCACTGTGCCAAACACCGACAGGTACAATAACGACCCCCAATATTGCGCATCGGCCTCAATACTAAACTGTAATGGGCTGAACGCCACATAACCGCCTAAAAATAGCGCGCTATACAGCATACCCCAGGCATTCCCCTGCAACACCCCAATCTGGCGATTGGAATTACGCACACTGACCATGTTGCCGAGCGAGGCGATAAACATACCAGCCAGTGCCAGCAGTAACCCGATGAAAGCGTCGCTGTTGAGATCGGCATTGACCAAGTCTTGCCAAAATAAGCTGACGATGCCACCGAGCCCCAGTGCTGCACCAAGGTAGATGCGGCCCGCAATGGGCTTGGCAAAAAACAATCGGGTATTGACGATATTAGCGACCAGTAATAGTGAAAAGGCAATGGAAGCCATTGCGGAGGTCAGGCTGCCTTGCGCCCAGTACAGGAAGAGGTAATTTAAGCCAAAGTTACCCAGTGCCAGCAGCATAAAGAAGCCATGATCCGTGAGTGAGTATCGCATCGGCGGGCGTTTGATCAGCACATAACACCACATGCAAGCAGCAGAGATTGCGAAGCGGTAAAACAAAGAGACCACTTCGTCTACCGTACCCAGCTGGAATTCGATCGCCAGCCAGGTGGAGCCCCAGATCAGGACGGTAATCGTATACAGAAAAACGTTATTCATTCTTTTAACTCACAAGAAGGACTAGTCAGCGTGGCCAGTTTAGCGATATATTCTGTACATGCTAGATACAAAAAATGTGTTTTTATACCTGTACAGATGAATCATACGACTTTAAAGCCTGGTTACTTATATCAGCAAGTGATTACCGTAATACGTGACATGGCCGAACAGGGGTTGCTCAACCCGGGCGATAAATTACCGTCGCTAAGGGCCATGGCAAGCCGGTTGCGGGTCAGTATTCCCACCGTTCAGCAGGCTTACCAGCACCTTGAAATGTCGGGTCAGATTGTGGCGCGTGAGAAGTCGGGGTATTTTTTGCAAGATGGTCAACAGGCGGCGACACCACAGCGCAGCAAATTACCGGCTAAGCCTGTGATGGTAAACAAGCAGCAGCTGATTGAACACGTGTATGAAGGGATCCATTTGTCGGATGTTGCCCCGCTGGGGCTGGCAAACCCCGTTGCAGCGTCAAGCCCGCAACAGGCGCTGGCCAGAAGTATGCGCCAGGCAATGCGACAGGCTCAGGCGCGTATGCTGGACTACGGAGCCATTGATGGCCTGAAGATGCTTAAAGCACAGGTGGTGCAATATTATCTGGCATTGGGACTGACGGTGAATAGTGATGAGCTGATCATCACCAATGGTGCCCAGGAAGCGATAGCCATTGCGCTACAGTGTGTCACTCAACCCGGAGACATAGTGGCCATTGAGTCACCTTGTTACTTTGGGATTGTTGAGCTGGTCGAAAACCTCGGTCTGAAAGCGATCGAAATTCCCGTTTGTCCGGATGATGGCATTTGGCTCGATGATCTCAGTGCCGCTCTGGCACGGCATCCGATCAAGGCCTGTCTGTTCTCAACCAGTATCAATAATCCACTGGGCAGTCAGATGCCTGAATCTCGCATGCAGCAGTTGTTGCAGCTGCTCCGTGCGCACGATGTGGTGCTGATCGAAGATGATGTATATGGAGACCTGTATTTTGGTGAGCAAAGAGTCAGGCCTGCACAGTGCTTTGCTCAACCGGGTGAGGTACTGACCTGCTCGTCGTTTTCTAAAACGGTGGCGCCAGGCTATCGTGTTGGCTGGATGCTGGCAGGGCCACACAGCGCCCGGGCAAAGCGCTTTAAGCGGGCACTGAGCTGCTCTGCACCTATGATGAATCAATGGGCACTGGCAGACTTTATGGCCAGTGGTGAGTTTCAGCGTCATTTGCGACAACTTCGTAAGCGCCTGTTTGATAATAAGCAAAAGATGCGCCTGGCGGTTCAGAAGTATTTTCCTGACCATGTTCGTGTCAGTGATCCCAAAGGGGGATGTGTGTTATGGCTGGACCTGGGGGAAGAATATGACGGTGGGCTGTTTTTTCAGCTGGCCCTGCAGGCGGGGATCAGTGTCGCACCCGGTGCGATATTCAGTGCGTATGAGCGGTACCGAAGTTGTGTGCGGATCAGCTACGGTTTACCCTGGTGCGATAACATGGAAGGTTATGTTCGCACCCTGGGTGAGTTGGTAGCTCAGGCAAAAAAGCAGCCACACATGAAATAAGTAGTTAGCTTAGACAAGTGTGGCTGACTGCACAGGGATAACCGGGGCTTAGCGATAAGCGAATAACTGATACCCTTTCATCTGGGGGATCATTGCACTGAGCTGTGACTCCTGCTCTGCGATGGATTTGAAGTTGCCACACAAGGCATCAGCCTGCTGTTCCAGCAAGTCTGCCTGATATGCGATTTTTTGTTCAATCTCGGTACCCAGATTTTCCATCCGTTGCTCGAACCGCGCCATATCGCCACCTGAGCTGACCATTTCAGATCCGATAGCAACCAGCAGGCTGCCTATGGATTCCATCATGGCACCTTCAACGGCTTGCTCTATTTTTTCTTCAAACTGATGCTCAAAGTGTTCACCAAATTCATTAAAGGTTTGTTCACCCATCACGAAAGTACCTTGCTGATAAAACGCGCCTTCGATTTCAGTGTGCAGCTCATCCATCAGGCCTGACAGCGACTCGAAGCCATGCAGATTAAAGGCACTGGCGACTTCCTCAATGGCAACGCCGGCCAGTTCCACGCCTTGCAATGCAATACTAGCGACTTTGGGCAGTTCGCCTCTGAGGGTATCCGCATATGCTTGCATGGCCACGCGTTCATCCTGGCTCAGTGACACGGGTTGATCCGCGATATAAAGAAAGCCCTGAGCATCTATCATCAAAGGCTGACCTGAGCCGTTTTTGATGTACACCTGATCGGGCGTAATGTGTACGTCGTTTTTAAAATCGACGGCACATTCATCTGTGCTGACAGAAAAGTGGCTATCTGAATGGGCAGCGACCTGAGTGGACAAAACCAGAGTTGAAGCAAGCAGCATGGTTTTCATAATGTGTTCCTTGATGTGTTGATGACCAGTATGAAATAACAAGAACAATGCCACTTTATTATGTTGTTGATAGATAATGGGTTTTGTCATTTTTATCTCTGAGGTGCGGTATCACTTTGTCGGTAATATGACCAAAAAGTGGTGGTTTTAACCAGAGTGTTGCGTGGGGAAGTTGGCAATAAAAAATTTTTATCGTATGGATAAAAAAGACTTGCTTTTCAGCGCCTGCATTTAGCGCTAAATACTAACTTATGCAGCGTCATCATAGTGTGAACTGCTGGACTATTTTGCATAATTAAGTTTGGAGCTCATCGTGGGTAAAACATTTTCCTATGATCCGTTAGATGATGATTATGAAGACGACTTTGGGTCGTTGGATAAAGAACTACAGGCACAGCAAAAGAAACAGGTGAAACGTCGCCTGGATGATTATCTGGAGCAAAAACGCCTGAAGCGCAATCTTGGCGAGGACGATTTAGACTTTTTAGATGACTGAACCTGAGTGGCTACTTGGTTAGGAGCTAGGTGCACATGATATGTGCGCCGTGATACAAGGTAAAATCATAAGGCAGCAGAGGCTGCCTTATTGCTATTTACTGCTTAGTCTTTAAATGAGTTGTGGCAATCTTTACAGCCTTTCGCCCAATTCTTAAATGCCGCGCCAATGACTTTTTTGTCGCCTGACTCTGCTGCAACAGCCAGCTTTTGTGCGTAGTCTGCAAAAGCTTGTGCTTTTTTATCAAACGTTGCTCTGTCAGACCAGATGGCCGGCAGTGCGTCTGTTGCCCCCTTGTCTGAACCTGCCGGGAAGGCTTCCCATGGCATCGCTGATAAATGCGCAGCGTTGTTAGCACGTTGTTTAAAACGTTCAGCATCAAACGGGACTTTACCTTTGAGCATGTCACCCATATCACCAATCTGATAACGGATCAGTTGAAATGCCGCTTTACGGTATTCGATAGCGTCTTCTGGTTTTTCGAATAGTGAGCTTGCCTGTACATTTAAAGACAGTCCGGTTAATAAACTTGTTAATAATAGTGTAGTTCTCATTTCGACCCCTTAATTAAAAAAACTGCCTCTTTTCTATGCCTTTACAAAAGATATTGCAAGTCTCTTAGACGAGTTCGGAATTATGAACTACCTTTGATAATCAAATTGTGTGTATTTTGTTCATCTTGCTTTACAACAGCCTCAATATGACAACATTATTGCGGGTTGGTTTACGTTCGTTTACAGTTTTAAAGTCCTTTATAAACAGTTAGTTGTGTGGCAAGTTGTGATTTGAATGAAAAGTTTGTAACTTCTTTGTTTGTTTAATATTGTAATTAACAGGCGAGTCACACTATATTGATGGGCGAATCTACTCTCTAAAACTAAAAGAAACATCTTTTACACAACAAGTCCTAGGGGAAACTATGGCCAAGTATTCATTTAAAGCCACCGCGGTAGCATCTGCTGTCTCAGGTGCATTGATGGCAGCATCTGCAACGGCTGCAACCGTTCAGGTTCAACCAAGCACATCACTTAAAGTCAGCCAGGTTGCATTCGAACAAGGCAACACCGCTGAAGCGCGCACCAACGCATACCTAGTCGTTATGAAGCAAAACACGGCTGTAGATCTGGTTGCTAAAGGCGTATACAGCGAAGCAGCAGCAAAGCATACATTTGCTAGCGTACAGGCTGCTCAGTCTAACCTAAGACAGCAAATTCAACAGCTTGACTCAGGTGCTAAGGTACTTGGCGCAACTAAAGTACTTGCTTCTACTCTGATTGTTGAAGCATCAGACAGCACACTAGATAAGCTACGCAACAATGCTGCCGTTGAGCGCATTTTACCACTGAGAGATTCTCGACTGTTTGTTGAAGAAAGCTCAGGCTACATTGGTGCTGACTCAGTAAAACAAAACCTGGGCGTAACTGGTGAAGGCGTTAAAGTTGCTGTACTAGATACTGGTATCGATTACACGCACAAAGTGTTCAATGAAGCGGCTGGTACCGTTGAAGCGTATGAAGCTGAAGCGGCTGATCCGACAACAGTTGCTTGGCCACAAGGCCAGGTAAAAGGTGGTTATGACTTCGTTCGTAACGACGCTGACCCGATTGAAGATGATCCAAGATTCCGTGAAGGTGCGACCGAACTGACTGACCATGGTACGCACGTATCACACGATGTAACGGGCATTTCACCTGACGTTGAATTATATGTGTATTCTGTATGTGGCGGCGGCTGTACCTGGGCTGCACAGATCAGTGCACTTGAAGCGGCAATGGATCCAAATGGTGACGGCGACATCAGTGACCGTGTAGACCTGATGAATATGTCACTGGGTGGCGAGTTTGGTAACACGTTTACTGGTGATGGTACACAATACCTTATTCAGCGTGCAGTTGAGCTGGGTACTAACATGATCATCGCGGCTGGTAACGATGACGACATTCCATTCCGTGTTGGTGGTCCAAGTACAACTCCTAACGCGATGTCAGTGGCTTCTTTGACTCACCCGACACATGAGCGTTTGTTCGGCGAAGGCTCTATGGCAGGCTCTGAAACTGTGATCCAGCCTGCAAGCTTTGGTCCGCAAGAAGCATTCAGCTTCACACAAGATGACGCTGAGCTGGTTTATCCAAGCGAAAATCAAAATGGCTGTGACCTGGAAGGCGGTGCGAATCCGTTTGATGCGATGGACTTCACGGGTAAAGCGGTACTGATCGACCGTGGTGCTTGTGCGTTCACAGAAAAAGTACTTAACGCACAGGAAAAAGGTGCAGTACTTGTACTGATTGCGAACAACAACGATGATGGCACCCCTGCTCCTATGGGTGGTGGCGATCCAGAAGTAACTATTCCATCTGTAGGTATTAACTATGATGCAGGTGATGCCCTTAAGAACCAACTGCGTGATGGCGCGGCAACCTACAGCGTAAGCGGTGTGTTGAAAGCAACTACTGGCGGTGTATCTAGCTTCTCTTCACGTGGTCCTTCAATGGATGGCCTGTTGAAGCCGGAAATCGCGGCACCAGGTTCAGATATCCTTGCTGCCTACCCAGGCACAGGTGATCAACTGATCAGAAACTCAGGTACGTCTATGGCGAGCCCGATTGTAGCTGGTGCAGTTGCGCTGATGAAAGAAGGTCGTCCTGAGCTGGATGCATTTGAAATCAAAGCGATGCTGATGAACACCGCAGACCTTAATATTCACGTTGATTCACTGCATGTTGATCCTGAATCACCATTAGCACCAATCAGCCGTATCGGTGCCGGTCTGGTAGATGTTGAAAAAGCGATGGCTTCGCCGGTTGCTGCATGGAGCTGGATTTCTGAATATGAAACAAATCAAGGTGCATTGTCGTTTGGTTTTGATGTGCTTGAAGAAGTTACAACTTATACCAAAACAGTTGAGCTGAAGAACTTCTCTGATAAGCATAAGACTTATAACCTTCGCATCGAAGCGCGTTATGACAATGACGAAGATACAGGTGCGCTAAGCTGGGAATACCCAGAGGAAGTGACTGTTCCTGCGGGTCAAACGATTGCGTTTGACGTATCTGTGACAGTTGATCCTGCTAAGCTACCTGAGTGGGGCATGACTAACCCGCTATCAGCTGATGACCTTGGCCCTCGTACTGCTGCGTTGACCTTGTCAGAAATGGACGGTGCGCTGGTATTTAACGACGTTGAAACTGAAGGTGACCACGATCTACACATGGTTTACCACATGTTGCCTAAAGCGCATGTAGGCCTCGATCTACACCATGAAATGGTTAATGGCGAGCCGATGCTGGTTGCAATGAACAACGGTTACAGAACAGTTAACCCACTGGCAGATCAGCTAGTTGCTGTTGGTGAAGAAGCAAGCGAAGAAGAAAAAGCCTTCAACATCCTGGGTACAACGTTCAATGTGTTTGCCTCAGAAGGGTGTACAGATACAGGTCTATTCTTCACGGCATCAATGAAGTTACGTGATGATGTGACACATCTGCGTCAAGCTGGTTATCAGATGAATCTTGATACCAACAATGACGGCACTTTTGACTATGCACTATCGATTTACAACGATGTAGGTCGTAGCGCTGCTGTACCTGGTCGTGGTCGTACAGTATCAGGTCCAATTGTAGATGGTGCTCCATCATGGCAATTCTTGACGCCGATGTACCACGAGACAGGCTCAAGCACGGTTACCTTCGCTGGTTGTACCGATCTTATTGGTCTGACTTCTAATGAGCTGGGCAACGAAATGAGCATCGAAGCGCAGGTTGGTTGGGATAACTACCAGCTTGGTATCAGCACAGTAACTGACTCACTGACTGGTAACGCAATCTTCGGTACTTCAGCTGCAACGTTAGTAGATGCAGACGGCAACGCTGTAAGATCGCTAGCGCCGGGTGAAAAAGCGTATGTGAATACAGCAGCACCATTTGCAATTGCAGAAGCAAGCGGTACTGAAATTCTGGCTGCGGTAACTGAAGAAGTACTGGCGGGTCCAGATGCTGCGACGCCTCCTGCGATTGTAAGCATGATGCATGAGACGCCTGAGCACACTGAAACAGGTACCGTGTTAGGTCAGGTAGAGCTTGTAGAGCAAGAAGGCACAGTTGATGTTTCTGAATTCTATGTCCGCTTCCAGTCTAATGAAGGCATCACAGTAACTAAAGAAGGTGACATTGTTGTAACCAACGGTGACCTGCTAGATTACGATGCTGGCGTACACCAGGTTGAGCTGGTTGTTGTAGCGATTGACGTACAAGGTAACGTGTCTGAGCAAGGTTACATCACAGTGATGATTACCAACGAAGCAGATACTGTTGAAGAGCAGACGCCAGTTATTGCTCCTGACCAGACCTTTGAAGTGATGGAAAATGCAGAAGAAGGCACTGAAGTTGGCATGCTGATGGTGATGGATCAGGACGATGACCTGGTATCTTTCAGCGTTGAAGGCAGCTCTTCATTTGCAATCGATGAGGAAGGTTACATCACAGTTGTTGGTCCTATCGACTACGATGCAAGCGACATGATCACGATTAAAGTTACTGCGCACGATAAAGCGGGTAACATGTCTGAGCCTGTAGCGGTTGTTTTCTACATCCTTGAAGACGAGTATGAAGGCACGCCAGTTGTTGAAATGAACCAACGTTTCTCAGTGAACGAGAATGCTGCAATCGGTACTGAGATTGGCCGACTAGCATACTCTGATATTGATGGTGACGTGACTCAGTTCGTAGTGACAGGTACTAACCTGGTGTCTATTGACGAAGACGGTATCATCACTGTGGCTGGCGACATTGACTTTGAGTACGAGCGTGTAATCAAGTTCAACGTTGTAGCTGTAGATGAAATGGGTAAATCGTCTGAACCTGTGATGGTTGAAGTTCGTGTGAACGACCTGACAGGTGGTGATGACAATGATGACGACGACTCAGGTTCACTGGCTTGGTTGACGTTACTTGCAGCTCCGTTTGCAGCACTACGTCGCCGTAAGCGTAAATAAGCAGCTAATACATCATTAGTTGAAGAAACCGTCTCGGGGTAACCCGAGGCGGTTTTTTTATAGGGTTACTTTTATACTATTGGTGTTTTGGGCACCCTGATATTGGCTTTGTCGGTTGTGAGTAATACCCATTTGCTTAATTAAGTGTTCTATCTTGAGGCGAGACAATAGGGTCGATAATACTGCTATCGTTGAGGCACTTAAGTCCACATAGGCGAGGCAAAAATTTGCGAATTGATACCTTAGGTAAAGGTTTTAAATGAGAAACTTTTAACGCCGTTAGCGTGATAGGTGCTCCTTGAAATAGAACAGATATTGTTTGAGCTTGGTATAAAAGACGGTCAGGGCTTAAAGGAATGGCGTCAGGCTGTTTATAGCCTGACTTATGCGTTTACGGACACGTGCCTGGAGTGGCTGCGGGTACTCTGTGCCGGGTTATTCCCCGATATCTTTAAAGATCATACCCCGGCGCATACTCCGGGTGGCCAGAAATACTTCGGCGAGTAAGGCTAAAAAGGCGCAGATCAGTAATAGCATAGCGGCTATAAAGCAGCTCGACAGGGTCACGCCCAGCGACAACGAATAAAGGTGGGAAATAAACAACACCATGACGACGGCGCACACCAGCAGTGCAGAGAGTACACTCATGCTAAAAGCAATGTGAATATAGCGTGAGCGTTTGAGTAATGCGCGCATCTCGCGGGTGAGGTGACCTTTCAGCTCTTCGTCCGGACTGTTGTTTAACTTTCGATCCAATAATCTGGCTCTGTCGGTGATCCGTGCCAGCCGATTTGACAAGACACCCAATGTGGCTGCAATTCCTGTAATTAAAAAAACAGGTGCAACGGCCGTTTGGATCACCTTCGCCATCGTCAGTATGCTTACTACATCCGTATTCATTACCAACGTACCTGTTCAATAATACCCGCCTGTTCGCCAATCAGTGTTTTTACAACCTGATTTTGTTTATTTAGCATAATCAAACGTGGGATCCCCTTATTGGCATACTGACTGTAAATGGCTCTGTCGGGGTCGGCCACTATGTTAAAGTCGATACCAAAAGAGGTGCGGAAGGCCTTTAAGGTCTCGACATCTTCTTCGCGGCCTATGGCAATGATTTGTAATTGCGGATCGGCTAATAGTTCAGATGCTTTTAATTCGTTCAGCGTACGCTGAGAGTCCGAGCACCAGCTGGCAAACAGGATAATCAGCTTGTTTCCCTGAGCTAACTGGACGGGCTCACCGTCTATATTGATTAGCTGAGTGTGCCTGAAAGTGTCGCCGGGATTGATATAAGTTTCATATCCCTTGGGGTGAGCGTCTGGCAATGGGGTGGCGTTACAGGCACTCAGTTGACTGCCTAGCGCGGTTACGAGAGCGACGATAGTGAGAGGTTTTATCATTATTATGGTCCTTGCGGTACAATACCCTCATTAATGCGTATTTTTAAGGTGAGCGCAAGTTTCAGTGGTGTCTGAACTGCTGCGATGAGACAGGCTGTCATGGCATCCTGGCAGACCAGCACCGAGTGTAATTGCTATGTTGTATATCTCTTTGTTTTTTTCGGCCCTGATCTCCGCCACCCTGCTGCCAGCTTCTTCTGAGTTGTTGCTGTCCGGATTGGTGGTAAAGCAGCAGGGAGAGCTGTTTTTACTATGGCTCAGCGCAACCACCGGCAATGTGCTCGGTAGTGTGATTAATTATTACCTCGGTACCATTGTCAGCCGGGTAGAAGACAAGCGCTGGTTTCCTGTTTCCAAACCGGCAATGAGCAAAGCGCAGCATCAATTCGAAAAATATGGGGTATACAGTTTGTTGTTTGCCTGGGTGCCCGTAGTCGGAGACCCTCTGACTCTGGTTGCGGGCGTCTTTAGAACCCGGTTCAGTCTCTTTCTGCTGTTAGTCGCGGCAGGTAAGGGGTTGCGTTACGCGGTGGTGATAGGGCTGGCAGCCGGTTTTATGTAAGTGGCTGCCAGAGTATGATCAGACGGGTTTACGCCATTCGAGCGTCAGTGACACGGAATCCGCAAAGCGCAGCGCATGAGGCTTATCGACCTTCACTTTCGCATAGCTCACATCAGGGTGTTGGTGGCACTCTGTCAGAATGTCTGCGACCAGTTTTTCCAACAACAGAAAGTGGCCTTCCTCGACTTTAGCGATCACCGCTTTGGTAATGGTTTTGTAGTTCAGAGCATGGCCAACTTCATCGTGAAACAAACACTCCGCATCGGCCGGATAGTGGATCTCGATGTTGATCACAACATCTTGCTTTTTCTCTCTTTCTTCCTGATTGAACCCGATGAAGGTGCGTAACCTTAGGTTGGTAATATTGATGATCGCCGTGTGCATAAGCGGTCCTTAGCGTTTTAGTAGTTGTAAGAATTCATTACGTGTTTTGGCATCTTCACGGAAGTTACCCAGCATCACTGAGGTACGCATCTGCGAGTTTTGTTTTTCAACGCCACGCATCATCATGCACATGTGTTTCGCCTCAATAACCACACCAACACCACGGGCGCCGGTCACTTCCTCGACGGCTTTGGCGATTTGATGCGTAAGTTGCTCCTGGATCTGAAAGCGACGCGCATACATGTCCACGATGCGTGCAAACTTAGATAAGCCTAACACCTTGCCATTAGGAATGTAAGCGATGTGGGCGCGGCCAACGAATGGCAACAGGTGATGTTCACACATAGAATAAAGCTCGATATCCTGGATCAGGACCATGTCATCGGCATCAGAGCTGAATACGGCGTTGTTGGTCACATCACTGAGCTCCTGACGGTAGCCCTGAGTCAGGTATTCCATGGCCTTGGCAGCACGTTTGGGGGTATCAAGCAGCCCTTCACGGTCTTTGTCTTCGCCTACGGCGGTGATGATCTGTTGGAAACTGCTTTTTAATTCGTCATGCATAATAAAACTCACTGTAGTTAATTCGCTCAGGCCTGCTATTTCAGGTGGCGGCCTCCGTCCACGGCCAAAGTGCGGCCGGTGATGTAATTACTTTTACGCAGCAACTCTACGGCGTCGATCACTTCGCGACAGCCAGGTTCAATACCCATAATGGATTTTTTCAGGGTTTTCTCTTTGTACTCGTCGCTGTCATCGTCATTAAAAATGATCAGAGACGGGGCGACGGAATTCACTTTGATATGCGGTGCATACTTGGCGGCAAAAGAGCGGCTGAGGTTATCCAGCGCAGCTTTGCTCGCGGCATAGGCGATATGTTTCGGGCTGCCTTTTTCAACCACATAATCGGTGATATGAATAATGTCGGCCGTACCTGGGTAGTTTTGCAACAAAGGTGTCAGACCCATATTGAGCAGATACGGCACTTTGGCATGAATATGCATCATGGCATCGAATAAGGCATTGTGATCCAGGTTCAGCGCTTCACAATCCCAGCTTGAGGCATTATGTATCACCGCGCGCAATGTGTCGGTATGTTGCTTAACTTGGGCAATCAGCGACGCGATTGCGTCTGTTTGATTGAAATCTACCTGGATACAGATCACGCCTTGTTCTGTCAGGGTATCTATGATCGGGCGTTGTGTGCGATAGGTCATGATCACTGGAATGTCTTCAGCGATAAAGTGCTGAACCATTGCCAGACCAATACGCTGTGCGGCTCCGGTGATTAAAATGGGCGCTGTCATTGGCATGTGTCCTTTTTTGCAGAGTTAACGGGTGGCGGGTGACCCCGCGACTGTACCCGTAGTGCGTCTGGCCTTGTACGTGGTGTATCGCAGGCCAGATCACTGAGACTATGTCGGGGTATTACTCATCGTCGTAAATAGTGGGGATGGGCTGACGCTTGTGCTGGGTCTTTTGATAAATATCAATCAGCAGTTGCTCGACATCCAGGCTAATGGGCTTGCCTTCCAGGAAGTCATCAATGTCATCATAGCTCAGACCCAGGGCTTCTTCGTCCGCGAGGCCTGGGCGGTCGCACTCCAAATCTGCAGTGGGGGTTTTATGGACCAATGACTGAGGTGCACCCAGATGATCAGCCAATGCCCTTACCTGGCGTTTAGACAGGCCAAACAGTGGCGCTAAATCACAGGCACCATCTCCAAACTTAGTATAGAAACCGGTGATATTCTCAGCACTATGGTCAGTACCGACTACCAGGCCGCGTGTCAGGCCGGCGATTTCATACTGGGCAACCATGCGTTGTCTGGCTTTCACATTGCCTTTCACAAAGTCGACCAGGGCTGCGCTCGGCAGCTCGGTTTCAGTGGCTTGCATTGCTTGAATCGCTTGCTCATGCATGGCGTCAGCTGCAGCTTTAATATTGACCGTTAAGCGCTTTGTGGGTTGAATGAAAGACAGGGCCTGTTGGGCTTCATCTTCGTCAGCCTGGGTACCATATGGTAAGCGCATGGCAATAAACTGATAACCCTGTCGGCCTTGCTCGGCATTCAGTTCATCAATGGCCAGTTGGCACAAACGGCCACAGGTAGAAGAGTCAACACCACCACTGATCCCCAGTACCAGGCTGTGACAATGGGCTGAGATCAGCGTTTGTTTGATAAACTGAACACGTCGGGCGACTTCCGCCGCGACATCAATGGTTGGCTGAACTTTCATTTCAGCAATGATAGCTTCACGCATGGGATTTCCCTCTGGCCAACGTTATGTTATCTGGCTGGCCTAAATATGATTGATTGCCCTAAGTTTACTTGAAATTGTTACCAATTAGATCTGTTTCTTACCCTGATTGCGTGGTTACAGACCAAGATGTTGCTTGATAGTCTGAAGTTCCTGCTTAAGCTGATCGATTTCCTGTAACAGCTCATCCAGGTTTACAGCGGGTTCAGTCGCGCTGCTCTCGGCCTGTTCCAGGTCTTCTGTATCGCCGAATAAGTGTTGGTAGCGTGCCTCGCGTTTGCCTGGCTCTCTGGCCAGGCGAGTGGCGAGTTCTTGCTGTATGAGCTCATTCAGTGCGGTCTCAACTTCAACAACCGTGCTAAATTCGGCTAATCGGCCGCTGCGGGTACGTAGTTCGCCAGGCGTCTGTGGTCCGCGTAATAGCAGCAGACAGACAATGGCGCGTTGTTGCTCTGTGAGTTTCAGACTACCAAATTCGCTATTACAAAAGCGATGTTTGTACTTACTTACTCGACCGGATAAACCCTCATCACAAACGACAATACGTTTTTGTTCGAGTTGTGTCAGAGTGTCCAGAACGTCTGACTCAGACAAGGCCATGACCGGCTCGCGATTAGATTTTTGGTTACAGGCATTAGTCAGCGCGTTAAGTGATAAAGGGTACTGATCGGGGGTGGTGGTTTGCTTTTCCAGCAGACAGCCGATGATCCGTTGTTCAATCTTGGATAAGTTCATCTCTATTCCCTATATGAAGTGCTATGATACTTTGCAGCAGATCAGGTTGATTTTCATGACTTTACTCTATGCGATTTGCACGACCTTGCATAGTGGCCTCAGGTGAATAGCGGGTATTTTCAATGTGTGACTCGGCACGCTTTGGTTTCATCTACCCAACGCTGCAGCATTTTGCTCAGTGCGGCAAAGTTGATTGGTTTGCTCAGATAGGCATCCATACCGGCAGCCAGACATTTTTCTTCATCGCCTTCCATCGCATTGGCTGTGAGGGCAATGATAGGCGTTTGTTGGTGTTGTTCTCCTGCCACGCCGGCACGGATTTCTTTGGTCGCTGTGTAGCCATCCATTTCGGGCATCTGGCAATCCATCAAAATAATCGCATAGGCCTCTTCGCGGACTTTAAGGTGTTTAATGGCAGCAAGGCCATTATGTGCGCAAGTGACATGTGCCCCCAGCTTCTCAAGCAGTGTGGTTGCCACAGTTTGATTTATCTTGTTGTCTTCTACCAGTAGGATATCCACATCCAGGCAGACGTCCTCTGTGGTATTCGCTGCCAGCGGTTCTTTGCGTTTAACTAAGGATAGTGCGTTGGCAGGAGTGAGAGGACAGAGTAATAAGTTGTTCGCTGAGAACTGCGGCCAAGCCTGGGTTTCTTGCATGGTATGGCACAACAGGGCATAGCTGAGTTGTTTGGCTTTGATGTGTTTCAGCAGATTTTTGAGATCCGATTCAGGCGTCGTACTTAGTACCTCTGTGGCAATGATCAAAGCAGGTTTGTGTGAGGTATCTGCATCGTATGCTGCAAGCATCTGTGCAACGCTTTCAAAATGCTCTGTGGGTATATGCCAGGCATCCAGCATGTGTCGTGCAGCGAGATCGGACGGAGAGTGCGAATCTATCACATACAGGCTGTCATTGTTGGTATCGAGTGCCCGAATAGGCTGTGGCTCTTCGAGCGCAACATAAAATGTGAACGTGCTGCCTATATTTGGCTTACTATAGGCATTCAGTGCCCCACCCATTAGTTCGCACAATTGTCTGGCAATGGTGAGGCCTAGCCCGGTACCACCAAACTTGCGGGTGGTGGAGGGGTCGGCCTGAGTGAAGGAGTCAAAAATTTTGCTTAATTGTTGCTTGCTTATCCCGATCCCTGTGTCTTCAACACTGCACCACAGGCGAGACTGCTCACTGGTTCGTTCCGTATAACAGGTGAGAGTAACTTTCCCTCCTTCGGTAAACTTAACGGCATTGCTGATCAGGTTATTGAGGATCTGCTTGAGCCGGTGGGGATCTGTTTTGGCATATTGATACTGCATGTTTCGGCTATCAATGAACAACTCGGTCTGCTGGTCGTTTGCACGAGGTGCAAAGGCAGCAAAACAGTCGCTAATTATTTGGATCAGGTCACATTCGATTTGTTCAATATTGAGCTTGCCAGCCTCAATTTTTGAGAAATCCAGTATGTCGTTAATAATGGTGAGCAGAGATTCTGCTGAGCTTTGCGCCAGCGCCAGGTTACGTTGCTGTGTGTCGGTCAGCTGCGAATTGCCCAGGATCTCGAGCATGCCAATGATGCCATTCATGGGCGTGCGAATTTCATGACTCATACTGGCCAGAAAGTCCGCTTTGATTTTTGCGGATTGCTCTGCCAGCTCTTTTTCTATGATCGCTTTGCGTTTAGCCTGCTGTTGTTGCTGGCCACTAAACAGGCTGGCTAACATTGCAGCGATGGCCTGAACAAAGCGCCGATCACTGTCAGTCCAGTCGGGGTAAGGATCGCCGTATTCAGTGCACAAAATGCCACAAACAGCACCGCGATGAAGGATAGGGATGATCAGCATCGCTTCGACTTCAAACGGCTCAAGGTATTGATCAGCCAGAGGCCGGGTTATTGGGTGTTTAGTGGCGGTGCTTGCTTCTATGAGCTGCTTGCTGAGTACCGCCGAAAACAAGCCGGGTAGTGTCGCTTTGCGCCAGGGCGGGAAATGTTGCAGGCTGTCTCGTCGAGTATTGCTGAAGCACGTGGGGTAGAGCTGAGCATGATCTTCGCTAAGCAGCCAGATACTGGCACGTGATGCGCGGGCAGCCTGGCAAACCGCATCGGTGCACAGCTCCTGTGCGCGTTCTGTGTGATTGTTAAGGATGGCTTCATGCGTACTGAGTTGTGCCAGCAATTCATTGTTCCTGGCCACTTTTTCATGTTCTATCGCCATCAATTTACGGTCATTGATGTTTTGCACCGAGCCAAATACTTGTAACGTCCAGCCATTTTCTTGTTTTGCCTGCGCTTTAATGAGTACCCAGCATTCCAGGCCTTTTTGTGGCTGAACAATGAATTCATCCTCAAAGGGCCTGCCATGTTTGATTGCCTGGTTCATGTAATCCTGAAACTTCTTGCGATGGGGACCCTCTTTAAAGAACTCAGTGCTGCTCATCCAGGTTGGCTGATAATAGGGTGAGATGGCAAAAATCTGACGTGTGACTTCCGACAAAGTGATTTGATGACTTGCCAGATCAACAGACCAGGCACCAACCTGGGCCAGAGAGCCCATGTTGGTTAGTGCACTGGTTTTGCTTTTTAGCTCGGAGAGTAAGCGTGTGTAAAAGGAAAAGGCGAACAAAAAGAACAGCACTATGGTCAACAGTGCCAGGCGAAATGGCCATAAGGCGGCGGAAGAGGCTTTCCAGCCGTAACGCGGAGCAGCGTATAATACCCAGCTGCCCGATGGGACATGGATCGTGAAAGCGAGGGGGTTATGCTCTTGTATCGTGGGTGACCCATAGAAATATTCACCACTGTCACCCAGGCCATTTCTGCCCTGAATGGCAATCAGGTAATCACTCTCGAGGTTATTCAGCGACACTTGTTCGTACAGTTTGGGCATATCAATCACAACCGACAATAGCCCCCAAAATGTGTCATTATCAACATAGACCGGGATGCGGGCGATCAGCGCCACCCCGCCCTGTACCAGCTCAAGCGGGCCAGTCAGTACAATGGTGCGGGAGTCTCTGGCTTTGATGGCGTCTTTTTTTTGTTGTGGGTGAGTGAGGTAGTTGAGCCCTATCGCTTTTTTATTTTCTTCGAGCGGATATATCATTTGCAGCACCATGTCTGGCGCGGCGCCAACATTGCGGAGCACTTTGCTGGTCTCAAAGAGCGGCGCTGCAAAGCGTTCAAACTGCTTTTGATCGGGGTGTTCTTGAGGTGCCAGTGCAATGGCCAAACCCCGTACCAGTTGAATATTGGCGGCCAGTGTTCCTTCTAGTTGAGTCCGATAGACATTGAGCTCTTCAAATGTGCGGTTTTTTTCGACTTCGATCAGGCGACGTTCGTTCACCCCATCTATGTACCAGCCAGCTGCCAGGATCACCAATAGTAATCCCCCCACCATAAAACGGGTTAAAAAAGCTTTCCTTGACGACAGCACGTGTATGGTCTGCATGTGAACGTGAAAAAGTATCCTTGAATCATTTAACTATAGTTGTCTGTGTGAAAACTCGCCAAGACTCGGACGAATTTATGATGGAAAACCTTCCGCTTGCTAACCTTTGATACCTATCTGGCCGTCTTTGTTATTGATTAGACTTCGCGGGGTTAGATGTCACTGACATGTAATGCAATCGAGCTTAATTAACGCTAAGCTGGCTAAGGTCATTAATCAATCAAGTGAGGGAAAAATATGCTGATTTGGCTGAAACGCGGGATTGCGGTGCTGGTGTTACTCGCACTGGCTGCCAGTGCAGTGGTATATGGCATTTTATCACTGAGTTTGCCCGCGCTCGATGGGCAGGGTCAGTCGACGGCGTTGAGTGCAGAAGTGACACTGGAGCGGGATGCGATTGGTCAGGCGGTGATCACCGCGCAGAACCGGCAGGACGCTGCTTTCGCGCTCGGCTTTGCGCATGGTCAGGATCGTTTCTTCCAGATGGACTTGTTGCGCCGTAATGCGGCCGGTGAATTGAGTGAATTATTTGGTGAAGCAGCCCTTGGACTGGACAAGCGGTTGCGGTTTCATCGCTTTCGTGCCCTGAGCCAGCGTATATTACAACAGCTGCCAGTGTCAGAGCAGCATTTGCTGGCGAGCTACTCTCAGGGTGTTAATGAAGGGCAAGCGCAAAGTGGCGTGCAGGGCTTTGAGTACCTCCTGCTCGGTGCAGAGGTCCGGCCCTGGCAACCAGAAGACAGCTTGTTAGTTATTTTTAGTATGTACCTGGATTTACAAGAAAGCACACTAAAAAGAGATGAATCACTCATTCTAGTTGAATCCTTACTTGGGGAAGAAATGAAGCATTTTATTATCCAGCCAAGTAATTATCAGGCGGCACTCGATAATAGTGAAGTCATCAAAAGTGATGTTAAGGTGCCTTATTTAGACGACATTGCTAAATATGATAGTGTGACGCACATCGAAGAGCGTTCAATTTTTGGAAGTAATAACTGGGCTGTAACAGGACAGCATACTAAAACAGGGTCAGCAATGCTTTCTGATGATATGCACCTAGGCTTAAACACACCTGCTATCTGGTATCGCGCTCAGCTTAATTATGACACCGCCGAAGGCGAGGTGATCCAGGTGTCCGGGGTCACTTTACCGGGCGCGCCAGCCGTGGTTGTGGGCAGTAACAGCCAGGTAGCCTGGGGATTTACCAATGGTTATCTGGATACGGCTGACTGGATCAAGCTGGACCCAAAGGCCGACAAGACCTGGCAAGTCACAGAGCAGCTTAACTTACCGGATGGCAGGAGTGAGGCCTTTACCCTGACATTAAGCGAGTACGGGCCGGTTAAGCAGATCCGCGAAGAAGCGTATGCATTGAGTTGGGTGGCACATCAGGATTATGCGGTTAATTTAGGGTTGCTGGGACTGGAGTCCGCAGGGACGGTAGATGAGGCACTGGAACGCGCTGCGCAAATAGCTATTCCGGTCCAGAATATGGTGGTTGTGGACGCCCAAGGGAATGCGGCCTGGTATCCTACGGGGGCTGTGCCAGGGCGTGCTATACCGAGCGACACAGCCGTTCCCAGTCAGGCATACAGCGACAACTGGCAACGTAATGAAACGCATCGACCGATTGTTAAAAACCCAGCTCATGGCAAGATTTGGACCGCCAACTCACGGGTGGTATCGGCACCGCAGCATCAGCGTTTCGGTGATGGCGGCTATGCACTGGGCGCGCGGGCTGTGCAGATCCGTGATCGCCTGATGACGCAAAGTCAGTTTGATGAAGCGGATTTTATGCGTATGCAGCTCGATAATGAAGCGCGCTTTTTGGCTCCCTGGCATGAGTTGCTGAGTACGCTGCTTGCCAATCAGGGCGACAGTTATGCGCGAGATAGCGGTTATTTGTCTGACTGGCAGGCGTGTGCCTGTCCTGAATCGGTTGGTTATACCCTGGTTAGGCGCTTTCGAGATCATACCCTTGATCTGCTGTTTGCACCGGTAGAGCACACTCTGCAACAAGTGGATGGCAGTCTGTCGCCCCTGAAGCGCTATCTCGAGCCTGCAGCATGGCAATTGATCCACGAGCAACCCGCGCACTGGCAACAGCAGTACAGTGATTGGGATGCCCTGTTGCTGGCCGCTTATGAGTCGGCTAAAACGCAGCTACGTGAGACTGAGGGTCGGGATATGGCCGCGTGGCAATGGGGGCGGGTCAACCAGCTTGAAGTGAAGCATCCGTTTAGCAGGCAAATTCCGCTGCTCAGTGGCTTGCTTGATATGCCGGTGGTGGCAGGGTTTGGCGACAGTTATATGCCAGCGGTACAAAAGCCGGCATTTGGCGCATCTCAACGTTTTATCGCCCAACCTGGTCATCTGGATAAAGCGATAATGAGTGTCGCTGGTGGGCAAAGTGGTCATCCGCTGTCACCCTTTTACCGTGCTGGCTTCAGCGCCTATGCGCAGGGCGAAGCAGTCCCTTTATTACCCGGGGCCATTAATCACCGTATCACATTTACACCGATCAACTAGTTGGTGTGGGCCGCAGTCACTCGATTGCGGCCCTGTGCTTTACTGGTGTAGAGTGCATCATCGGCCAGCTGCAAAGTGACAGAAAAAGGCAAAGCGGTATGCCACAAAGCCACGCCAAAACTCATGGTTGCAGTGAGTTCTTCGCCATTAAAGCGTTGCTTCTCAAGGGTTTGCCGCAATGTTTCAATGCGTATGAGCGCTTCTTCCTGGGTACAATCAACCAGCACGAGCAAAAACTCCTCACCGCCCCACCTGACGGCGATATCCTGATCGGTGACATGTTCGCGCAAGATATCAGAGACGGTTTGCAGTACCTCATCCCCCATATCATGACCCAGTTGGTCATTAATCTGTTTAAAATGGTCGAGATCGGCCATGACCACACAAAGGCTTTGTCCGTTGTGTGCACAGCTGCTGTGCGCTCTGAGGATCAGTTCTTTGGCATAGCGGCGATTAAATAAATTGGTGAGCGGGTCTCTGGCTGCCAACTTAGCTAGCTGGCGACGCTGAATAAAGGTACTTTCGCGAACATGGCCAATGACATAGATCATAGGTAAGCCGCACACGAATACATTGATAAAGTGAATAGAGCGGGCATACTCCTGAAATAAAAAAGGGGTATTTACGGAGCTGTAAAGCTCAAACAGCAAGGCAAACAAGACAATCATGCTGAGAGACAGAACAATGGCCAGTCGTAACTTTAGCTTCATATCCAGCAGCAACATGCAGGCGATGGTCCACAGGTAATATTGGAAGCCATAATCCATCCCTAAGGTGGCACACACCAGCACCGAGTGTCCCGTGACTTCGACACAAAAAACCCGCAGTGCCAGGTGGCTGTGACCCCGGTTAAGCAGGTAAATCCCCGTTGCCCAGGCTGCAACGCTGGCGATGTTAGCGATGGACAGGATATAGACATGGCTGTACCAAAAAGCAAAGATAAACAGCAAATGTAAGCATAAACAATAGTATGCGACTTGCTTAAACAGCTTCACTTTGACCAGCTCTACTTCATCCGGCTGACTATAAAAATGTTGCGCAATCGGCACGTAAGGCACTCTGTTGTCATTGTTGCAATATCTTCAGTATAGAAAGTGCCGGCGTTTTTTCCCTGAAAATTTATGTCAGACCAGTCACCTAACTCATCATTACCAGGATTGCAGCCAGTGCGATGAGTAGTAACCCCAGGGTATCACGCCGGGCAACCGGGGCTTTTAGCCACCACACTGCGATGGCAAGCGAAAAGAATACTTCGATCTGACCCAATGTTTTAACATAGGCAACGTGCTGCAGACTCATGGCACTAAACCAGCCAACAGAGCCGATACAGCTGGTAGTACTGATGGCACAGGTGAGTCGGCGGTGTTGCCAAAGCTGACGCCAGGAGTCTGCCTCCGCATAGCTTAGGTAGCAGGCCAGTATTAAGGTTTGACAGGATAGCACCAGTAACAGCACCCAGGCCGCGCTATGCGGGAAGGGCAACTGGGTGGCGATACTGGCTTCTCGGACCCACAAAGAGGTGAGGGCAAAGGCACCGCCACAGGCAAGTCCTAACAGGGCTGTCGTCAATTGAAAGTGGCGCAGTGTCACACCGCTGAGTAACAGCACCGCAATACCCCCCAGCAAGACACCTATCCAGCCCAGCGCGCTCAGATGAGATCCGAAAAAGACCATCCCCAGGATAGCCGCCAATAGAGCCTCACTTTTTGCCAGTCCCACACCGACCGCATAATTATTGCGTTTGAATAATATCACCATGAGTCCGGTTGCAATGATTTGCATAATACTCGCGCCCGCAATATAGCCTACCAATGTCGGGTTTAGGGTGAGTGCCGGTGCTGTTTGCCAGTGATACAGGCCCAGCAAGTATAAAGCAGCCAGAGGGGTGGCCAGCAGAAAACGGGCCAGTGTGACACTGGCGACGCTGGCGTGCTGACTCAGGCGGCTTTGCAGCGCATTGCGCCAGGCCTGGCTGAAGGCGGCGAGGCAGGTAAAGGCAATCCATTCCATATTTTTCGGCTTTGATGAATATCGGAACACTGAAACTAACCGGAGCCGCAGAGAAATGCCAGACCCTTGAAAAATATTCAGCATAACGAGCATAAATAATGGTGCGACAATATGCCGCAGTGTGTCACGCTCGGCCACGCGCTATACTGTTTATCGATGCTACTTTTACCGCCCAGAAAGCCGGTTGGGCGGTACTATTTTTCTTGCTCTTCGAGCTTAAGCTGTGTCAACGCTATGGGTTGATAGTGACCCGCTGGCAAAACTTGTGCATCAAGTTTTAGGTTGGCTATTCGCACCCGGTATAAATCCACCACCCGATAACCGCAGTAGCGCGCCATTTTGCGGATCTGACGATTTAATCCCTGCTTGAGGACGATGGTAAAGGTATCTGCTGTGATTGGCTCAACCCGACAGACCTGGGTTGTCGTGCCATCAACCGGCACACCTGCACTCATTCGGGCACAAAACTGTTCATCAAAGGGGCGGTCCACCACCACTCGGTATTCTTTTTCCTGATGATGTTTGGGGTGGATCAGGCGGTTACAAAGCTCACCGTCATTGGTTAGTAGTAACAATCCACGGCTGTCTTTGTCTAATCGGCCAATGGGGTAAACACGTTCACCAGGTGGCAAATGATGGCTCAGGCTATTTGGGTCGTCCGGGCGCAATTTACAGTCGATGCCAACTGGTTTGTGATACATGTAGAGTTGTTTGGGGGCAGGCCCCTTAACCAACAGACCGCTGACGAGAATATGATCAGTCTCTGTGACATGATCTATGTGGTTGGCCGGGCGACCATTAACCGTGACTTCGGCGGCTTCGATTAATCGTGACGCCTGACGGCGGGAACAGACACCACAGTGGCTCAGATATTTGGCTAGGCGCATTGGCTGCATACAAAGGAAAACCGGGAAGCAAAAGCGCAGTATATCAATTCTGACTACGGGGGCGCAAAATCAGTACGGCATTACGCTGATCGATGTCAAAATCAAAGTAACGCAAAAAATTCATGCCTAGCAAACCCGGTCCGGCGCGCATTTCATTCATGACGGCAAACTGTATGGGCCCGCGAACCTGATCGCCAATCTGCATTTGCTCACTTTGGTAAAATTCCACATTAGCCAGCCCATTGGCGGTTGATACAGTTCGGGTATCTAGGTAATCAACAGCCTGATTTAGAATTGAAAATTGTTGCTGGGTCAGCGAGGTGACGCTGGCACCTGTGTCGATCATCAATTCGATGGTGGTGCCTGCCAGCTGGGCTTCAAGCACAAAATGGCTACCGAGACGACGCAGTGGTACGTGTGTAACCCCTTGTTGCAACGCCTGTGCTTGCTGTTGCAATGCTTCTGTTTCCTGATGATGGCGTAAGGTGTCGTCTGCTTGTGCAATTAAAAACAGGGCTTCGTCTGGCTGAGATAAGGCCAGGTGCGCTTTGACCTGATGCGTCAGCAGTGGCAGCAGGTGCGGCTTTTCATCGTACCAGGGCGCGGCCAGAGTCAACAGCTCATGCCATTGTTGTTGTTGGCTCAGCTCGATCAGGCGCGAGATTAACAGGGTGTCGACCAGAGATTGCCAGTCTGCGTAATGGGGGTTGCGTCGATACGCAATGAGGAGTCGGTTGAGTGCTTCATCGGGCTGCGCTAGCGCCTGATACAAGAGAATTTCAAGGCGCTGTGCTGCCAGTGCTTGTGGCTCAGCTCTGAGGAAACCCTGAACCAGGGCGAGTTGTGCAAACAGCTGAGCATGTGAAGCCTGGTCCAGCTGTGCGTTGATCCAATGCCACCACTGCTTGATGGCCTGGCTCGCGGCGTCAGGGTGTGTCCCTCGCGCTTGCAGCAGGCTGGCCAGAGCCTGTTCATAGTGAGCCTGTTGAAATGCTTGCTGTGCCTGGGTAATTAGTAATGGCGTCTGGCGTTCATTGGACTGGCTTGTAATGACAGCTGGGACGGTTGGTATGGTGGAAGAATGATCTGACATAGCAGGTGAAGGGCGATAGAGCTGCCAACCCAAATACCCATTGAGTAGCAAAGACAGCCCTAAGAGTATCGATTTCACCTGCATTGTGTGTCGCTCCTATCCGTGCTGATTCAGTATAGCTGCTATCGCGGAGCCAAAGTCCCGCTGATGGGTGATACCCAATAGATGCAGGCGAGTGTCCTGAAGCGCACAGTTGTGTGGCCGGGCTGCGCTTTGGGTTGGTTCTGGCAAAGCGATGAGTTGTTCTCCATCTATGCCCACCAGCGGTGCCATGATCCGTGCCATTTGATACTTGGTCATCGCCTGGTTATCTGACATGTGGTAGATACCGCCTAGTTTTTTTGCTGGTAGCGCTACCAGGTCTGCCAGTGTCAGAGCAATGTCTTCAACATGGGTGGGATAGCGGATTGCCCAGTCGTCATGGGCACTTGTTGCATTCAACTTGAGTTGCTCAGCAATCACAGTGACAGCTGACTCTGCCAGGTATTCAACATCCCCATACAGCACCGGCACTCGGACCACACAATGTGTAGGGTCGCTCGATAGCACGGCTTGTTCAGCTTGTTGCTTACTTTGGCCATAAAAGTTTAGCGGGTTGGTGTGCGCCTGTTCAGTGTAAGGCGGTTGAGTGCCATCAAAAACGTAATCGGTGCTGATAAAAAATAAGCGGATGCCTCTTTGGCTACATTGTGTAGCCAGGTGTTCACTGGCTGCTACATTCAGCGCGAGTGTTTGAGCATGGTCGGTTTCACAGACATCAGGTTTTCGCTCTGCCGCAGCGTGGATTAGCACGTCCGGTGCATACTGATCGAGAAAAGCGTTGATGGCTTGCTGGTCGGATAAATCAAGAGACACCAGTGGCGGGGCGGCACGACGGAAGCCACACCCTATGATTGTGTATTGCGTCTCCAGTATTTTGACAAGTGCGCGTCCCAGTAGTCCGGTTGCACCGGTAATGGCGATGGTTTGCATAGCAACTCCGTTGATTGTCTGACTGTTTTATACAGGGAGTGAAAATAATTACACTCGCAAACGGGGCATCGTGTCACGCGCATTTTATTTTACTAAATAGGCGCTTCATATCGGCAAGGTCGGATGCATGCGCAGTGATTTCACCAATTGCCGTGGCGTGTGACAACAACCTTGTCAGCTTACCCAATTTCCAGACAGTGTCCAGATGCGATGTTTGGTTTTTCATTGTCTCTGTGACAGGAGCTTAAATCCGGGCCGGCTGAGGCCGGCCCGGATCCACTAAGCGGCTTGTTGCTGAGTCTGACCTTCCCAGATTTTGGCTCGCAAGCCAAACAGGCCAACCAGGATCCCCACACCAATACAGAACAGGCTGATCTGCAGATACAGATTAGGCATCTGCTCAACATTATTGGGGTCAAAGTTACCGGCCAGCAGGCCAGAGATGATGTTTCCGATAGAATAAGTTAACACAAACACGCCCATCATCTGTCCGGCAAAGCGCTTTGGTGACAGCTTGCTGACGGCACTCAGTGCTACGGGGCTCAGGCATAACTCACCAACCGTATGCAGGAAGTAAGTGGTTACCAGCCACATGGGGGCGACCTTAAGACCTTGAGCAGCATATTGCGCAGCAAAGAACATGACAATAAAGCCGCTGGCCATAATCACCAGACCAATGGCACATTTTACTGTGTATGATGGGGAGATCATGCGCTTTGCCAGGTTGATCCACAGGGCTGCAAAGAAAGGAGACAAGATAATGATAAAAAAGGAGTTGGTCGACTGGAACCAGGCTGTTGGAATACTGAAGTCACCAATAAGTCGGTCAGTGTAATCGCGCGCAAACAGATTCAGTGAAGATCCGGCCTGCTCAAACCCTGACCAGAAGCAGGCTGAGGCCACACAGACCAAAAAGAGTGCCCACATTTTGCGTTTCTCATCGTGCGCCAGTTCGCCGGCGAAGTAGATGAATCCATAGTAGGCGAAGAAGATAAGGGTAAATGCCACTGCCACGTATTGAGCAACAACAACCGGGTTAATGATGATCAACCCTGTATAGGTCAGCGCCACGACGCCAGCGACGGCAGCCACCACTGCTGCTATGACCGACCAGGCCTTGCGTGCCTTAGCTGCAGATAGCGGGTTGCTGGGTTGGTCGCCGACATGGGCAATATTACCCAGGGTCTTGCGATACTGAATAAGACCAACGCCCATACCCACAGCGGCAGCACCAAATGCCCAGTGCCAGCCCAGGTTTTCCATGAAATAGCCACAGATGGTATATCCCAGCACTGAGCCTAAATTGATACCCATGTAATAAAGTGCATAGCCACCATCGCGTCGTTCGTCTTCATCACGATAAAGCTGACCAACCATCGCGCTGATATTGGGCTTTAGCAGACCAGTGCCTGCAGCCACCAGGATCAGCCCAATGAAAAAGGTCTCATGGGCGGGAATGGCCAGTACAATATGACCACACATAATGATGATCCCGCCATACCAGACGGTACGTTGTCCGCCTAGCAAACGGTCCGCTATCCAGCCACCGGGTAAACCCAGAAAGTACACAGCGCCTGTGTATAAACCGTAGATGGCAGCCGCTGCGGCGACGGTAAATTCAAGGCCTTCCTCTTGTAAAGACGCTGTCATAAACAGTACTAATAAGGCGCGCATACCATAATAGCTCATGCGCTCCCACATTTCGGTGAAGAAGAGGGTAGAGAGGCCCCGAGGGTGGCCAAAAAACCCGGTATCCTGATGGGTATCCAGTGATGACATAATAGACTTCCGATTGTTGTTTTATTATACGAAAGTATTATTAGTACGTGATTTGTTAAAATTTTGCAACTGACGACGAGGTCGCCAGCCCGTTGCAGCAAACGTGCTTGTGAGTTTAGTCAGCCAGCACTGACAGGGCGTGTATGTCTGAGATCTCAAGATCAGCAAGGCCCTGATAATGGTAGGAAGTATCCTGGTTATTCAGCCATACGCTGCGACATCCAGCCAGGTTTGCACCCTGTACGTCTGTATCCAGGCTATCCCCAATGTGCAGCAACTGGTGCGGCGCTACTGCGCAATGCTGACACGCGGCGTCAAACAGATCGGCATGGGGTTTGGCGCGACCATCTCGGCCTGCCATGAGCACGTATTCGAACTGGCCGGCCAGATTGAAGCGCTCTATTTCCACATTACCATTGGTGATGGCGATGAGCCGAAAGCGCTTTCTCAGGCTTGCTAACAGCGCCAGTACCGACGCATCGACCACGATTTGACTGCGAGCTGTAGCAAAAGCCTGGTAGGCTGCCTCGGCATGCGTGTCTATTTCTGAGGCGCTGAATCCAGCTTGTTGTAAACCATAGCGCAGTGCAACTTGACGCCAACGAGTGACATCATGGGTAAGCTCTGGTTGTTGTAAAGCGACGTGTTGGCGACATGCGAGCCAAAACTGTGGACCTTGAGCATGCCAGGGAGCCAGTGCGTTGACATAATCGTTCATCGCTTGAACCGCGGCTGCGATCACTGGGTGGTTGTTATACAGCGTATCATCCAGGTCAAAGCTCAGCACCTGAATCTTATCAATGGCACGGTTAAATCGCATAACATCTCTCTTTGTTTTTGGCCCACTTGAGTGTACCTAAAGAATGCCTGAAAGCCCACTCAGTCTTTGCGTTGTTTACGAGCTCTGGGATGTGCGTTGTCGTACACTTTGGCAAGGTGGCCAAAATCGACATGGGTGTAGACCTGGGTGGCGGATAAACTGGTGTGACCTAACATTTCCTGTATGGCCCGCAGATCACCACTGGATTCGAGTAAGTGCGTGGCAAAGGAGTGACGCAGTTTGTGCGGGTGAATGGTACCCGTTATCCCCTGGCGGATCCCCCATTGCTGCATTCTGGCGCGCACATGGCGCACCGAAATACGTGTTTTACGTTTGCTGACAAACAACGCAGTTTCATCGGCATGGGCAAATTGCGGACGGTGTTTTAACCACTGCGCAATGGCGTCCAGGGCTTTGGAGCCCACCGGTACAACCCGTTCCTTGTTACCTTTACCCAGTACCCGGATTTCGCCATCGCGGATATCATGCAGGTTGGCGTTGACCAGTTCACTGATCCGCAGCCCGCTGGAATACATTAGTTCCATCATGGCTTTGTCGCGCACGGCGAGTACATCGTCATCCTCAATATCCAGCAGCTGCGCCATTTGATCCACATCCAGACTCTTAGGGAGCGGCTTTTGAAATTTTGGCCCTTGTAGCCCTTGCGCCGGATTATGTGTGTCATGGTTGATGGATTGCTTATGCTGTAAAAACTTGTACAAACTGCGCACACAGCTGAGCTTTAGATTAATACTGCGTGGGTTATATTGTCGGGTGCGCAGTTGCACTGAGTAACGCCTGACCAGCTCGCTGCTGACTTCCAGCCAGTGATCACAGTGTGGGGCAAAAAACGCGGCGGCTTGCAATAACTGACGCTGATATTGTCCGAGTGTGTGTGCCGAGTACTGGCGCTCAAACTTCAAATAGGCGGCAAAGTCAGCGATTGGCTCGAGCCAGCGCGGGTCGAGTGTATTGGGGTTAGCATCAAGGTGCGGCTTACTCATGCCAGGTGTTGCAACCTGAGTTGCAAAGAAGACACCAGTTCACTGACGAACAGATCGCCATTGCCGGGAGCAAAGTGATCGGCGCAATGACTCGCAAATAGCAATACTGTGTGTGGGTTATCGTTTTCCCCGAGTGTGTAGAGGGCGAATGACTGGCAACGGGTATCCGTGATCAGGCTGCTACGTTCTGAAGCACTCAGGCGACCCAGGTAACGGTTACACGCTTTCAGACGGTTTTGTCTGAGGGCGTTGACCGCACGGGCCTGCTCACTGTCGTCAGTGAGATTGATCAGTTGGCAGTGACTGACGTTGGGCAACTGTGTTAGTTCATCGCTTAAGAGCTCACTCAGCGCACCGACGTCCTGGCATTGCCAGAGGCGTCGCTGACATTCGCTGAACAAGCGATAAATCTGTTCATTCTCTTGTGCATGCGCGACCATCTGTGCAATTTGCTTTTGCTGTTGCTGGTTTTGCTCACGTAATGTGCGTAGTTGTAACAATGCCAGGTTAGGCGCACCTTGCGTCTCGTTATACAGGTTCAGCTCCAGTAACAGGTAAGGGTGCGTCAGCAAAAAATCGGGGTGCTGGTGGAGAAACGCTTGCACCTGTTCGGGTGTCAGTGAATTTGAGGAGCGGCTCATAATGCAATTTGTCCGTCGAAGACGTGCTCTGCAGGACCCGTCATTTTGACGCTTTGCCCTGGCCCATTCCAGCGTACCTGAATACTCCCACCGGGTAAGTCGACTCGCACTGTACTGGCTAGTTTATCCTGAGCAATGCCGATCACCGCAGCGGCGCAAGCCCCACTGCCGCATGCGAGGGTTTCCGCAGCACCTCGTTCCCAGACACGTAACTTGATGTGTTCACGATTAATGATTTGCATAAAGCCAATATTAGCACGTTTTGGAAACCGTTCGTGTTGTTCCAGTAAGGGTCCCAATGTGTCGACGTCTGCTTGCTCAATGTCTTCGACTTCTATCACACAATGGGGGTTACCCATGGAAACTACGCCACAAAAAACGGTGTGTTCTTCGGCACGTAAAATATAGGTTTGCTCTTGTTGCTTTGCCTTAAACGGGACCTGTGCAGGCGCAAATTCTGGTTTGCCCATGTTGACAGTGACTTGTCCATCCTTTTCGGTGAACAGGGTAATGTTGCCACCTTTGGTGGAGACACTCACTTTATGCTTATTGGTCAGGCCTTTCATGCGGACAAAGCGGGCAAAGCAGCGCGCGCCATTGCCGCATTGTTCTACTTCGGTGCCGTCGGCATTAAATATGCGGTAGTGGAAGTCCAGGTCCGGGGAATAGGGCGGTTCAACCAAAAGCAGCTGATCGAAACCGATGCCAAAATTACGGTGTGCCAGTTTACGGATCTGGTCTCGTGACAAAAAGACATTTTGGGTCACGTTGTCCACGACGACGAAGTCATTGCCCAAACCATGCATCTTAGAAAAATTTACAAACATAAAGCCTTATCTATTTTGGTGTCGGCGGCCAGTATGCGCCGCACCTATTTATGATTGTGATAACCCTACTTTGCCATGCTGTGCGCCATTACGGAAGCACTTGCTCACCCTGCCACAGTGATTCTAAGGTCTCTCTTTTGCGGATCAAGTGACAAGTATCGCCGTCGACCATGATTTCTGCAATCCGAGGGCGTGAGTTGTAATTTGAGCTCATGGTAAAGCCATAGGCACCTGCACCGCGTTGCGCCAGCAGATCACCAGGTTGAATCGCTAACGGCCTGTCTTTACCGATAAAGTCACCGGTTTCGCACACCGGACCTACCACATCATAGGTGTGTAACGGGGTATCATCCTGTCTGGGGGCAACGGCAATAATTTGTTGCCAGGCCTGATACAGCGAGGGCCGCAACATATCATTCATGCCTGCATCAACAATGGCAAAATGCTTTTCTTTGGTTGGCTTGAGGTACTCCACTTTGGTGACCAACAGCCCGGCGTTGGCGGCAATCGCACGACCAGGTTCAAAAATTAGCTCCAGATGTTGATACTCAGCCAGCCGTGCTTTGACTTCAGCGGCATAGGCACTGGGGTGAGGTGGTTTTTCACTGTCGTACGGCACGCCCAGGCCACCCCCAATATCCAAGTGCTTCAGTGTGATACCGGCTGATTCCAGGGTCTGAACCAAAGCCAGCACTTTGTCTAGTGCGGCAATAAAGGGGGCAACCTCAGTAAGCTGTGAGCCGATGTGGAAGTCTATCCCCACTACTTCCAGACCTGGCAAAGCACAAGCCAGCTGATAAACATCAAAGGCTTCTTTGATATCGATACCAAACTTGTTTTCTTTTAATCCGGTAGAAATGTAGGGGTGTGTTTTGGCATCTATATCCGGGTTCACACGAATTGAAATAGGCGCACGTAGATTGAGCTCACTGGCGACTTCGCTGATGCGATGCAATTCAGCTGCGGACTCTACATTAAAGCATTTGATGCCTGTATTGAGTGCATAAGCTATCTCCTGTGCGGTTTTAGCGACACCAGAAAACACAATTTTGGTGGGATCGCCGCCTGCTTTGAGCACCCGTGCTAACTCACCCTGGGACACGATATCAAAGCCTGCGCCGAGTCTGGCAAGTACATTGAGTACCGCCAGGTTACTGTTGGCTTTGACGGCATAACACACCAGATGTGGATGTCCCTGTGCGGCATCGGTGAATGCATGATAATGACGCTCCAGCGTCTTGCGTGAATACACATAACAAGGTGTACCATATTGTGCAGCGATGTCGCTTATGGGCACCTGCTCGGCATGCAATTGGTTATCCTGATAGTGAAAGAAATCCATTTACGACTCCTGTTTCGTATCATCGTTTTCAGACGGTGTAGTATCCTGGGCAGGCTGAGGTGCTTGCTCGGGCGCATTGGTCGGTTGGGGACGTTGCTCGGGTAAATACAAAGGCCCACTTTGACCGCATGCACTTAGTAGCAAGAGGCTGGTCAAGATCAGGGTAAATAGGCTAAATTGAGTGTATGTCGCTTTCATTAGATTAATGATGTCAGTGCCTTTATAATCGCAGAGTAACAGAATTGGTAAAAAAAGCAGCTTAGAAAGTAAATTTAATTCCGCCTGAGCGGCGGACTTTCGGGGTTTGCACAGTAAGGATCAAGCTATGACAGATCATGAATATCACGAGTTAGCCGATGCGTTAATGTTGACCATTGAGGAACAAATTGATGACTGCGAGGTCGACCTGGATTATGAATCGGCATCCGGGATCCTGGAAATTATTTTTCCGGACCGTAGTAAAATTGTGATTAACAAGCAAACCCCGCTGCACCAAGTGTGGGTCGCCACTAAATTTAATGGGCATCATTTTGAGCTGCGCGATACGCAGTGGATAGACAACCGCAGCGGCGCTGAGTTCTGGCAGTTTATGAGTGATGCAGCCACGCGTCAGGCCGGTCAGACTATTGAATGGCAGCACGACTAATGCTGCCGTTCGTAGAATACCCAGCCCAGGGAACCCACAGGGCAAGCGTGATTTGGTTACATGGTCTTGGTGATTCAGGAGAAGGCTTCTTGCCGATTGCCCCTGAGTTACGATTACCTGCTGAACTGGGCGTGCGGTTTATTTTTCCGCACGCGCCTGAGCAGCCTGTCACTGTGAACAATGGCATGGTGATGCGCTCCTGGTATGACATCAAATCCTTTGATCTGGATAAAAGAGCCGACGAAGCGGGTGTGAGAGACTCTGCGAAGTTGGTTGAGGCGCTTATTGAGGCTGAACTGGTTGCAGGGATCCCTGCAGAGCGTATTATTTTGGCTGGTTTTTCTCAAGGCGGCGTGATGGCCCTGCATGTGGCACCGCGTTTTAAGGCGCACTTGGGTGGCGTGATGGCGTTATCTTGCTACATGTGCGCTCCGGAAAAACTTGCGCAACAAGCAGTCCAAACCGACCTGAACGTGTTTATGGCTCATGGCAGCCTTGATCCCGTGGTGCCTATGGTCGCAGGGCGACAAGCATTTGAGACCTTACAAGCACAAGGCTATGAAGTAAGCTGGCAGGATTACCCGATGCAGCATCAGGTTTGTCAGGAAGAGCTGGAGGCAATTCGCACCTGGTTACTGGCCAGATTAACGTGATAACAGAGTGATCCCCCATGACACAACGCATTGTGATTAAAACAGCGGTAACGAAAGCAAGTGAAGCCCCGGCTAAGTCCGTAACATACCAGTACCACTGGCGCCGCATTGGTGTGGTTGGCAGCGCGGCAGCATTTGGCCTGGCCGCTTTGTTTTATGGGATCGTGAATTCGGTCAGTGCCGATGAGCAGCCTGTGACAACGATGAATACCTACCAGCAACCGGAACAGGCTGACGGTGTCATTGATACTGCTGACTCTGACTTTTTAGAGCCTGCCAGTGAGACTGAAAGGCGCCTTGCCTCTGAGCCTGTCTCTGCGACATTGGTATCCGAGCCGGTGGCGGCTGAATTGCCGCAAGCCACAGCGAATTTAGTTGTGTCGGCAGCAGTGGTAAAGAGCCAGGATGAGCCTGAGTTGACCGATGAAGAAGCGGTGGTAGCTGATGAGCAGGAGACTGCTGATTTGACCGTTGACTACGATAATAGCAATGCACCGACTAAGCGTTTTGCTGAGGACGCGCAGGTTGCCAGTGTCGCCATGGCAGCCCAGGTTGATACTAAGCATATTAGCCGTGCCGTGTTGACCACCGAAGTGATGAACCGGGAGCCGGTGAATGTACTCAAAGACAGTGTTGAGCAATCGGCCTTTGCGGATAAGCTGTATTTCTTTACCGAAGTGCGAGGCTTACAGGGACAAACCATTCGCCATTTATGGTTTCATCAGGATCAATTGATGGCGGAGATTGATTTGGCTATCAGTGCTTACCGGCATCGCACCTACTCCAGCAAAAACATAATGCCCAGCCAAAGTGGTCAATGGCGTATTGAAGTGATCACCGCAGATGATCGGCTACTGGCACAAAAAACCTTTAGAATTATCGCAACCGCTCAATAGTGAGCAGACTGAGTAAAGCATGACGACGAAAAAAAATGTGTTGCGCATCGCAACAAGAAAAAGTGCGCTGGCCTTATGGCAGGCCGAGTATGTGAAAGCTGAACTGGAAAAGTTCCACACCGACCTGACGGTTGAACTGGTCCCTATGTCGACCAAAGGTGACAAGATCCTGGACACACCACTGGCAAAAATCGGCGGTAAGGGGCTGTTTGTGAAAGAGCTGGAGCAAGCCATGCTGGAAGGTCGTGCGGATATTGCCGTACACTCGATGAAAGATGTCCCTGTTGATTTCCCTGATGGTTTGGAACTGCACACCATTTGTGAGCGTGAAGATCCCCGTGATGCATTTGTTTCGAACCGCTACAAGTCGCTGTCTGAACTTCCGGCTGGTGCTGTAGTTGGCACCTCAAGCCTGCGTCGTCAATGTCAGATCCGCGCCCAGCGCCCGGACTTGGTGATCAAAGATTTACGTGGCAATGTGAACACGCGCCTGGCGAAGTTGGATGCTGGTGAGTTCGATGCCATTATTCTTGCGGCTGCGGGATTGATCCGACTGGAGATGGCCGAACGGATCGCCAGTTTTGTGAGTGTAGAAGACTCGCTGCCTGCCAATGGTCAGGGGGCCGTGGGTATTGAATGTCGCAGTGACGATGCGCAGGTTCAGGCCTGGCTTGCCCCGCTTGAGCACAGCGAAACACGCATGCGTGTGCTGGCTGAGCGTGCAATGAACCGCCGTCTGGAAGGTGGCTGTCAGGTGCCAATTGGCGCTTATGCAGAAATCGACGGCGAGCAACTTACCCTGCGTGGGCTGGTAGGTGCCATAGACGGTAGTCAGATTTTACGCGGCGAGCAAAGCGGGCCGGTTGCCGATGCTGAGCAATTGGGAGTCCGCCTGGCGGAATCTTTGCTGGCACAAGGTGCGGACCAAATTTTGGCTGAGGTTTACCGGGACAACTAATGTGAAACTAGCCATCACCCGCCCGGCAGGCAAAGGAGCGTTGCTTGGTGAACAGCTTGAGGCACAGGGGATCAGCTGTGACTGTACCCCAGTGCTGGAGCTAGTAAAGCTGCCAGTCAGTGATACTGAACTGGCACCTATCATGGAAGCAGAACAGCTTATTTTCATTTCTCAGGATGCGGTGTATTACCTGGCACAGCATCAGCCTACCTTTTCACCCGACTGTCAGTTTTTTGCTGTAGGTGACAAAACTGCAGCGGCCATAGAAGCCTGTTTTGACCGCCGCGCCATCGTACCTGAGCAGCATGACTCTGAGGGGGTACTTGCCTTACCCGCACTGCAACAGGTTGAAGATAAGAGAGTGGTGGTAGTGAAAGGGCGTGGAGGGCGTACGTTGATCAGTCAGATGCTGAAGCAGCGTGGCGCCCGGGTATCACATTGTGTGGTGTATGAGCGGATCCCGGCTGCCACCGGGTCTGATATCTGGTTGGACCACTGGCAAAGGCAAGGCATTGACGGTATAGTGATCACCAGTAATGCGGCCATCGATGCCATCTTTAATACCCAGCAGAGCGAATTACTAAACTGGCTGAGCAGTCGACGGTTTTATTTGGTTAGTCAGCGCTGCGCAGAATATCTTCGCGAACAATACGCGATAAAGGACAAACAAATCGCCATCAGTGCAGGCGCAGATAACGATGCGTTACTGGCCTGCATAATGGATAATCAGCCCCGCCAAGGTGGAACTATGACAGAACAACAACAAAGTCAGTCAAGCCCTCAGTCTTCGGACAAGTCATCCAATCCCGCCGCTGTGTCGGGCAAAATCAGTAAAACGGCGATCCTGGCTCTGCTGGTGGCGCTGACTTCCGGAGTGGGTGCTGCGGGTGTCTATTATCTGGGACAACAGCAGCTGACTCAGTATCAGCAAACGCTGGCGCAGGTGACTCAGGATAATCAGCAATTACACGCCGAGCTGGCGTCCAGTAAACAGGCACTGACTGAGTTACATGGGCAGTTGGCTCAACGCGAACAAGCAGTCGCACAGCAACTCCAGGCGCAAACGCGTGAGCTTGAACAGCGATTACAGGCGACCTTGCAGACAGCCAAGCAGCAGCTTGGGAGCGCTCAAAAAGCAGAAATTGCAGCTCTGACACGCAGCGCCGAGTTTCAGGCCAATATTCAGCGCCATTATCTGGCTGCTGCCGCGACCCTGACACGCTTGCACTCACTGGTGCGTGAACAAAGTAATACAACGACTGTGCAAACCGCCATTGCCGCTGATCTGGCGCTCTTGAAGGCTCAGCCTAAACCGCAGCTGGAAGCCTTGTATTTGGACTTGCACGGTTATGTGACTCAGGCTGACGATTTACCGTTACAGATCATGACCAAGCCGGCAGATCCACAAATCAAACAGCGTGAATTAACGGAGCAGGTGAGTGACTGGAAAGCCAATGCCTGGCGCTCATGGTTAAAAATCCAGGATCAATTTATTAAGTTTCGCACCCACGATAAACCAGTCATTGATCCGATACTGGATGCTCAGGAACAGCAGCTTATTCGCGCTCAGCTGAACAGTTATCTGCGTCAGGCGCAGACCGCTCTGATGCAGCAACAGCAGAGTGTGTATTTCACCGCACTGGAAGGTGCCGGCATGACCTTAGCGCGTTATTACCGCTCTGATAACAGTGCAGTGGTTGCGATGCAGGCAGGTTTGAAAGCGCTGCAACAAAAAGAGTTTGCAGCTCAGGCAACGCTTGAGTTACAGACCCCACAGGCGGTGAAGGAGTGGTTACAATGACACGTACACTGATCTCGATCATTGTGCTGCTGGGTGTGCTGGCAGCAGGCCATTTGTTGATTGATGAAAAAGGCTACTTGTTGATTGCGGTGAACAACCACACCATAGAGACCTCTTTGTTTGCGCTGGCTGTGATTGTGATTTTTGCTGTGTTGCTCGGCGCTTTGGTATTGAGCGTGCTGGGTGCACTTTGGCGGACATTCGCTCGTAGCCGTGGCTGGCTAAAAGGGCGCAAAAATAAGCGTCAGCAACACGCTTTGGAAGCGGCTGTCTGGGCATGCATTAATGATGATGACGCGCAGTTGCAGCAGGCTCTCAGCATCGCTGAGTTGCCAGCACAGTGGCAGGATCAGCAGCGCGCCATGGCGGCGCGGGTTGCGTTGCAGCAGCAACAGTCTACACAGGCGTTGGCACAGTTGCAGGGGATGTCTCCAGAGTCACAGGGGCAGGTCGCCAAGTTATGGCTGCAAGCCAATCAGGGGGAGCAGGCATTGTCTTTACTGGGTGCACAAATGGATGAGAAAAAAGTCCCAGACAATGTGATTGCCAGTTACCTGGAAGCGCTGATCCAGGCCGAGCAGCGTGAACAAGCGTTGACGCTGATCCAGCAAAAACATAAACAATTGCGCTGGTCTGAAGCGCGCTGGAAAAAGCACCTTAATGCGTTGTTTGCTATAGATGATAACTCGGCGCAGGCTACCTTTAACGCGCTACCCAAAGCGCTGCGTCCTATGGCGGCTGGCGCTTTGACTCAGCAAGCCTTGCGACAGGGACAATTTGATGCCGTGCGCGGTGACTTATTAAAATATCTGAAAAAAGGTCAGTACCTGCAGCTCGCTGAGGCGTTGCAGTATGCTGGCAGCTCAGATCCAGAGTTGCGTAAACTGATACAGACCGCATTACACAAGCAGCCGGAGCAACCAGAGTTGTTATTTAGTCTGGCTTGTTTGGCCAATGCTGAGGGAGAGTATGAACTGGCAGCCAAGATTTTCGACACGCTGGCAAAGTCACCCTGGCAAACGTTGTGGCAGCAGCAAGCACAGCGCGCTTATGCCCAAACCGGGCAATTTGATAAAGCCTACCTGCTGGCCACTCAATAATACCAAGACACAGTCAAAACACCGGTCACCTGACCGGTTTTTTTTGCTATGAATATTCTGCTTTGCGGATATTTGTCCTTGAAACTACACTTAAGCTGCGTATGATCTGAAAAATTTTATCTGCAATCCGAGTGCCTTATGATCAATACCAAACTACCTTTACTTGATTTACACCGCCACTTAGACGGTAACGTGCGTGCTGAGACCATTTTAGACCTTGGTCAGCAGTTTAATATGCCGCTGCCTGCTCACGACGTGGAAGGGTTAAGGCCACATGTTCAGGTCATTGACAATGCACCAAACCTGATGGCCTTTCTGGCCAAGCTGGACTGGGGCGTTAAAGTGCTGGGTGATTACGATGCGTGTCGCCGTATTGCAGTTGAAAATGTGGAAGACGCCATTGCACAGAAGATGGATTACACTGAGCTACGCTTCAGTCCTTACTATATGGCTAAAACCCATAACTTACATCCACAAGGCGTGGTCGAGGCGGTGGTCGACGGCATAAAATCGGCCACGCGGGGTCGGGATATCAAGGTGAATTTGATTGGTATTATGTCGCGCACCTTTGGCGTTGAAAAATGCCAATATGAACTCGATGCCCTGTTGGCGTTCAAAAACGATTTAGTGGCTGTGGATTTGGCCGGGGATGAAATAGGCTTCCCGGGTGCTTTGTTCATTGATCATTTTAAACAAGTCCGTGACGCGTATTTGGGCGCAACAATTCATGCCGGCGAAGCCGAAGGAGCCAGCAGTATTTGGCAGGCTATCAACGAGCTGGGCGCGACACGGATTGGCCATGGTGTGAAAGCCATTGAAGATCCTAAACTGATGGACTACCTGCGTGATAATCGCATTGGTATTGAGTCTTGCCTGACCAGCAACCTGCAAACCAGCACCGTGGCGAGCATTGAGACGCATCCGCTCAAACAGTTTCTAGATCATGGTATTTTGGCTACCATCAATACAGATGATCCTGCGGTACAAGGCGTGGAGCTGGACAATGAATTTGAACGTGCTGCACCACAGGCAGGTCTCAGTGGAGCAGATATCCTTCAGGCACAAAAGAATGCGGTTGAGATTGCTTTTTTGAGTGATTCAGACAAACAGGCGTTGTTACAAAAGTATGTGTAATCCGCGATAGCCGTTCGGTGAGCTGCTCAGTGTGCTGAGCAGCTTAAGTAGTTTTCTTTTAGTGCACTCAGCACCTGGCTGCGGGTAACCACCGCTATCACCTTATCATTATCAACAACCGGATAGATTTTCGGTTTGTCTTGTTGCATTTGCGTCGCTAAATCCACGACCGTGGTTGTTTTGCTGACCGACAAAGTGTCCTTACGCATCAACTGACCAACCTGAGTGGCACCATCACAGAAATAGCTACTTTGTAGCAATGGCGCAAGCAGTTGTTGTTCGGAAATAAAGCCGACCAGTTTACCATTACAGTCCTGGACCGGGGCGCCAAAAAGGGCAAATTTTTCTAGCTGTGCGATGGCCTGCGTGATTTCAGTATCAGGGGTGATCAGCGGAAATTGTGTGGACATGATGTCTGAGATAAATTGTTTAGCCATGGGGGTTCTCCTGTTAAGTGACAAACCCAGTATGGATAACTATCATCAATTTTTAAAATGGATTATTTGTATCAGAGTGATTGATTTTATGAATTGAATGCGCGGTTGGGCAACCGCGCACCACAGGGCATTATTTGATAAATGCAAAAGCGTCCGCGAACATGAACTCACGTTGCGCGCCATGATTGATGAAGTCGTCGCGCACTATGCCTATCATGTCAAAACGGCCCGCCATGTAGACACTGTATGGCTCAAGTGAGACGATGTCTTTCATGACCGCCTGGTGGACATAACCGGTATGGCCTTTCCATTGCTCTGATGCATGTTCAACCACAGGAATAAACTGAAAGTTTGCTTTGCTATTTGCCCATGCTTCCATGTCCGCCTTAGCATACAGCGCAGACTCTTCTTTAACACCCCAGTAGAATAGTACCGGCTGATCGTAGTTAATTTCAGAAAGGTGGTCTGCCATGGATTTAACGTACGAAAATCCTGTACCGCCTGCCAACAATACCAGGGGTCTTGCCTGTTCAGGGCGAACCTGAGAAACACCCAGGCCCACTTCCAAATCAACTTGCGTTTGGTTCGTGTGGGCGGCTTTTAAATGATCCAATGCTTGCATCGCATAAGAGTCGGCACCTGAAGCGCCAATATGCAGCTCGAGGGCATTTTTCTTCGATGGGCTGCTGGCGATTGAGAAGGCACGCTTGTCTTTTTCACCCAGTACTAATTGCAGGTAATGGCCAGCTGCAAATTCGGCATCCTGCTCCGGTGTTAAGACAACTTTAGAGACGTATTCGGTCAGTGGCGAAATCTCGGCCACTGTGGCTTTGAGTACTTGCATTTTTTACCTTAGAAAATAAGCACGGTGGTGAAAGTGTGTGCACTTTAGCACACTCAGGTTGACCCTGTAACCGCTTTCACACCAAGACAGACAGATTCCCAGTTAGCTTATCGTCGCATGCCAGAAAAAAGTCTGTCGGATTCATTATGTCTTAATGATTTTCAGGCTATCCCAAATTTCATCAACGCGTTGTTTGGTTGCCTCGTCCATCACAATGGGCTCTCCCCACTCCCGATCGGTTTCACCCGGCCACTTGTTGGTGGCATCCATCCCCATTTTCGAGCCAAGGCCCGACACGGGTGATGCGAAGTCGAGGTAATCAATTGGCGTGTTCTCTATCATAGTGGTATCCCTGGCTGGATCCATGCGCGTGGTAATTGCCCAGATCACATCATTCCAGTCTCTGGCATTGACATCATCGTCACACACAATCACAAATTTGGTGTACATAAACTGGCGCAGGAACGACCACACCCCCAGCATCACGCGCTTGGCATGGCCTGGGTATTGTTTTTTCATAGTGACGACCGCCATTCGATACGAGCAGCCTTCTGGTGGCAGATAAAAATCGACAATTTCTGGAAATTGTTTTTGTAAAATCGGCACGAAGACTTCGTTGAGCGCAACCCCCAGGATGGCCGGTTCATCGGGTGGGCGGCCGGTGTAGGTGCTGTGGTATATGGGATCTTCGCGGTGTGTGATATGTGTCACTGTCATCACCGGGAAATCATCTACTTCATTGTAGTAGCCAGTATGGTCGCCATAAGGGCCTTCCGGCGCGGTTTCACCCGGCTGAATGTAGCCTTCCAGGATAATTTCAGCGGTGGCCGGGACATGTAGGTCATTGGAAATAGACTTGACTACTTCGGTTTTACTGCCGCGTAACAGGCCTGCAAAGGCGTATTCGCTCAAGGTGTCGGGGACCGGGGTAACGGCACCCAGAATAGTGGCAGGATCAGCACCCAGGGCAACAGACACAGGATATGGTTCTCCCGGATTTTGCTGGCACCACTCCTGGAAATCCAGTGCGCCGCCTCGGTGGGAGAGCCAGCGCATAATAATCTTGTTTTTTCCGATCAGCTGTTGGCGGTAAATGCCCAGGTTCTGGCGCTTTTTATGCGGTCCACGGGTGATGGTTAGCCCCCAGGTGATAAGTGGTGCTGCATCACCAGGCCAGCAATGCTGGATAGGGAGGCGGGTGAGATCGACCTCATCGCCACTCATTACTACTTGCTGACATGGGGCTTTTTTGAGCTCCTTCGTCGGCATATTCAGTACTTGCTTAAAGACCGGTATTTGCCCAAGAGCTTCTTTGATCCCCTTAGGTGGTTCAGGTTCTTTTAGAAATGCCAACAGCTTACCGACTTCGCGTAATTCACTGACGTCATCCTGGCCCATGCCCATTGCAACACGTTTGGGGGTGCCAAATAGATTAGCCAGTACTGGCATATCAAAGCCAATGGGGTTTTCAAACAGGATAGCCGGTCCACCGGCCCGTAATGTACGGTCGGCAATTTCAGTCATCTCCAGTTTTGTGGAGATGGGCTGGCTGACCCGTACCAGTTCGCCCTGCTTTTCCAGCAGAGCAATAAATTCTCTCAAATCTTTATATTTCATCATTAATTTGGGCTGCACAGACTTTATGGCGCTAGTATAACAAGTCGCCAGATGTAGAACAGAGATTTACGACTGGTTTGCCGGTTTGGTTTACTGGCAGGGGGAACTTAGGTGAAAAAGGGCATACTGTGGGTGTATCAAAGTTCTATTAGCGACTATTATGCTAACAGAGGAAATAATTGATTCGGCGCAATAGTCTGAACTGGGTATATATCTTTGCTTTTGGCTTTCAGTTATAGTCAGTTGCATTGCGCAGTATTTGTTTGGAGGCGGCTTGAAGATAACAACCATAATAGCCAGCTCATGTATTGCCATTCTGGCCTTGTTTTGCTCCGCTGCGAGTAGTTCAACCGTGCAGCCATTTTTGCCTGCGAGTGCGTTTGAGCAGCATAGTGCTGTGATGTTACTCATTGAGCCAAAAACCGGCAACATCGTTCAGGCGAATGAGGCCGCGGCGCGCTTTTATGGCTACTCTCAGGCCCGGCTGGAAACCATGCAGATCCAGCAGATCAATCAGTTTACACCCCAGCAGGTTGAGCAGGAGAGAATGTCTGCGCTCAGCGAAGGGCGCAATTATTTTATCTTTCAGCATCAGCTGGCCAGCCAGGAAATCAGAACCGTGAGTGTGTATTCTGCCCCGTTTAGCAATGAACAGGGTCAGCCACTGTTGTTGTCGGTGATCCAGGATATCAGTGCACAACGCAGTCTGGAGCGCGACTTATGGCATTACCAGTCTAACCTTGAGCAGCAAGTCGCCCTGCAAACTGCTGAGTTGAAAGAGGCGAATACGGTGCAGTTGATCTTGCTCGGCAGCGTGATTGCGATTCTTGGTGGTTCTATTTTAGTGCTGGTGTTATTTACCTTGCGTTTACGCCGCGCCAAACGCCGCACCGAACTACAGAAAAACCGCTTCAGTGCTATTTTTAATGCCATTGGTGATTATCTCATCTATACCAATTCGAGTAATGTGGTGGCCTCGGCCAATCAGGCTGCCCGGCGAGATTTAGGCAGCATTCAGGGGCGCCCAATGGCGCTTATTATGGAGGACTGTCGCTGCCTGGATAACCTGGGTGCTGAGCCTGTGGAATGTCAGGTTACGCTGGCGGGTAAACGGCGCGATGTTGAGATTAGTAAAACTCCAGTGCTGGATAATTCGGGCACGGAGACTGGATCAATTTATTTGATCCAGGACATCAGCAAGCGCCTTGCGGGCGAAAAAGAACAGCGCCTGGCCAGCACGGTATTTGCGACAACCAGTGAAGGGGTATTGGTGTCGAATCGTGACAATCAGATCCAGATGGTGAATCAGGCTTTCACCGACATCACTGGCTTCTCGGCTGCAGAGGTACTGGGTAACACACCATCGATATTCAATTCAGGCCGGCACGATGCGGCCTATTTTGCTCAGTTGTATGATGCGCTAACCTCGCGTGGACACTGGGAAGGTGAGATTTGGAATAAACGTAAAAATGGTGAGGTTTATCCAAGCTGGTTGCAGGTGTCAGCGGTGTTTGATGCCGCGGGCGAAATCGATATGTATGTGGCATTGTTTAATGATATTACGTCACGTAAGCGCAATGAACAGCTGATGTGGCAGCAAGCCAACTTTGACAATCTTACCGGGCTGGCAAATCGTCACCATTATCACACTAAGTTTGATTTGGCGCTGGCACAAGCGAAACAAAAGCAAACTCGTCTGGCGGTGTGCTTTATCGATCTGGACCGCTTTAAAGCTGTGAATGATACGCTGGGACACCATATTGGCGACCAATTATTGATTGAAGCGGCCAACCGGATCCGAGAGTGTACCCGTAACTCGGATACCGTTGCGCGATTAGGTGGTGATGAATTTGCGCTGCTGTTGCCCGATATGGCGAAGATCAGTGACATGGAAAAACTGGCGACCAAGGTACTGCATGCGTTGAGTGAGCCGTTTTTTCTGGAAGGCCATGAAGCGTTTGTGTCTGGCAGTATGGGGATCACCTTCTATCCCGATGATGGCGCAGATCGCAAAGTGTTGCTCAGGAATGCCGACAGCGCCATGTATAAAGCAAAAGAGCATGGTCGTAATTGTTTTCAGTTCTTCACCTCTGCGATGCATGAGCATGCAAAAGCACGCAGTGCGCTGGAAGGGGCGTTACACCGCGCGCTGACAAATCGTGAGCTCTACCTGGCGTACCAGCCGATTGTCGGGCAAAAGCGACTGGGTTGTGAAGCCTTATTGCGATGGCACAATCCGCAGCTGGGATTGGTGTCGCCTGCTGACTTTATCCCTATCTGCGAGGAGCTGGGATTGATCATCACTATCGGTGAATGGGTGCTTTATCAGGCTTGTGCGCAGGCGAAGTCCTGGATCACACAAACGGGTCAGCCCTTGTTTGTTTCCGTGAATGTGTCGAGTACGCAGTTTAAGCGACAGGACATCGCCAGTCTGGTTGCTAAGGTACTCAAAGAAACCGGGTTAGCGGCCGATGCGCTGACATTGGAGATCACTGAAACCGTATTGGCGGACAACTCGGGCCATATTCAGCGTCAGCTGGAGACCTTGCGTGCAATGGGGGTTGGTCTGGCTATTGATGACTTCGGGACGGGTTATTCATCATTGAGCTATCTCAAACGTTTCCCGCTGTCAAAACTGAAAATTGATCGCGCATTTATTCGAGACTTGCCTGAGGACGAGGAAGACCGAGCCCTGGTGAGTGCCATTATATCCATGGCCGGACAGCTTAACCTGACGGTGATTGCCGAGGGGGTTGAAACCCCGGCCCAGCTGGCGTTTTTACAGTCGCTCGGATGTGATTACACACAAGGCTTCCTGCATGCGAAACCCGCTGATGCGGCACAATTTGAAGCTTTTATTCATCGCTATGCAGAGCAGCCTGACGGAGAGGCTAAGCAGGTAACAGTGGCGCGCTAGCTAGTCACAGGCTTTGTTACCAGGACACAGCTCGCTGAGCAGTGTTTGTGCTTTGGGGTTGCCTTTTGTCGCGGCCTGACGCAGTAATTCGATTGCCCGCTTAGGATCTGCCTCTCCCCCTTCGCCACCAAGTAGCATGGTTGCGAGATTATACTGCCCCCAGTGATCATCCTGTTGCGCTGAAAGAGCAAAGGCCTCGCGTGCCTGCTGCAGTTCACCCATTTGATAGTGCGCTATGCCGCGTTGGTTGTCGGGCGAGAGCCGGTGTTTGGCTGTTGGTGTATGCAGGCGCGGTATCACTCTGGGCTTGACTATCCCACCCATGACATAAATGTCATTGGGGCGGTGGATGGCGTAGATCGCACCTTGCTCAAAATAGTGTGCCAGTTCAGTGCGGGGCCATTGCAGTGGCGTGGCATCAAAATAATTGTCCAGCATCAGGTTATCTAACTGAATTGCTCGTTTTACATCTCGTTTGCGACCATAAGTATATCGCCCTTGTTTGACGGTGATAATGTTGTCGGTCGTCGCCACAACCTGAGTGATCCGATATTGGGCCTGGTAGACTCGTTGCGTATCAAAGCGACCTAAATCAACCAAAATCAGGTCATCTGTTTTGGGCTCGAGTAACAGCCGCTGAAACTGCGCTGTTTGCTGAGCATGCTGGAGCCAAAAATACCCGATAACGCTCAGTACAGTCGCAACCAGCAATGCATTTTTGAAGCGGATGAGAAAGCGGGTGATCAGGTCATGGGATGTAAACAGGCCTGCGGTGAGTTTATCCATGGGCATTCCTTGATTGGGATGAGGCACCGCCCAACTCAGTCCGGTGCCTGTGCGGAAATCACTTACTGAACAATGCCGGCATTATTTGCCTTGCATCGATGTTTTGCCATTAGCAGCCATTAAAGCAAAGACAGCATAGGCTGCGGTATTTTGCTTGAGTTTTTCCGGATCCACTTTATCCAGCGTATCGTCGGCTGTGTGATGATAATCAAAATAGTCTGTACCATCCTGGTGCAGGTCGAAAATGGGCGCTGATGTCATGTTATTTAACGGTATCAAGTCCGGACCGCCACGCGCGCGATTAGCGCCAATATAGGTAATGCCGAGCGGCTTAAGCTGTTCCGCAATAGCACGTACCAGTGGCAGAGACGCTGCATTCACTTTTGACTCGAACGCATACACTACGTCAGCACCAAAGTCTGACTCAGCGGCGGCTACAATCTGCGCCAGTTTGTCTTCATGGCGTTTAAAGTAGGCTTTCGCTCCCCACAATCCAAGCTCTTCCGCGGCAAACAGGACTACCCGAATACTGCGCTTGGGGCGAGTGACTGACGCAATGTGTTTGGCCGCAGCCATGGTCAGCGTCATACCAGCGCCGTCGTCCAATGCGCCGGTCCCAAGATCCCAAGAGTCGTGATGGCTGCCAAGCAGCACATATTGATCAGGAAACTCTGAACCGGTGATTTCGCCGATCACGTTAAAACTGGTTCCTTCGCCCAGATCTTCGGTCTGAATATTGATCTCAACCTGAGGCGTGTGGCCATGCTTGAGCAGACGCGCGATTTGGTCGGCGTCCGGATTCGCAATGGCGGTTGCGGGTATTTTGGTAACTTGCTCATCGTAGTGACTGCCGCCGGTGTGGGCAAAGCGATGATGGGCAGTACTGACGGAACGCATCATGTAAGCGATAGCCCCTTTTTTCGCCGCTTCTACAGCCCCCTTATTGCGTGCCTGAACCGCCGGGCCGTAGCCATTACCATCGATGTCCCGATTCATTCGGTAGTTGATGAAGGCAATTTTACCTTTCAGGCTGCCAACCGGTGCGGCTTTGAGTTCATCAAAAGTTTCAAACAGCACGACTTCACCACGTAACCCTTGTTGTGGGGTGCTGATACTGTTACCCAGCGCCGTGATATGCAGGGGCTGCTCACTGGGCGCGATTAGTTTTGCCGATTCATGATAGCGTCGCCACTCAGGGAAGGTCGCGGCTTCCAGCCAGACTTTATCAAAGCCCAGGCGCTTAAACTGTTTCTCCGCCCAGGCCACGGTTAATTTATCGTTTTCTGTGCCGGGCAGGCGTGGGCCAATTTCTGTGGTGAGTGATTCCAGTAACTGCCAGCTTAAGTCGCTCTGACTTGCCAGCGTGCGCACTTTGGCGACGTCTTCGAGTTGTTTTTGTGTGAATTCATCAGCCTGACCCACAAAGCTGGCGGTTAACGCACAAAGTGGCAATAGCCAATGTCTGGCGGCGCTGGTTAGCCTGCCAAAAGGCGCAAAGCGTATTATCTGATCCATAGTAACCCTTGGTAATTTACATCGACGGAGATTGTCGCAACAATTGTTGTTAAATTAAACTGTTTCGGGGTGAATGGGCGTTTTTGCTTACTGAAGTGACGGCGCTATGGGGGATTTGCTAAACTTGGCGGATTGAATTCATCCGAGGTAATAGTGTGACTCAGTCGTTTAATCAAGTGTCGTTGACCCGGCACCTTCAAAGTGGTTTACAGCAAGCCGGTTTTACTACCATGACGCCCATTCAGGCGCAGGCATTGCCCGCCATTATTGCCCGCCAGGATGTGATTGCGCAGGCAAAAACCGGGTCGGGGAAAACACTGGCATTTAGCCTTGGCCTGCTGAATAAATTGGTGGTCGAAGAGCAGGTGATCCAGAGTTTAGTACTGGCGCCGACTCGAGAGCTGGCGCAGCAGGTAGCTACTGAGATCCGCAAGCTGGCGCGTAGTATGCAAAATATCAAAGTACTGACCGTGTGTGGTGGTGAGCCTATCGGGCCCCAGATCAGCTCATTGGAGCATGGTGCGCACGTGGTGGTTGGCACCCCAGGGCGGATTGAAGAACATTTGTACAAAGGAACACTCGACCTGACCCAAGTGCAGACCTGGGTGTTGGATGAAGCCGATCAGATGTTGGCCATGGGGTTTGTCGAAGCGCTGGAAAATATCGCGATATACCTGCCGCCAGAGCGCCAGACCTTGATGTTTAGTGCCACTTATCAGAAAGACATTGAAGCGCTGACACAGCAGTTTATGCGTGAACCTGTGATGGTGAAAGGAGAAGAAGAGACTCTCAACAGGCAGATTAAGCAGCAGTTTTTTGCACTCAAAAATAACAAGCTGAGATTGAATACTTTGCGGCTGTTGCTCCAGCATTACAAACCCGTCAGTTGCATTGCCTTTTGTAACACCAAAGTGGAAACGAAAAAGCTGTACAGTGAGCTGAAGAGTAGTGGTGTCAACGTCGTGACCTTACATGGCGACCTGGATCAAGCTGAGCGGGTCCGTGCACTGATCCGCTTTGCCAATAAAAGTGCATCGGTATTGGTTGCCACGGATGTCGCTGCCCGGGGCCTGGATATTGAAGACGTTGATATGGTGATCAACTACCATATGGCGCTGGATCCGCAAACTCATGTACACCGGGTAGGTCGAACCGGGCGGGGTGGCAAAAAAGGCCTTGCGTGCTCCTTGTACGGTGAAAACGAGGCGTTTAAAGTCGCTAAATTGGGCGAAATTTATGAGCATACCTTTGAGCCAGCGACTCCTCCGCCACTGAGCCTGCTCGACAAACCTGTGTTTAAGCCTCCTATGGTGACTTTGCAGGTTGATGGCGGTAAAAAAGATAAACTTCGTGCGGGTGATATTGTCGGTTGTCTGACTTCTGAGCAGGGGGTAGGTGCAAGTCTGATCGGTAATATCGATGTGTTGGATCATCAGGCATTTGTCGCGGTAGCCAGAGAAGGGGTCAAGCCTGCGCTGAGGAAGTTACAGGAGAGCAAGCTAAAGGGGCGTAAATTTAAAGCCAAGCGAATGAGCCTGTAGGGTTATCAATGCACATTAAGCGAAGGGAAATCTGTCGATAATAGGGTTAAAAATCGCTAATTTAGCCGAGCTAAATCGCTAAATAATTGCTGTGTTATCGCGAAGATTTTTCCGTTTTATGTGAGTTGCTTGAGTTTTCTACTTTCGCATAGTGTTTGAGTTGCTCGTATTCGTGCTGAAGCTGTTGAAACTCGGAGTTGTTACCTTGTTGATCCGGGTGGGCTGCAAATGCCAGTGTGCGCCAGCGCTTACTGAGTTGGCGCCGGCAATATGGAGTCGGCAGCTGCCATTTTTTAATTAACTCGGCGTGTTGTTGCGGTGCCAGTTGCGGTAATTTGAGGTAGCGTTGCCAGAACTGATCGAGTAACGCAATCACGTCGTCCTTGCTGGTATCATAATTGCGCCAATCTAAATAATAATCTCTGAGCGGATCCTGTGTTTGCAAAGCTGATTTGGCAGGTTGCTCAGTCAGGCGGATATCCATGGCCTCTACCTGAAGGTGGTAACCTTGTTCCGCACCCTCGTGCTGTAGCTGATACAGTGCGTTCATCAACAAAAAGTTACGTTTAAAAAGGTCCTTGTCCGGATCATTATCTAGTTTCGGCAATCCGATTTCAGCATCCAGCGCGGCGGCCAATCGATGCAATTGGGTTGCGCGTTCACGGGTGATTATTCTAAAAGTGGCATCAAGGAGGGGGTTCAACATTGTTCCGCCTGTAAACATAGTGTATCTTCTTTGTTCAATTCTTATTTTTTAACACGTCTATTGCAAGTAATACGGGGCAGACAGGGATGATTAAGGGGTTTAAGTGGGCTGTGGCCACTGTGTTACTGGTGGGGATCTGGTCGGCGCAAGGCCGTGCTGAGTCTACTGCCAAACCTGCGATTACATCACAAATTGAGGCCTTATCAGACCTGTCCAGCTGGCAGGAGCAGGTACTCAGTGCCGAACGATTGCTACAGGTCACTGAATTAAGTCCGCAGCAACGTGCGGCGACCCTTAAGACCATAGGTAAAATTGCACTCGAAAGCATGCGCTATGAGATGGCGATCCGTTATTTTGAGCAACTGGAATCTTTTAGTCGTGATGAGCGTTTGTCTGACAGTTTGTATCATGCACTTAAGATGCAGGGGATCAGTGCGTTTTATCAGGGAGATTACGCTGCATCTGTGGTCGATTATCAGCAGGCACTCGCAGTTGCTGAACAAAGAGATAACCCGATTGAGCGCGCAGACATCCACAATAATCTGGGCATGTCATTTATTCAGATCCATGATTTAGAAGCCTCACTGGAACAGTATCTGGCAGCATATATGCTGTATGAACAGCATGGAAATGAGCAGGATAGGGCTGATATGCTGCTGAATCTTGCCGGAGTTTATATTCGTCAGTTTCGCTACGATAAAGCAGAAGAGTTACTCAAGCGTGCCAGGACGTTATTTGAGCGGCTTGAAGATCATTATGGTGTGGCTTTAGTACAGGGTAATCTGGGGGTCATTTACACCGAATCAAATCGTCCTGAACTAGCCCGTGGTGCGGTTAAAGCTGCTGTTGATTACTACCACAGTATCAATGATACGCGTCATCTGGCATTTGAATATGTCAATATGGCGAAACTGAGCCTGCTGGTCCGTGATTACACGACAGCAGAGCAGGAGGTCAATTTTGCCATGTATTACGCTGAAAAAGCCGACAATCAGGCTGGCGTAATGCATGCCTTACATCCGATGGCCAGGTTGCAGCTGATGCGCAATGATATCGCCGGTGCAAAAGCCAGCATTGATCAAGGGTTAATGCTGACTCGCAAACTGGGAGATAGGCTCAGGGAACGTGAGTTTTTACACTTGCTGGCGCTGGTTCAGGCGGCAACAGGCAAGATGCAGTCTGCGGCTGAAACGCTCGATTACTATCGGGACTTGCAATTCTCGTTGCTCAATGAGGGGCTTATTACACGTCTTAATAAGTACCAGAGTAAGTTTGAAGAAAGTCAGTTAAGCCAGGAGCTTGCTAAAATGAAGCAAGCGCAGGAGCTACAGCAACTGCAAGATGAACAACGTAATCAACTATTGTGGATGAGTGGGCTGATCTTATGTCTGGCGCTGATCTCCGTGTTTGCTTTTTATCATCGCGCGACCGAGCGACGGGCAAAAATTGAGCTTAGTAAAAAAGTGGCACAGCGAACGGCACAGTTGCAGCAAAGCGCCGATGAGCTGCGTAATGCAAACCAGGTAAAAAGTCAGTTTTTAGCCAACATCAGCCATGAAATTCGCACCCCGCTGACTGCAATTTTGGGCCATGCCGAAAGCTTGCAGCAGGATTACACGCACGACGCCCATCTTATGTCGTCATTGGCCGTTGTGACGCGACAGGGCAATCATCTCAAAGACCTCATTAGCGATGTACTGGACCTGAGCAAAATAGAGGCGCAGCGACTGGAGCTGGAGTACACCGAATTTACTATTGAGAATTTATTGGCAGATGTCTGCGATATGTTTCAGCGTCCTTGTATGGAAAAGTCACTTGCCTTGTTAGTCGAAAATGAGTTGCCTGTCCCCTATTTGGTTCGGCTTGACTATGTGCGCCTGAAACAGATCTTAATAAACTTACTCAGCAATGCGGTTAAGTTTACGCAGCATGGGCAGGTAGAGCTGATTATTCGGCAATATGAAGATGGTCTCACCTTTCTTGTCCGGGACAGTGGCATTGGCATGTCACCGTCGCAGGTTGCCAGGATTTTTGAGTGTTTCCAGCAAGGAGATAACAGTATTACGCGTCGGTTTGGCGGCTCCGGATTAGGGCTTAGCCTGTCACAGCATTTGGCTAAGATGATGGGTGGTGAGATTTCGGTACATAGTGAAGTCGAGAAAGGGAGCCAGTTTAAGTTGGTTGTCCCTTGTGCCCGGCTGAGTCACACCAATGGAATAGAGTGCCTTAATGAGGCGCAGCCCGCCCTCAATCAGGAACCAGGTACACGCTTGTCCGGCACGGTATTGCTGGCGGAAGATCATGATGATAACCGTGCTTTGATCGTTCGTTTACTGGAAAAAATGGGCCTGGAAGTGGATGCCGTCAGTAACGGAAGGCAAGCTGTAGAACGCTGTCTCAGTGCTTATCCTGATGTAGTGTTGATGGACATTCAGATGCCAGAAATGGATGGCCTTGAAGCATTGCAACTATTGCGTCAGGCTGGCTTTGAGGGTGAGGTCTATGCACTGACGGCAAACGTGATGGAGCATGAAATTAAAGGTTACCTGGCTCAGGGGTTCAGTGGTCATCTCAGTAAACCGATCAACAGTGATGTGCTATATCAAACGCTTGCTCAGTCCTTGCAGCGCACCAATGCGGCTCAGGCACTGGACTTGTCGATAGACATGAGCGATCTCAAACAGAGTTTTGCACAGACCCTGGAACAGGAAAGGTATAAGCTGATCGATTTATGGCAAGAGCAGGATTGGCAGGCATTACAGCATCACTGCCATAAATTAAACGGGGCGGCGAGTATGTTCGAGTTTGTGCATATTGCAGATATTGCCTCACAGTTTGAAGCGGCGTTAAAGCAAGAGCAAACTGCCCTTTATCAGGATTTGTTTCTGATCCTGTGTGATGAACTCAAAGTGTGCAGTTACTCAGAACAGCTCGATGTCTCCTAATTTACTGTGTTCTTCAGCTTGGGGGCTGTGGGGCTTATTGGAGACTGCGTTAGTATCAACATTGCTGTTATAGCGACTGGTGTCGGTCCTGTGAGACATGTCAGGATGTGGTCGCTCTGCGGTAAACATAGATAACTTTTCATGAATACATGCGGCCAGGTTGATCAGATCACTGCTCGATACAGCCTGAATTTTTGACGCGGACAGCGCATCTGAATTGAGTTCAACCATAGACTCAATGCTGGATTGCGCTTCATCAGAGACGGTTTTCTGTTGGCTCACCTGGTCATGGATGCTGTGCGACATAGCATTAATATCAATCATAGCCCGTTCAATCTGATCGACCTCTTTCGTTGAGGCTTCTGACAAACTAACCGTTTTATCGGTTTCTTCCAGTGCGGTTAACATCAGAGCATGTGCACTGTCTGTACCTGCCTGGATCTTGTTGACCATGTTGCGTACTTCTTGCGTCGATTGGCTGGTGCGAGCTGCAAGGCTGCGCACTTCGTCGGCTACTACGGCAAACCCTCGACCTTGTTCACCCGCTCTTGCGGCCTCAATAGCGGCATTCAGTGCTAACAAGTTGGTTTGATCTGCAATGGCATTAATCACATCAATGACGGAGCTAATGGCATCGCTGTCTGTTTTTAGTATCGCTATTTGTTCGCTGGTCGCCTGAATATTGCTTGCCAGCGTCATCAGGCTTTGTTGGCTTTTGTCAGTATCCACTCGGGTTTTTTTGACTGCCTGCGTGGCATTTTCAACGGAGCTGTAGATTTTCTCCAGGCTGTCATCCAGCTCTCTTGAAACTGTCAACATATGGTTGATGGCTGTGGCTAGGTCTTCTCCATGTGCATGTTGAATGGTGGCTTTTTGTGTCATGGAGGCATAGGTATCACGTAGGCTATCGGCCATGGGGGTCAGTCGCGATGAAGAGGCATAGACTTCTCCAATAATGTGTTCCATCATCGCCATACTGGCGTTTATCGCTAGGCAAGCTTTGGGGAGTGATTTGTCTTTTTCGTCAAAGCGAAAAGTCAGGTCAATCGTGTCCTGGTGATGAAGCGCACTGACAAAACTTTGCAGGTAGGCGCCCTTTTCTTGCTTCTTGTCTACCCAGAGTGTGATCACAACAGATGAAATCAGCATCATGACAATCAGTGAGGCGGTGGCTATTAGAGGTAGGGAGAATATGGCTGCACAGACCAGCACGGCAGCTATGTTCACCGCAGTCACGGCCATGGCACTGGCTACTAAACGCATTGAAGTGTTCTTCCTTATCAGGCTTACTAAATAACACGTGTCGTAATGCAATTGCAGGCCCTGGTTGTGAGCCGTGCGGTCGGGAGAGGAGCCTTTCCCTGACATACAAACATGTGTCTTTGTACACTTCCTAATATATAGAACACCAATCAGAGAGTTCCAAGCTATGACGCCATAAAAAAAGCCTGCATAAGCAGGCTTTTTCTGAAGTGGAGGGTTATTTTCGCTTCATCGAGTCAAAGAACTCGTTGTTGGTTTTGCACATTGAAAGCTTATCGATCAGGAACTCCATTGCATCGATTTCGCTCATTTCATGAACAATTTTGCGTAAAATCCACATCTTTTGCAGCTCATCTGGCTTAGTGAGTAGCTCTTCACGACGGGTACCTGAGCGGTTAAAGTCGATCGCCGGGAAGACACGCTTTTCAGCGATCTTACGGTTTAAGTGCAATTCCATGTTACCGGTGCCCTTAAACTCTTCGTAAATGACTTCATCCATCTTAGAGCCTGTATCAATCAGGGCAGTAGCGATAATAGTCAGACTGCCACCTTCTTCTACATTACGTGCAGCACCGAAAAAGCGCTTCGGCTTGTGCAGTGCGTTGGCATCAACACCACCTGTCAGGACTTTACCTGAAGATGGGATGACTGTGTTGTAGGCACGTGCAAGACGGGTGATTGAGTCCAACAGAATGATGACGTCTTTCTTGTGCTCGACTAAACGTTTCGCCTTTTCAATGACCATTTCTGCAACCTGTACGTGGCGGCTTGCTGGTTCATCGAAGGTTGAGGCGACTACTTCACCCTGCACCAGGCGCTGCATCTCTGTTACTTCTTCCGGACGCTCGTCAATCAGTAGTACCATGAGCGTTGCGTCTGGGTTGTTGTAAGAAATAGACTGCGCAATATTCTGTAGCAGCATGGTTTTACCAGCTTTAGGTGGTGCAACTATCAATGCACGCTGACCTTTACCGATAGGAGAAGCCAGGTCCAGAACTCGGGCAGTGATGTCTTCTGTACTGCCGTTACCGCGTTCCATCACCATACGCTCGTTGGCGTGAATAGGCGTCAAGTTTTCGAACAAAATTTTCGTTCTGGAGTTTTCCGGCTTATCAAAGTTAACTTCATTCACTTTCAACAGTGCGAAGTAGCGCTCACCATCTTTAGGTGGGCGGATCAGACCGCTGATACTGTCACCGGTACGTAGGCTAAAGCGTCTGATCTGGCTGGGCGAAACATAAATGTCATCCGGGCCTGCCAGGTAGGAGGCTTCCGATGAGCGTAAAAAGCCGAAGCCATCCTGAAGAATTTCCAGCACGCCGCCACCATAAATGTTTTCGCCGCTTTTCGCGTGCGCTTTCAAGATGGCGAAGATGATGTCTTGTTTTCTCAGACGGGCGACGTTTTCGAGTCCCATAGACTCGGCAAGTTTTACAAGCTCATTGATTGACTTGTCTTTCAGTTCGCGTAAATGCATATTGGTGGGTTCTTTATTTAAAAGTTGTTCTCTCGTGGTACGAGGGATTGAATTGAAATTGCTTAAGGTTAGTGGCTCTATAAGTTAGCAGCTAGGGGAGCAGTCGTCCAGTCTTTATACAAATTTAATCAGGTAGTGCTAACACAGCACTACCTGTTACATTCAGACTGTGACTTATCAGCGACCAGCTTACGCTGATGCTGGTAATAAGTGTTCAGTTAGATGTTGTTCTCAAGGAACTCGATCAGTTGTGTTTTAGACAACGCACCAACTTTAGTGGCTGCAACGGCACCGTCTTTGAATAGCAGCAGAGTTGGGATACCACGGATACCAAATTTAGGTGGTGTTAGTGAGTTTTGATCGATGTTGAGCTTAGCTACAGTTGCGCGACCTTCGAACTCGTCTGCAATTTCGTCCAGGATAGGTGCAATCATTTTACATGGACCACACCATTCAGCCCAGAAATCTACCAGTACAGGGGTATCCGACTTAAGCACGTCTGCTTCGAAGCTGTCATCAGTTAATTGAATAATTTTGTCGCTCATTGCGCTCTCCGTTAGAATTAGGTCAATTATTTAATGCGTATTTAAACACTCTTGTTTCTTATTGCAAGTTTAAACGTTATGCTTAATCGCTATGACTAAGACACATTTGACCAATAAAAAATTTATCGACTTTGCTTTAGCGCCGGAAGTGGTCGCCGGTTTGACAGCGAGTGGCTTCGAATACTGTACGCCAATCCAAGCAAAGTGCATGCCCTACATTAGTGAGGGCAGAGACATTGCCGGTCAGGCTCAGACAGGTACAGGTAAAACGCTGGCGTTTTTAACTGCGACTTGTCACAGGCTGATGCAAAGCCAATCTGACGCTCAGGTTGCCGGTCAGCCACGGGCATTGATTATGGCACCGACACGAGAGCTTGCGATCCAAATCCACAAAGACGCACAAATCATGGCGCCGGCGTGTGGGTTAAAGCTTGGTTTAGTATATGGTGGCGAAGAATACGAAAAACAACGGTCACAACTAGAAAAAGGGGTGGATATCCTCATTGGTACGACCGGACGCCTGATCGATTTCTATAAACAAGGTGCCTATAACCTTAATAATATTGAAGTTGTTGTACTAGATGAAGCAGACCGAATGTTTGATTTGGGCTTTATCAAAGATATTCGTTATATGTTTAATCGCATGCCGGATACACAACAACGTCTGAATCTGCTGTTTTCTGCAACTCTGTCTTATCGTGTTCAGGAGCTAGCTTTTGAACATATGCACAATCCGATTCATGTACAAATTGAACCGGATGTTAAAACAGGCAAACGGATCAAAGAAGAGTTGTTCCATCCCTCGCAAGAGGACAAAATTCCTTTACTCCTTACCTTGATTGAGGAAGAGTGGCCAGACAAGGCGATTGTATTTGCCAATACAAAGCACAGTTGTGAAAACGTGTATGAGTGGCTGAAAAATGATGGGCATCGGGTTGGGTTGTTAACCGGTGACGTTAATCAGAAGAAGCGTTTGTCGATTTTGTCTAAATTCACTAAGGGCGAATTAGACCTGCTGGTTGCAACGGATGTTGCCGCGCGAGGTTTGCATATTCCTGAGGTGAGTCATGTACTCAATTTTGATTTGCCAGACGACTGTGAAGATTATGTGCATCGCATTGGCCGTACTGGCCGAGCAGGCGCGTCAGGGCATGCAATAAGTTTTGCCTGTGAGCAATATGCATATAACTTACATGAGATTGAAGAATACATTGACCATGCAATTCCGGTTTCACACTACGATAAGTCAGCTCTGCTCGACGATATTAAAGCGCCAGCCAGACAACAAAGGCGCAGAAATACGTCCGGTCAGCGCGGTAATCGCAGCGGTAATAACCGTCGACAAGGTAGTTACCAAAAATCGCGCCCGCGCAATTAATTGGGCGTTTTGGTAGAGGTAGATAGAGGTTAGTAAGCGTGGTTCAGAGATCTCCACATGAAAATGTGTATGCGGTGATTGATTTAGGATCAAACAGCTTCCATATGTTGATCGCAAAACATATGGCCGGTGGCGTGCATACAATTGGTCGGGTCAAACGTAAAGTAAGGCTGGCAGCAGGCCTGGATGAGCAAAATTTGCTGAGTGAAGAAGCGATGCAGCGAGGGTGGGAATGTTTATCCTTGTTCGCTGAACGACTTCAGGATATCCCGGCTAACAATATACGTATTGTGGCCACCGCAACCTTGCGCCTGGCAACCAACGCTGATGTCTTTAAGAATAAAGCCGAGCAAATTCTGGGTCACTCTATTTCTATTATTAGTGGGGAAGAAGAGGCCCGGTCTATATACAAGGGCGTCGCACATACCTCAGCCTGCCAGGGTCGACAGCTTGTTGTTGATATCGGTGGCGCGAGCACCGAAATTGTCATTGGTCAGGGCTTTGAAGCACAGCTGTACCATAGCCTGAATATGGGATGTGTCACCTATTTAGAGCGCTATTTTTCAGATGGTACACTGAGCGAGGCCAATTTCTCTGCTGCAACGGCTGCAGCACACGAGGTTGTTGCTCCTTATGCTGCTCAATATAAGTCGTCTGGCTGGGAGCTTGCCATTGGCGCATCTGGAACAGTCCAGGCGATTCAGGAAATTTTTGCGGCGCTGGGCCTGGATGAGATGCTGACGCTGGATAAGCTTCAGGCAATTCGTGCGCAAGCCATTCAGTTTGAAAATATAGAGCAGCTTGAGTTGCCCGGCCTGAGTGAAGAACGCCGTTTGGTGTTTGTTTCTGGGTTGGCAATTTTAATTGCGCTATTTAAAGCATTAAAGATTGAACGAATGGGCCTTGCAGGCGGTGCACTGCGTGAAGGTATTCTATACAGTATGATTGATCAGTTGAACCAGGCTGATATTCGTAAACGCACACTCGATGGCTTTATGTCCCGGTATCATGTTGATGCCGGACAAGCGGCTCGTGTGTTTGATATATGCAAAATTTTTCTACAGCAATTGAAAGCACCAATGCAGTTTGATTTTCAAAGCGCCTGTAGTTTATTGAGTGCCGCTGCATCTATGCACGAGATTGGTCTGGTAATTGACTATAAGTCTTATCATCTGCACAGTGCGTACATTTTAAAACATACTGGTATGCCGGGATATTCCCGAGTACAAAAGCAGATGGTGGTAACTTTAGTAGGTAACCACCGACTCGACGTAGAAGAAGATACCTTTCTTCAGTTTGGTCATCATCAGGGATTCATTGAGTTACTTGTCAGGATCTTCCGGGTTGCGGTTATCTTATCTATGCGCCGTCAGGATGATGTCCTGCCAGATCTATACATCACAGCGACTGAACCTGAAACGCTTACCCTGACTTTGCCTGATGAGTGGTTGCACGAGCACCCTTTGATGCGCAGCGAATTAGAGTTAGAAGCTGGGTATCAGGAAAAAGCCGGTTGGATATTGAAAATTGAGCGCGATTAAGCGCTCTTTTTGTACAAAAAAGGCCTAAAAAAGCGCGTTTTGTTTGAATCTTGTTCGAACGCGCTGTTTTTCTCACTTTTCTTCAAAAAAAGGGTTGCGCTGGGTTTCGATTTCCCTATAATTCGCATCCACCGACACGGGGCACAACGCTGAAAAGCAATGAGCCAACGAGTTGGGAGTCAAATAAAACTTGATTCTGAAATTTCTCAAAATTAAGTGTTGACATAAAATGGGAAGTGATTAGAATGCACAACCCTCAGCGCTAACAGCGCGGCGACATTAAGTCGCACCGGGTAACCGGATTATGTTCTTTAAAAATATGAAGCAATCATCTGTGTGGGCACTCGTACAGATTGAGTTCTAACAGCGAAATTCAGTTTACTGAATGACGCACAAAAATTTAGAGTCTCAACTGAACTGAGTGACTAACATAGTCAATTCGTTTTGATTTTACTTTTTTAAAAGTAGAAACAGACAAAATCAGAATTCATTGAGCACGAATCTTCGGATTCAAAAAACTTTTAATTGAAGAGTTTGATCATGGCTCAGATTGAACGCTGGCGGCAGGCCTAACACATGCAAGTCGAGCGGTAACATTTCTAGCTTGCTAGAAGATGACGAGCGGCGGACGGGTGAGTAATGCTTGGGAACATGCCTTGAGGTGGGGGACAACCATTGGAAACGATGGCTAATACCGCATAATGTCTACGGACCAAAGGGGGCTTCGGCTCTCGCCTTTAGATTGGCCCAAGTGGGATTAGCTAGTTGGTGAGGTAACGGCTCACCAAGGCGACGATCCCTAGCTGGTTTGAGAGGATGATCAGCCACACTGGAACTGAGACACGGTCCAGACTCCTACGGGAGGCAGCAGTGGGGAATATTGCACAATGGGCGCAAGCCTGATGCAGCCATGCCGCGTGTGTGAAGAAGGCCTTCGGGTTGTAAAGCACTTTCAGTCAGGAGGAAAGGTTAGTAGTTAATACCTGCTAGCTGTGACGTTACTGACAGAAGAAGCACCGGCTAACTCCGTGCCAGCAGCCGCGGTAATACGGAGGGTGCGAGCGTTAATCGGAATTACTGGGCGTAAAGCGTACGCAGGCGGTTTGTTAAGCGAGATGTGAAAGCCCCGGGCTTAACCTGGGAACTGCATTTCGAACTGGCAAACTAGAGTGTGATAGAGGGTGGTAGAATTTCAGGTGTAGCGGTGAAATGCGTAGAGATCTGAAGGAATACCGATGGCGAAGGCAGCCACCTGGGTCAACACTGACGCTCATGTACGAAAGCGTGGGGAGCAAACAGGATTAGATACCCTGGTAGTCCACGCCGTAAACGATGTCTACTAGGAGCTGGGGTCTTCGGACAACTTTTCCAAAGCTAACGCATTAAGTAGACCGCCTGGGGAGTACGGCCGCAAGGTTAAAACTCAAATGAATTGACGGGGGCCCGCACAAGCGGTGGAGCATGTGGTTTAATTCGATGCAACGCGAAGAACCTTACCTACACTTGACATACAGAGAACTTACCAGAGATGGTTTGGTGCCTTCGGGAACTCTGATACAGGTGCTGCATGGCTGTCGTCAGCTCGTGTTGTGAGATGTTGGGTTAAGTCCCGCAACGAGCGCAACCCTTATCCTTAGTTGCCAGCGATTCGGTCGGGAACTCTAAGGAGACTGCCGGTGATAAACCGGAGGAAGGTGGGGACGACGTCAAGTCATCATGGCCCTTACGTGTAGGGCTACACACGTGCTACAATGGCATATACAGAGTGCTGCGAACTAGCGATAGTAAGCGAATCACTTAAAGTATGTCGTAGTCCGGATTGGAGTCTGCAACTCGACTCCATGAAGTCGGAATCGCTAGTAATCGCGGATCAGAATGCCGCGGTGAATACGTTCCCGGGCCTTGTACACACCGCCCGTCACACCATGGGAGTGGGTTGCTCCAGAAGTGGATAGCTTAACCTTCGGGAGGGCGTTCACCACGGAGTGATTCATGACTGGGGTGAAGTCGTAACAAGGTAGCCCTAGGGGAACCTGGGGCTGGATCACCTCCTTATCGACTTAGAACTGATTTGTTCGAAGTGTCCACACAGATGATTGTTGATTAGAATTAGAGAACACAAACATTGTTTGGGTCTGTAGCTCAGCTGGTTAGAGCGCACGCCTGATAAGCGTGAGGTCGGTAGTTCAAGTCTACTCAGACCCACCACTTCTTCCCGATGCTGCGTTATTAAGCTCGTCGTTTAGAAAACACTAAACGTCCTCACTTAATGCCTGGCCTCGAAAAGAAGCTCGGTTCAAAGCAATGTTATTCCTAGTAATGTGGGGCTATAGCTCAGCTGGGAGAGCGCCTGCCTTGCACGCAGGAGGTCAGCAGTTCGATCCTGCTTAGCTCCACCACTTTACTACTCCTTCTCATAGATAAGCACTCTTAAGACAGTTACTTAAAATAAGAAACTGAGAGTTTTTAACTCTGAGAAGCAATTCTCTTGCTCTTTAAAAATTTGGAAAGCTGATATTAAATTCTCGGAATGACAATGAAAATTGTTGTTCTATAGAGTTTTCGAAAGAAAAATGCCGATTAATCATTTAGTTGATTAATTAGCGTCTACTTTAGTATTACTTAACTTCTGGCGAAGTTAAAACTGTCTTTAGCAGTACAATTCAAAACTATTTTGGGTTGTATGGTTAAGTGACTAAGCGTACACGGTGGATGCCTTGGCAGTTGGAGGCGATGAAGGACGTACTAACTTGCGATAAGCCTAGTTGAGCCAGTAAGAGGCACTTGAGACTAGGATTTCCGAATGGGGAAACCCGGCCCTTTGGGTCATCATGCAGTGAATACATAGCTGTATGAAGCGAACGCGGAGAACTGAAACATCTAAGTACCCGTAGGAAAAGAAATCAACCGAGATTCCGAAAGTAGCGGCGAGCGAAATCGGATTAGCCCTTAAGCTTTAATGTAGTTAGTGGAACATTCTGGAAAGTATGACGATACAGGGTGACAGTCCCGTACACGACAACTTATTTAAAGTGAAATCGAGTAGGTCGGAGCACGTGAAACTTTGACTGAATATGGGGGGACCATCCTCCAAGGCTAAATACTCCCAACTGACCGATAGTGAACCAGTACCGTGAGGGAAAGGCGAAAAGAACCCCTGTGAGGGGAGTGAAATAGAACCTGAAACCGTGTACGTACAAGCAGTAGGAGCCCCTCGAGGGTGACTGCGTACCTTTTGTATAATGGGTCAGCGACTTATATTCTGTAGCAAGGTTAACCATTTAGGGGAGCCGTAGCGAAAGCGAGTCTTAACTGGGCGCTTAAGTTGCAGGGTATAGACCCGAAACCCGGTGATCTAGCCATGGGCAGGTTGAAGGTCAGGTAACACTGACTGGAGGACCGAACCCACTAACGTTGAAAAGTTAGGGGATGACCTGTGGCTAGGAGTGAAAGGCTAATCAAACCGGGAGATAGCTGGTTCTCCCCGAAATCTATTTAGGTAGAGCCTCGGACGAATACTTACGGGGGTAGAGCACTGTTAAGGCTAGGGGGTCATCCCGACTTACCAACCCTTTGCAAACTCCGAATACCGTAAAGTACTATCCGGGAGACACACGGTGGGTGCTAACGTCCATCGTGGAGAGGGAAACAACCCAGACCGTCAGCTAAGGTCCCAAAGTGTATGTTAAGTGGGAAACGATGTGGGAAGGCTAAAACAGCTAGGAGGTTGGCTTAGAAGCAGCCATCCTTTAAAGAAAGCGTAATAGCTCACTAGTCGAGTCGGCCTGCGCGGAAGATGTAACGGGGCTAAACATACCACCGAAGCTACGGCTGCGAACTTAGTTCGCGGGGTAGGGGAGCGTTCTGTAAGTGGCTGAAGGTGTGCCGGGAGGCATGCTGGACATATCAGAAGTGCGAATGCTGACATGAGTAACGATAATGCGGGTGAAAAACCCGCACGCCGGAAGACCAAGGGTTCCTATCCCATGTTAATCAGGGTAGGGTGAGTCGACCCCTAAGGCGAGGCTGAAGAGCGTAGTCGATGGGAAACGGGTTAATATTCCCGTACTTGGTATAAATGCGATGGGGGGACGGAGCAGGCTAGGCAAGCATGGCGTTGGTTGTCCATGTGAAAGGCTGTAGGCTGGTGACTTAGGAAAATCCGGGTCGCTAAGGCTGAGAGTCGAGACGAGCCACTACGGTGGTGAAGTTGTTGATGCCCTACTTCCAGGAAAAGCCTCTAAGCTTCAGTTTATATCGAATCGTACCCTAAACCGACACAGGTGGTCAGGTAGAGAATACTAAGGCGCTTGAGAGAACTCGGGTGAAGGAACTAGGCAAAATTGTACCGTAACTTCGGGAGAAGGTACGCTCTTACTTGTGAAGACTTCGCGTCGTAAGCAGGCGAGAGCCGCAGTGACCAGGTGGCTGGGACTGTTTATTAAAAACACAGCACTGTGCAAAATCGTAAGATGACGTATACGGTGTGACACCTGCCCGGTGCCGGAAGGTTAATTGATGGGGTTAGCTTAGGCGAAGCTCTTGATCGAAGCCCCGGTAAACGGCGGCCGTAACTATAACGGTCCTAAGGTAGCGAAATTCCTTGTCGGGTAAGTTCCGACCTGCACGAATGGTGTAACCATGGCCACGCTGTCTCCACCCGAGACTCAGTGAAATTGAAATCGCAGTGAAGATGCTGTGTACCCGCGGCTAGACGGAAAGACCCCGTGAACCTTTACTACAGCTTGGCACTGAACATTGACCCTACATGTGTAGGATAGGTGGGAGGCTTTGAAGCGCAGTCGCTAGATTGCGTGGAGCCGTCCTTGAAATACCACCCTTGTAGTGTTGATGTTCTAACTTAGGCCCCTAATCGGGGTTGAGGACAGTGCCTGGTGGGTAGTTTGACTGGGGCGGTCTCCTCCCAAAGAGTAACGGAGGAGCACGAAGGTTGGCTAAGTACGGTCGGACATCGTACGGTTAGTGTAATGGTAGAAGCCAGCTTAACTGCGAGACAGACACGTCGAGCAGGTACGAAAGTAGGTCATAGTGATCCGGTGGTTCTGAATGGAAGGGCCATCGCTCAACGGATAAAAGGTACTCCGGGGATAACAGGCTGATACCGCCCAAGAGTTCATATCGACGGCGGTGTTTGGCACCTCGATGTCGGCTCATCACATCCTGGGGCTGAAGTCGGTCCCAAGGGTATGGCTGTTCGCCATTTAAAGTGGTACGCGAGCTGGGTTTAGAACGTCGTGAGACAGTTCGGTCCCTATCTGCCGTGGGCGTTTGAGAATTGAGAGGGGCTGCTCCTAGTACGAGAGGACCGGAGTGGACGAACCGCTGGTGTTCGGGTTGTCATGCCAATGGCATTGCCCGGTAGCTACGTTCGGAATCGATAACCGCTGAAAGCATCTAAGCGGGAAGCGAGCCTCGAGATGAGTTCTCACTTTGACTTTAAGTCAACTGAAGGGCCGTTGAAGACTACAACGTTGATAGGCGAGATGTGGAAGTGGTGTGAGCCATTGAGCTAACTCGTACTAATTACCCGTGAGGCTTAACCATACAACGCCAAAGTGGTTTTGTTCGTTAGAAGTTAAGAAATAAAGTAGACGATAAGAATTTAATACGCTTTTCCAGATTTTAGTGAGATGTTGATAAACATCTTGCGCAACAGTTTATGCTTGGTAACCATAGCATTTTGGAACCACCTGACTCCATGCCGAACTCAGTAGTGAAACGAAATAGCGCCGATGATAGTGTGGGGTTTCCCATGTGAAAGTAGGACATTGCCAAGCTCCAAATAAAAGAAAGCCCGATTCGAAAGAGTCGGGCTTTTTTGCATTTTGAGTAGTTTAAAAAGCTGTAGACAGAGCGGTGTTGTCTATTCATCCATGAAGCTGGTATCTAGCAGTCTTTGGGGGCACTTCCCTGTGGAGGGCTCCTTTTTGCGCTGTGAATAGGTCTGTGTTCTCTACAATAGCTCTTTTCACCTTGCGCTAAGTAAATGTACTCGCGTTGCTCGCTGTCATTGTACTTTGCACTTAATTCATCCATGAATATCATCTACATTCGTACCTCCTTGTACATCAAAGCCCGATTCGAAAGAGTCGGGCTTTTTTGCGTTTTGGGTAGTTTAAAAAAGTTGTATAGCTGCCCGAACACAAAGTCCACACCACCGTCATCCCGCACTTGATGCGGGAACTGCCAACAGGCCACACGATTAATATGAATTGTCCTTCCACCTTGCAATCATGATCAGGTATTAAGTGAAACTGGTATAAATATGTCTCTTTGCAAAGAGCGAACAATCACTGGGTACTAATCGCAGAGCAATTTTCTTGATATTGCGCCAGATAAGGTTTGTTTGAAATAAGCGTTTGGAGTGCGTTATTAAAAAGCGCCACATATTTTTCGTTATGTTGGTTAATCAGTAAAAAACCCTGATTAACGAATGCTGGTTTAGGCTGTCGTACCAGGCGTTTTACCTCAGAGTTAGACAGGGCTTTTGCGTATTCCCTTTCTGTTTGCTCATCCAGAACGACAATATCCGCGCGTTGACGCAGCAGAAATTGCAAGTTCTTGGTCGTGTAGGTCGCCTCCATCACCTCTATTTCATATTCTTTTATCGCTTGCCATAGTGTTTTCGGATACGTTAAACCTTTATTAATCAAAAGTCTGAAGGGTTTTAAATCAGCGTAGGAGTTAAACTTAAAGGGGATGCTATCCAGGTGGTAAAAGTGGGAAACTTCTGAAGTGAGCGGGTACGATGTATACAGGTACTCGGTTGCTCTTTTTTCATTGTAATACCAATAAGCGCTGCCAATAAATTCCGTTTTTTTTCCTTCTTCGTATGCGCGTTGCCAGGGCATAAATACAAACCGAACACGGATCCCGTGCAAAGCAAAGGCATCTCGGATAAGCTGAGCGGTACACCCTTGATCCTCACGATGCCTGTCTACGTATGGAGGCCATTGACCAGTCGTAATATGCACTGTTTCAGCACTTAACGTAAAACTATAAAATAAAGCAAAAATAAAGTATTTCACTGACAAGGCTCTGAAAATCGGGCTAAACAAAACTATAGCGCTTATTGTTGAATAAAACGAATCGGCTAACAAAAGCGTCTATCCCATTGATCAAAAATAAAAGGCTAAGCTGTGGAGAGTTTTTTAGATATTTATGAACGAGCATGCGAGCGTAAAGGTTCGAAAGACATATTGGAATCATTACTCAGCGAACCCGTATCAAATACGCAACTTGCAATGCTTCCTGATGATGTTTGGCTGGAAGAGTTCACTCGAAAAATATTTCAAAGTGGTTTTTATTGGTCGGTGATTAACGCCAAGTGGTCAGGTTTTCGTGACGTGTTCTGGGACTTTTCGATTGAGAAGTTGCTTTACATGTCGCCTGAAATGTTTGAACAGCGCGCTCAGGATGAACGTATTGTACGTAACTATAAAAAAGTACAGAGCATTGCACATAACTGCCTTATGCTCCATGAGTTGGCATTAGAGCACGGCACTTTTAGTAAGCTTGTTGCAAATTGGCCTGAGGATAACATTATTGAGCTATGGTTGTTACTTAAAAAGCAAGGGAGTCGATTAGGGGGCAATACAGGTCCTTATGCACTGAGGGCTGTCGGCAAAGATACGTTTATTCTAAGCCGGGATGTAGAAGCCTATTTGCGCGCGCATGAGGTGATCTCAGGCGGTTTGCATAGCCAGAAATCACTTCGCTCTGCGCAAGCCTTCTTCAATGAGTTACGTAGACAAAGTGGTTATTCATTGCAAAAATTAAGTCAGCTTGTCGCTTATAGTGTGGGTGACAATGAGGTAGGAGTAACATCATGAGCCAGTTTTTTACCCGCTACACCGAGTTGGGAGAGACTTACCTGGTCCCACAACAGCCTTATCAGTTTGAGCAGGCTCAATTACTACTTACTAATCAGGCATTGTTATCTGAATTAGGTATTGAGATCGATCAGCAAACGCTGCGTGACTACCTTGCGGGGGTGTCTCAGGTCGAGCACATTCAGCCGGTTGCAATGGCGTATTGCGGCCATCAGTTTGGTCATTTTAATCCGCAACTTGGTGATGGACGAGCACACCTCATTGCGTCAATCACCGCAGCGGATGGTCTCAGCTATGACATGCACCTCAAAGGCTCTGGTGCGACAGTCTTCTCGCGTGGGGGGGATGGCTTGTGTGCACTGGGTCCGGCTATCCGGGAATACATCATGAGCCATGCAATGCAAGCACTGGGTGTACCAACGACACACTGTCTGGCAGTCTTGACCACTGGTCAACAGGTGATGCGCCAGACGCCAGAGCCCGGCGCTGTTGTATGTCGCATTGCCCGAAGCCATATTCGGGTTGGCACCTTTCAGTTGATGGCAATGAACAAAGATGTGGCGGCGATGAGCAAGCTTGTCGAGTTATGTATCCGTGAATACTTCAGCGACATTACGTCCAGTGGTGAGGCACGTATCTTTGATTTCTTTACGCGGGTATGTCAGCGCCAGTGTGCACTTATTTTAAAGTGGATGCAGGTAGGCTTCATTCATGGGGTTATGAATACAGATAATACCCTGATAAATGGTGAGACGATTGACTATGGCCCTTGTGCGATGATGGAGTCTTTCTCGTTCGATACTGTGTTTAGCTCCATTGATCGTCAAGGACGCTATGCTTTTGGTCAGCAACCTAACATTGCCAGCTGGAATTGTGGCCGTCTGGCAGAGTCTTTGATGGTGTTGATTGAGGATAAAGACGCGGCGCTTGAGCGTTTTTCAGAGATTTTAAGTCAGTTTGCAGAGAGCTTTAATGAGGGCTACCAAGTAATGTGGTCTAAAAAGCTTGGGATAGGTACCTGGGAGGAATCAGATCAGGCATTATTGAGTGAACTGTTATCGCTGATGCAGCAAAATAAACTGGATTACACCAACACGTTTGCTGCTTTGACAAACGCACTCCACGCCAGTCCGCTACCAACCTACCCTTTACCTGAAGTGTTAGCTGACTGGGTCAGTAAGTGGCGAAAGCGGATTAGCGGACACAGTGCAGCTGAGGCTCTGGCGCTGATGCAATCTGTAAATCCGGCTATTATTCCGCGTAATGATCTGGTGGAGCGATTTATTGCCCAGTTTAATGAAGGCACTCAGAGTGATGAGTTTACTGACTGGCTAACTGCTTTGAAGAGCCCCTATACCTATCAAGCCTATCCTGCTCAATGGACGGAGACTATGGCACATGAACAGGCCTACCAGACGTTTTGTGGAACGTAAGCTATGAGTGAGCAGAGTAACCAGGCATTGACCTGGCAGGAAATCAAGCGACAGATCCTGACGCATAAAACTCCCTTGATTTACGCACATCTGATTGCTTTTTGTGCCGCTCTGGTGAGCGTGCCCATTCCACTCATGATGCCTTTATTAGTGGATGAAGTGTTATTGGCACGCCCAGGTACTGCAGTGGAAACCCTTAATCATGTATTACCTGCTCAGTGGCACGGAGCGACGGGCTACATTATCTCTATCCTGATAGCTGTGGTGTGTATGCGCTTGGGGGCATTGGTGTTGGGTGTTGCGCAGTCACGTCAGTTCACTATCATAGGCAAGGATATTTCTTATCGGATCCGGGAAAGACTGCTTGGCCATCTGGCAAAGGTGCAGCTCAAGGAGTACGAAACCCAGGGCGCTGCGGCGATCAGTTCACGGTGTATCACAGATATTGAGACGCTGGATGGTTTTATCAGCCAAACCTTGTCTCGTTTCTTGATAGGCATTTTGACGATTGTAGGGACGGCCGTAGTACTGCTCTGGATCGACTGGCTGTTGGGTTTGATTATTTTGACACTTAATCCTGCTGTGATTTATTTTTCCCGGCAATTCGGTAAGCGCGTGAAGGACTTAAAGAAGCGTCAGAATAACGCGTTCGAAGCATTTCAGAGTGCGCTGGTAGATACGTTAGATGCCATCGCTCAGCTCAAGGCAATGCGACGAGAGCAAAGTTATTTCGATACGGTTGTAGGGGCGGCTAAATCGCTTCGTCACCACTCTGTACAGTCACAGTGGAAAACAGATGCAGTCAATCGTCTTAGCTTCACCGTTTTCTTGTTGGGATTTGAAGTCTTTCGTGCCATCGCTATGCTGATGGTGGTTTTCTCTGACTTAACCGTAGGTCAGATATTCGCCGTATTTGGCTACTTGTGGTTTATGATGGGACCTGTGCAGGAGATACTGAGTATTCAGTATGCTTATTATGGCGCGACCGCTGCACTTCAGCGTCTGAATCAAGTGCTGGCATTCAGTACTGAGCCTCATCAGCCTGCTAACAGCGAGGTATTCAAACAACCCACGATCCGCATCGATTTTCGTCACGTTAGTTTTGCCTATCAAGATGGCATGCCGGTACTCAATGATGTGTCTTTGAGCTTGCCCAGCGGTAAGAAAACAGCGTTAGTTGCGGTATCGGGCGGTGGTAAGTCGACCCTTGTGCAATTACTGCTGGGGTTATATCAGAAGCAGTCAGGAGATATTTTAGTTAATGACATGCCTGCCGAAGAGGTTGGTTTCCATGCCATTCGGGAGCATGTCGTGACTGTGCTACAGCAACCCATTCTATTTAATGCCAGTATTCGGGAGAATCTGGCCATGGGTAAAACCTGTGATGATGAGCTGCTATGGCATGCGTTAAAGGTGGCTGAACTGGCTGACACTGTTACAGACATGCCCCAACAGCTCGATACTGTGGTGGGTCGCAATGGGGTGCGACTGTCGGGCGGGCAAAAGCAACGTCTGGCCATTGCCCGTATGGTTGCCGCGGATCCTAAAGTGGTGGTTCTGGATGAAGCAACGTCTGCGCTGGATGTGGAAACTGAGGCCAAAATACATCGCAATTTGAATACTTTTCTGTCAGGCAGGACGACCCTGATCATTGCCCATCGACTGAGTGCAATCCGTCAGGCAGACCAAATATATGTTCTGGATGATGGCGTCGTGAGTCAGGCTGGAGATCATCATAGTCTGGTTGCGGAGCAGGGATTGTACCGGGTGTTATTTGGTCATCAGAGCTGAATGTAAAATTAACAAAAAATTCCTAATTTGTGTTAAGTAAATATTAAGACATCATCTACTATTATTACTGCAAATATCAGATTGCATTATTATTTTAGAGAGGGAAGGATGATGAAACTACGAATGCTAAGCGTTGTTGTAACAGCTTTGATGGCAACCAGTGCGTATGCGGATGACCACCAAGAAGGCGTTTATTTGGGCGTCTTTGGTGACTACTATAATGCTGAGTGGGAAAATAGTCGGGATGCAGCTGGCGTCACCGTTGATGATTCAATGGGGTGGGGTGCCGAGCTGGGCTATCGCTTTAGCAAATACTGGAGTGCTCGTCTTGAGTATGCTGATATGGATTTTGATTTGTCAGGATTACGCAGTGACTCTGTAGACGGTGATAGAATTGGTATTGACGGCCTTTATCACTTTAATGGTGGCCCTTTCTATGCACTATTTGGTCTGAAATCAATCGATGTGTTTGACAATAACACCTTTGCCAATGTGGGCGCGGGTTATCGTCATCACTTCAGCGACAACTTTGCTGCTAACTTTGAAACGGCTATTTATCAGGGCATTGATCGGGGTTACACCGATGTGGGCGCAAAGCTCGGTATTAACTACTTCTTTGGCGGCGCGAGCAGCAGTAAACCTGTTGAACCTGCACCAGCTCCGCAGCCAGAGCCAGAGCCTGTTGTCGCAGCGCCTGTCGATACGGACAAAGATGGCATTTATGACATGGATGACCAGTGTGCCAATACACCAATGAGTGATGCAGTTGATGCGCAAGGGTGTACTTTGTATGAAGACAAAGAGGTAACTGTCAGCTTGCTGGTGCGTTTCCCGAACAATAACTCAAGCGTGTCACAACAGTATCTTAATGATATTCAAGCTGTTGTAAGCTTCCTGAATGAGCACCCAGAAACCACAGTGGTACTTGAAGGGCACACTTCCGCTGTGGGTAAAGCGGATTACAACAAATGGTTGTCTAAGAAGCGTGCTGATGCTGTTGCGAAGCAGCTAATAGAGAAAGGCATTGATGAAATGCGTATCACAACGGTGGGTTACGGTGAAGAACGTCTGAAAAATACCGATGATTCCGCACAAGCCCATGCTGAAAACCGCCGTGTTGAAGCAAAAGTGAAATCTGTAGAGCGTGTCAAAGTTAAGCGCTAACCCTTGTTTATTCTACTCTGGCCCGGCATTGTCCGGGCCTTTTTGTCTCTTTTTCTTACTTCAAGCCATTCATATAAACATTGTTTTTAACTCAGTGTATTCACAGGGTTTATAGTCAATATAAGATGGCAAAGTGGCCGTTTGATTTTCATCTATACTCTAAGACCTTATAATAAATCATCATATTTTACATATAAGCAAATTTATTAGGGTTTTTAACCCTAAAAATTAATTACCTGTTCACGTCACCAAGAGGGCATAACTGTGCTTCAAGAATATCGTAACCATGTTGAGGAGCGCGCAGCGCAAGGGATTGTTCCCAAACCGCTGGATGCGCAGCAAACCGCAGAACTGATCGAGTTATTGAAAACGCCACCAGCAGGTGAAGAAGAGTTTATCGTTGATCTGTTTATCAATCGTGTACCACCCGGTGTGGATGACGCAGCCTACGTCAAAGCGGGCTTTTTAGCGGCTGTAACAAAAGGCGAAGCGACTTCTCCCCTCATCTCTAAAGCTTATGCGGCAGAGTTACTGGGCACTATGTTGGGTGGGTACAACATTGCGCCGATGATCGAATTGTTGGATGACGCAGCATTAGCGCCGATAGCGGTGAAAGGCTTATCACACACCCTGCTCATGTTTGATGCCTTCTATGATGTTGAGGAAAAAGCCAAAGCAGGTAATGTATTTGCTAAACAAGTGATTGAATCCTGGGCAAATGCTGAGTGGTTCCTGGATAAGCCCGCAGTCGCAGATAAAATCTCAGTAACGGTCTTTAAGGTGACGGGCGAAACCAATACGGATGATCTGTCTCCGGCACCGGATGCCTGGTCACGACCCGATATTCCGCTGCATGCGCTGGCTATGTTAAAAAATGAGCGGGATGGCATTACGCCGGACAGAGCGGGCGAAATTGGTCCGGTTACCCAATTAGAAGCGCTGAAGCAAAAAGGGTTGCCCTTAGCGTATGTCGGTGATGTTGTAGGTACCGGCTCTTCACGTAAGTCAGCAACTAACTCTGTTCTATGGTTTATGGGTGACGATATTCCGTTTGTGCCAAATAAGCGAGTGGGTGGTGTGTGCCTCGGTGGCAAGATTGCGCCTATTTTCTTCAATACAATGGAAGATTCGGGTGCTTTACCCATTGAGCTACCGGTTGATGACCTGAATATGGGTGACCAGATTGATATCTACCCATACGAAGGGGTCGTTAAGCGCCATGGTAGCGATGAAGTGGTCACCACATTTAGTTTGAAGTCAGATGTTATCCTGGATGAAGTACGAGCCGGCGGTCGTATTCCTTTGATCATTGGCCGGGGGCTGACTGATAAAGCACGGCATGCGCTGGGGTTGGAGCAGGAAGATATTTTCTGCAAACCTAAACTGATAGAGGACTCAGGTAAAGGGTTCACATTGGCACAGAAAATGGTTGGTCGTGCCTGTAATATGCCAGGGGTTCGCCCGGGTCAGTACTGTGAGCCAACGATGACCACAGTGGGCTCGCAGGATACCACAGGCCCAATGACTCGGGATGAATTAAAAGATCTGGCATGTTTGGGCTTTTCAGCTGATCTAACGATGCAGTCATTCTGTCATACATCGGCTTACCCTAAGCCGATTGATGTAAATACCCACCACACTTTGCCGGATTTCATCATGAATCGCGGTGGCGTATCATTGCGTCCTGGCGATGGCGTGATCCACTCCTGGCTGAACCGCATGTTGCTGCCAGATACCGTGGGGACAGGTGGTGACTCTCATACCCGCTTCCCATTGGGGATTTCATTCCCGGCCGGGTCGGGTGCTGTGGCATTTGCAGCAGCAACCGGTGTGATGCCACTGGATATGCCAGAATCCGTACTGGTGCGGTTTAAAGGTGAGATGCAACCCGGGATCACGCTACGCGATCTGGTTCATGCGATCCCCTACTATGCGATTAAGCAAGGCTTACTCACGGTTGAAAAGAAAGGTAAGATCAATGAGTTCTCTGGCCGTATTCTTGAAATTGAAGGGGTTGAGCATCTGACTGTTGAGCAGGCATTTGAATTGTCCGACGCATCGGCTGAGCGCTCAGCTGCGGGCTGTACCGTTAAATTGTCCCAGGAATCGATTGAAGAGTACTTAAATTCAAATATCGTCATGCTGAAGTGGATGATTGCTGAGGGTTATGGCGATGTTCGCACTATCGAGCGTCGTATCACCAAGATGGAAGAGTGGTTGGCGACCCCTGAACTGATGACTGCGGATCCCGACGCAGAATATGCTCACACGATTGAAATTGATCTCGCTGAAATTAAGGAGCCTATTCTATGTGCGCCAAACGATCCGGATGATGCGCGTCTGTTGTCCGAGGTAACTGGTGAAACAATTGATGAGGTGTTTATTGGCTCTTGTATGACTAACATAGGTCATTTCAGGGCTGCGGGCAAACTGCTCGATAACTTTGGTGCTCGGCTACCAACACAGTTATGGGTTGCGCCGCCGACTAAGATGGACAGAGATCAATTAACAGATGAAGGGTATTACGGTATTTACGGCCGTGTTGGTGCGCGCATTGAAACGCCTGGCTGTTCGTTGTGTATGGGTAACCAGGCCCGGGTCGCGGACAAGGCAACTGTGGTGTCAACTTCTACACGTAATTTCCCCAACCGTCTGGGAACTGGTGCCAATGTCTACCTGGCCTCGGCAGAGCTTGCTGCTGTTGCAGCTATCCTGGGTAAGCTGCCAACGCCGGCGGAGTATCAACAATATGCAGAGCGGATCAATGCCACCGCTGCAGATACCTATCGTTATCTGAATTTCCACAAAATGCCTCAGTACACTAAAAAAGCGGATGATGTGATTATTCAGCAAGCTGTTTAAGTCACTAAGTTCGTATTCAGCCAGAGCCAGCTTCAAGCTGGCTCAGTCATACTTAATGTATATCAAAAGTCAGCTAAGTGTTTGTTTATATTTTATTTCAAATGCTGCCTCATTGGCTTTCGTGGTCCCTAAGGCGAGGTGAGTTTCTTGACTATCTGACGGCTTGACTTATTATTATTCAATAATGTAAGAATCTGTAACCAGGGAGTGGTGCGTTGGTCCTTGTGTTACTTTCCAGTCTACTCTGCGCAAGGTCTAACGTTATGAATAAATCGCTTATTATGGCGTGTTGTCTGGTCACAGGCACCGCTGCGGCTGCACCTAACCCTTCTTATAGTGAAATTCGCCTCGGTTTTGAATCCATTGAATACAGTGAAGCGCTTAATGATTTAAGCGGATTGGGCCGTTTGACTCAGGACGCAAAAGTGCGTAATCCCACAATCAGACAGCTGTCTTATTCTGGCATTAACGACGACTGGGGTGTGTATATTGGCACTGCGGCAACCATTTATCCGGGCCTGGATACAGAAACCTGGTATGTCAATGATTTTCAGGACCCTAACGACAGCTCTGTGACCCACCAGTTTGGCGCAGTGCAATATAACGATTTCAAAGCAAAGTCTAACGAAATAGCAATGAGTGCCGCCTATAACCTAACACGTGCATTGCAAGTCACTATGGGTGGGCGGATTTTTACAACCAGCTTTACCCGGTCGGACTTTCGATTCGCTCAGCCTGGGGCTGGCCAGTTTGATCAGGTCTTACAGTCCGCACCGCGTGGTGATGGCGATCCCGTAGCACGTTTTAATTTACCCGGGCAAAATAACACAGGTACAGGGGATCTGGAGGGCTTACCTGGTAATCTACAGCCCGTCGTTTCTACCACAGAAGATCAATTGAGCATTATTGCTGCGGCCGGGTTAAGATATGACAGCAAACTACAAGATACGTCTAATAAATTTAGCTGGTATGCAGATGCCGAAGTGACACTCCCTGTTTATACCCGAGTACAGAATACCCGGACCATTGAGAGAACACTCAGTGAAACCTTTAATGGTTGGGGCATACAGGGGCGTGCGGGTGTCCGTTATCAGGTTTTTGAGAGCATCGCTGTGATGGCGGGGCTGGATGTATCTTACAAAGAACGTGATGCAATCTCTGAGTCAGATGGCAATCGTCGTACTGTCCCAGACATAGAGTATACCAATATATCCCTGTCAGCCGGGATCCAATGGAGTTATTAATGTACAAACAAAGCAGTATCGCCTTATTACTGGCAGTAACATTATTAGGCGGGTGTAAAACGCTGGATTCAGTGAGCAATATTGTTAGCAGTGATAAGGCAACCCCAGAGCAGATCCAGGCTGCCTATCATAAAGCTGAGGCAGCCTATCAGGAGGCACAACAAGCGATTGGTTTGTCCGCAGAGGCAGAACTGAGTGAGTACGACAGCGAACGGACCTCAAAGGCCAGTAAACTTTGGCAATCATTGCAAGATGACTTCGCTGAGCTCAGTGCAAACCCGGCGGAATCACTCGAAAGCGCCTCTTTGTTTTCCTCGGACACCAAAGCCGATGAGGTGATGGCAGTTAGTCAGGAAATTGTCAGCTTGATTGCGGCAGCACAAAGCGCAAAGCAAGCTATTGTTAGTGTACTGGAACCGGTTCGCGCTCATTTTGTGGTACTCGATAAACTGGAAGCTGGGCAGCAGTTTGCGCGTCGTTATGCTCGGCTTGCGGCGCGCCACGATGACTTCAAAGAGATGCTGGTTGCTGGTAAACGCATTGAGGTTGAGGGAGCGTTGCCTGAACTACAGTCTCAGCTACATGTGCTGGAGCAGGACGCAGCGGAGCACTTTTTTCTGGGTAAAGTGCTGAGTGAGGTACGAACGCTGGCAACCTCAGATAAGGCTGACATTTTGCCGACCGTATATCAGGATGTCAAAGTCACGGCAGAGTCTGCGCAAAGCTATATTCGCCAAAATGTGCGCGCTTATGAAGACATCAAGCACAAGGTGAAACTGGCTGAGTTACAGATAAAAAGAATGGAGCAGCTTTTTTCTGAGCATATGCGCAGGCAGGCTGCCATTGACGATAAGCGCGCAGAAGCCCCGTTACTGGCGCTGGAAGCACAGCTCTTAGAAATGACAAACAAGGCTGGTTTGGGGGATCTGCGTCACCTGAGTTTCAGCGAACAGCTGGCGGCGATTAACAACAAGCTGTAGTGGTGCACTCAGCGACTGTGACACATGGGCAGTCATGTAAATGCTTACTATAAACAAGTTCTTGGATAGAAAAGTTTATGGGGGGCTGTGAATGTCTGGTGGTCGCTTATTGCAATCAACACTTGCTAGTTGGCCAGTTGCAGAGGTGGTTACGACAAATTAATCCCATTTCTGAATTTCCACTCAAAGTACCCATTAAAAGGCAGGGCTTTGTACGTAAAGCCTTGCTTTTTGCATCAACTCCTTTCCATCGCCACAGTATTATACCAATGTCACTTAATACCTAGCCTATTTGAAGGAGCAAATAGGGCGCTAACAGCGTTAAAAATTTCTCAGTTAGAACAACCAAAGAGTAAAACTTGTTCCTCGTCTATATGAATGTAGGTGTCTCAGCGATAGCAGGACGCGGGTGCGGTGTGATCGACCCCATTTTCTCGCCTCCAAATAGAATATTGAATTAAGCAAGCTAGTATTATCAATAAGTTACATTGTTAATGACCCGCAATAAAAAATAATTGTATTTTATGCACCTGTTGAAGAAATAGAAACAATGTTAGAATAGGCGTTTAAAACTGCGCTACAAAAGCGATTAGACACAACACAATACTACGAGGATGGATAACCTTGATGCAGGAAGTACAATAATGACTAAAATTAAGGGGTTAATTGTTTCAGGTCAGAGTAAGTGGCCACTTACCGCTGCCTTGGCGTTCGCATTGAGCGGATGTGGAGGGGGAAGTGACAGCACGGGAGCTGACTCTGGTCAGGGCGCTGTTACACCTAAACAGAATCAGGCGCCGGTGGTGAGCATAGCAGCCTTGCCTGAGCAACAGGAGCGCCTCGCATTTACACTGACAGCCAGTGCTAGCGATTCTGATGGCAAAGTGACCAGTTACGCCTGGTCTCACAGTTCGTCGCTTTCTTTGACGGAAGCAGATACGGATACGGCAATGCCGACCTATACGGTACCGGATATCCAAGAAGATACGACTATTACCTTTACGGTGATGGTAACCGACGATCAGGGAGCGATTCAGCAATCCAGCCAAAGTGTGCTGATCAAACGCAATACAGTTTCAGTTACCCTGAATGGACGCGTGACAGATGAGCCTATTGCCAATGCGGATGTTGTATTGTCTGCGGGCGGATCTGAGGTGCAGGTCAAGGCAAACGGAGAAGGCTTGTATTCTGCGACATTGGTTGTAGATGAAAGTGAGGCAGACTACCCGGTCATGATTTCAGCAACCGGCGTGGATGCACAGAGTCAGGTTGAATTTGTTTCTGTGCTGAATTCCATGGCACAGTTGGTACAACAAGCCGGTGAAGATGGTCAGCTCGATAAGACTGAAAACTTTGGCGTTAATGTTACGAACGTTTCGACTGCGGAATATGCGTTGATGACACGCGCAGGCGCTATGCTAACCAGTAATGCTGAATTAAACCAGGCGTTATTAAATGTTGATGCCGACGAAAAAATGTCGCTGGCTTCGTTGATTAAGATTGTTGTTGATAATAGTGATTATAGCCTCCCTGAAGGCGTGAAGACGACATTGGATTTAGTCGACGATGCGCACACTGCTCAACAATTTGAGAATGACATCAATGCTGCAGATCCCGCGTTGATTGAGTCGACGAAGGCTGCAATAAAGCAAGATGTTGACTTGATTGACGATACTACAGCCCCTGTTGAGGGCGAGTTCATTCTGCAAGCGGTGAAACACTTCAATGCTGCTGCATATCATGTCAGCTTGAGTGGTTCTGGAAAAGGTACTATTTCCGCAATCAATACTGTGGAGATCAAAAGCTGGAAACAAGACAACAACACAGTCCAGATCACCCTGGCGGAGCCGTTACACATCTCAACCCGGGAGAGTGATCCAGAGCGCTCTGTCTACATTGATTCATTGGAAATGACGATCCTGGCGGAAAATGCCGTGTTCAGAACAGTCGACATTGTTGAACAGGGCATTGCTGTGTTCGGCGGGAATGACCCCGAGACAGAACCATATGAAAAAGCTTATACCAGTAATTTGCTGGATAAAGGGATGACCCTGGCCCTGCCGGGTGACGAAGAGATGCAGGGGTTGTGGCATATTGAGGTGCGCGAAAGCGATGGTCAAACTGGTCGTGGTTTCCCGGATCAGTATCAGCTGGAGCAGAACGGAGAAATCTCTACCCCCATTGTGGATCCCAAGCGAGAGGTACTGGCCTGGCGGGTAAATGGCAATACGCTTGAAGTTGACTATCGAGCGGGCGAGCACACTGTGACTGAGGTGTTCTGGATAACCAAAAAACTCGGCGCTGCTTATCAATATGTGAGCCTAGCCAAAGGTGAGGCTGGTATGGCCGATACGCGCTATGGGATCCTGGTTAAACAGCAGCCGGAGGCGGTATTCACCGACAGCAACGTGGTTGGCCGTTGGCAGGGTTTCATTGGCATGAACCAAGCTGCTTTCGATATGGATCTATTTAGCAGTGGTGAGCTGTATATTGATACTTTTGATTGGCAATATGCCTGGCATGTCGACAAGGGTGAGTTAATACGAGAACGCTACAGATATGACGAAAATTACGGCATAAGCACCTCAGAGTGTAAGCCAAATATGCCAGACTGCACTTTGCAGGCTAAAGTTACACACCAGTTAGTAGCACAATCTGATGATTACTATTATGTAAGTCGTCAGTTTGAGCGGTTTGATAGTGAGGGTAACACAACCTCTTTGTATCATAGTCTGCTGATCTATCACTATACTCCTGAAATAGTACAAACAGAGTTTTTGCCAAGTAACCTCGATGATATTCACGATATGTGGGCAAAAGACGAGGATTTGGGTTGGTACAAAGTCATGTTTGGACCTATGTTTTGGAGCATAGAACATCCAGACAGTGTTAAAAACCAGTTGATTATCAATGGCGTTGTGCATCAGTACGAATTAGAAGATGGTAAGTTAGCGTTCATGCTCGACGAGCAACCGCATTATGTGGAGCTCCTGAATTATGATGTTAGGGGTATGCAGATCTGTCTTTATGCTGCCAGCCAGGGGTGTCAGGAGTCTGATAAGCAACAGTGGTATTACGATTTTGATGGTTACGAGATCACGACTCAGACAATAGGGCAGGGCAATTTTTATCCCGCCTATCAGGAAATCCCTAAAGGACACTCTGCGCATGTCTATGTTGAGTCCGAGGCAGGTTATATGCTGCAGAGCATCACTGGCTGTGGTGGTGAGCTATCCGAGCCGAATTATTACATTCCAGCACGTGATACGGATTGTGAAATTACCGCCACTTTTGTTGAAAAGGCCAATCTGGCAGAGCTGGCCGGTATCACGGATCCCCGCCTTGCTGAGTGCGTAAACCAGATGCCGGTGCAGTCTCCTCAGGCAATTACCTCACTTTCTTGCACACCGAGTGAATCAATCCAGTCACTGAACGGATTGAATAATTTGACTGGGTTACAAGAGCTGACACTTGGTCCTGTGGCCGTCAGCGAATTCGATTTGTCTGGTTTGAGTCAACTGACATCCCTCAGCATTGAGGGGAGCGAACACGGTATTTCTGCCTTGACTGTGTCTGATCCTGAACAGCTACTGGCGCTGAAATTGCAAGGTCTCGGACTCAATGATGAGACGCTGGCATCGTTAGGTTTGGCACGTTTCACCGCACTGCATCAACTGGATTTATCCGGCAATGCGCTAAGCACGTTCGACGCACAAAGCTGGCCCAATTTGACAACCCTGATATTGTCAGACAACCGGCTCGAAGGACTTAACCTTGAGCACAACCTTCAGTTACATTACCTGAATGTCAGCATGAATTCGCTGAGTGCGCTGAGTATTGAGAACAATCTGCAGCTGCGTTATTTGGACGCCAGTTGGAACGCATTAGCGCAGTTGGACATGACTGAGAATACCGCACTGTACGGTGTGGAGCTTTCTGGAAATCACTTAACACAAGTGTTGACAGGTGAGCACCCTATGCTGACCAGGTTCATTGCCGGACAGAATAGACTTACAGCAGTGCAGCTGGATGGAATGCCAGGATTAAATGAGCTAGAGCTACATTATAATAATCTGACACAGCTGGATGTTGCTCATAATCCTAACTTGGAGATGCTCTACATTAGCGCCACACAACTCGACCAGTTGGACCTGTCCGCTAACCGTAAGTTGCTATTACTTTACGTTGACAGCATGCCGTTTCTGGCCGAGTTGGATTTGAGTCAGAATTCGCAGCTGACAAACCTGGACATTAGCAACAATGGTCACTTACAGTCTCTTACACTGGCTGATGGATTGCAGCTTGAATATCTGAATGTGGGTTATAGCCCACTGCTGGTGAGTCAGTTGGGGCAGTTCAATGGCAGCCAGCTATCTAATTTGGATATCAGTGGAGTTGATGCTCGTTGGGTGGACCTGGCGCAGTATCCGAATCTGATATCATTAGTCTGGCAGCGGGCCGCACTGGAGCAGATTGATTTGTCCAGCCTGACCAGACTCCAAAATCTGGCCGTCGGTCATAATCCGCTAACGCAAATTGATTTGAGCCATAACATTGAATTGGATAGCCTGTCTTTTTCCTACACGTCCATTACCGAATTAGATTTGCAGTATAACCCGCGCCTGCAATATGTCTATACACAGGCCAACGCACTGCATTCAGTAACCGGGATTGAGGCGATAGAGAATAAAGATGTACAGCTGGATCTTGGCTTAAACCCGCTCAGTAATGATACCGTTTCTTACCTGTTACAGTTGGAAAACGATGGGTACTATAACCTGACTTACAGTCAATCTTCTCTGGCTGAGATTACTATCACAGGGCAGGGCAGTGTCAGTGAGTCTGCTGTAGAGCTTGAAAACAATCAGTCTCTGGAACTTATCTTACAGCCAGATGCCGGTCATCAGGTTGGTCGTGTCACAGGTTGTCCGGGCGAGTTACTGGGCACGGTATACCGACTCGGTCCACTGCAAGGCTACTGTGTGTTGCAGGTGGAGTTCGTGCCGCTACCATAACTCTGTACTCACCCAGCGTTTTGCAATGTAACCAAGATTGCCACAACGCTGACGCTAAAACAGGACTTTGCATGCAAAGTCCTGTTTTTGTATGCAGTAAACACTGAACTTGCAACTTGTGTATTTTTGATTTAAAAAATTGCAAAAAACAGGCTAATTATTCTTTTAAACCGACTAAATAAACAGATTCAAAATCACAATTCCCCTTTAAATGGATTAAGATCTCCGCCAAATTGTCATCCCTAGGCGAGAGCAAAATGACCGCAGTAAACAACCAGAATTTGCTACAACTTCGTTTTATTCAACAAACGCACATCGATGCGGTTAAACCTTCGTTTAACCGTCTGCCAGATAACCCTTATGCGGATGGTGCATTCCGTAAACGTCGTTATTCCGTATTGAAATTTGCCAATGGCGAAGTGGCTCTGCAGCCGACTAAAGCCTTTGTGCAGGACGACTCAATCAACACCTTTCAGGGCAACATTGAGCGTGTTTATGAAAATCTGGAAGCAGACCTGATCCACAGCGAAGGTTTCAAGCACCTGCTGAATGAATTTAAAGTAATGACAGGTATCAGCGATGAGCGTGACATCGAAGTCCATCAGTTCCGCATGCTGGCCATTGAGAGTGATACACCGCCAGCACCAGAAGGCGTGCATCAGGATGGTTTTGATCATGTGTGCGTATGTGGTGTGTCGCATGAGAACATCGCGGGTGGTGAGCTGCTGGTATACGAGCACAAAGACGCTGAGCCATGCTTTAAGATGGAGATCAAAGATGGTCTGTTTGCTCTGGTCAATGACCGTGAGGTTTGGCACAACGCGACGCCAATGAACAAGCTAGATGCCACGCAAACGGGGTATCTGGACTGTTTTGTATTTACCGCGTAAGAGGCCATTATGAATCTGAATCAAGTGCGTCGTCAGTTTCCTGCCCTGATGCAACAAGTGGCAGGCCGTTCCCCTATTTTCCTGGATGGCCCGGGTGGCTCGCAAGTGCCGCAGTCTGTGCTCAGTGCTATGTCTGCGTATCTGGGTTACTTTAACTCCAACCTGGGTGGAGCCTTTTTCTCCAGTGATAAAACCGTCGAGCTAATGGACAATGCGCGTCAGGCGGTGGCGGACTTGCTCAATGCGCCAGCCAAAGAGCAGATTGTTTTTGGTGCCAACATGACCAGCCTGACGTTCAGCTTTAGTCGCGCGATTTCACGCGACTGGCAGGCTGGTGATGAGATCATTGTAACCAATGCAGATCATTACTCCAATGTCTCGTCATGGCGTCAGGCTGCTGAGGATAAAGGGGCGAGTGTACATGCAGTGAAGGTGAATGAAGCCGATTGCACGCTGGATATGGACCATTTCCGTAGCCTGCTCAATAGTAAGACTAAGCTGGTGGCCGTGACTTATGCGTCTAATACCACCGGCTCTATCAATGACATCAAACAGATAGTCGAACTGGCGCACCAGGTTGGTGCACTGGTATACGTTGATGCCGTGCACTATGCACCCCATGAGCTGATCGATGTTCAGGCGCTGGACTGTGATTTCCTGGCCTGCTCTGTCTATAAGTTCTTTGGTCCACACGTTGGTGTGGTATACGGTAAAATGGCCCATCTGGCTGGCTTTACGCCGTATAAAGTCGAACCTGCAAAAGACGTGGTGCCGGGCCGTTGGGAAACGGGCACCCAAAGTTTTGAAGGGCTGGCTGGGGTTGTGGCAGCCATTGACTATATTGCCTCGCTGAGTGGATTACCTGAAGATACCCCGCGACGGGAACGTCTGGGTGTGGCTTTTGCCAATACCAAAGCTCATGAAATGGCGTTAAGTGAATACTTCTTGTCACGCCTGCAGGCATTTCCGCAAATCCGTTTGTATGGAATCAAAGACACGGCGCGCCTTGGCGAGCGCACCCCCACGTTTGCATTAACCTTTGATGGCATTGCTCCACGCACCGTGTCTGAATACCTGGGTAAACAGCATATTTGTGTGTGGGATGGTAACTTCTATGCACAGGGCCTATGTGAACAGCTGGGTGTAATGCAAAGCGGTGGAGTTGTGCGTATCGGTTGTATGCACTACAACACAATTGAAGAGCTGGACACCTTGTTCGGACACTTCGAAGCATTACTGGCACAGTAATACTAAAAAGGCGCCTGAGGGCGCCTTTTTTGAGTGTTCATAAATGGTCTTCAATATAATGGTTGAGTTGACTGATCCGTGCACTCATCCCTTCAATGATCTTATCTTTGATTTTCTCTCTGATCACATTAGGTAAACGTGTCAATGCATCGGGCGTAATAGCCAGCAGGATGGTGTCTTTGCATGCCAGTGCGCTGGTGCTGCGTTCCCGGTGAGAAATAAAAGCGCCTTCGCCGAGAAATTCACCTGGGCCGACCCGGCCAATGGCATGATGTTGATCCTGGTTGTAGATAGACAGCTCACCACTGAGCACAATGTACAGTCGATTGTCTTTATCAAAACGCCGAAATGCGTGCCTGTCTTTGCTGACCAGGTACAGATGGCTAAAGGACTCAAGCAGCACCTGACGTTCGGACAGCGTAAACTCTTTGAAAAAGGTGAGTCTGTTGAGAATTTCCAACTGTTTGATCAGTGGGATATGCTCCAGTAGTTTCATGATATAAAGCAAGTTCGGATCAATATGACAGCATAGTGCTTGCTTTTTACAATGGGGTCAAGGCAGAAGCCAGTTCGAAAACTGCCGGGCTTTCACTCGGCAGTCAGGTGTATATTTAGCAGCCTGGATCATACGGAGAGGTTGGGCAAGTTAGTCCTTGATAGGTCATACATCCCTTGTTATAGGGTGAGCTGGCATACATACCACCTGCAGCTTGTGGTGTTAGCTCCTGAGCTAATGGCGTTTTGTTGTTCAAGCGTTTGAGCGATTTTTTCTGTAAGCTGATTTTCATAGTCGTTCCTTAAATGTTGTAGTTTTAGTGTGCAAAGTGCACTTATTAAAAGTACGAGTTCAAGCTTTTAGGAACAAGTGATGTTTTTTCATACAGGCAACGCTTTTCTCAGGTAAAGTTTCGTTCCTTCAATTTGCGGGTCAGGGTATTACGGCCCCAGCCAATTTTCAGCGCCGCTTCCTGCTTGTGACCATGGCATACGGCCAGCGCAGTTTTGATCAGGCGGGTCTCCAGCTGGGCCTGTACCTGAGGCCAGATGTCTTCTTTGCCCTGATGGAGCTCTTGTTCCAGCCAGTTTTGAAAGGCATCCAGCCAGTCACCTTCAATGGCATCCACAGCGGTAGCTTTGATTGGCTGGTTCAGCTCTTCTGGCAGGTCAGCGACATTGATGACATCACCAGGTGCCATCACCGTTAACCAGCGACAGCTGTTTTCAAGCTGACGCACGTTACCTGGCCAGTGAAATGCCTGCATAACCTTGAGCGCTTCGGTTGTTAGTATCTTGCAAGGGACTTTTAACTCTTTGGCACTGCGTACGAGAAAGTTCTCACTTAGTTTGGCAATGTCTTCTCGGCGCTCACGCAGCGGCGGCAGCTTAAGCCGAACGACATTCAGGCGGTGGAATAAGTCTTCGCGAAACTCCCCCTGTTCTACCAGGCGCTCCAGGTCCTGATGGGTGGCCGCAATGATCCGCACGTCGACCTTAACGCTGTGATGGCCGCCTACCCGGTAAAACTCGCCATCTGCCAGCACTCTGAGCAGGCGGGTTTGCACGTCCAGTGGCATGTCGCCGATTTCATCCAGAAACAGCGTACCACCATTAGCCTGCTCAAATCGTCCCCGACGTATGCTGTCTGCACCGGTAAAGGCGCCTTTTTCGTGGCCAAAGAGTTCAGATTCAACGAGGTCTTTGGGAATGGCTGCCATATTCAGTGCGATAAACGGCTGTTCCCGGCGCGGACTGTGGTTGTGCAAAGCGCCAGCCACCAGTTCTTTACCTGTGCCTGACTCTCCGTTGATCAATACGCTCATGCTGGAGACCGAGAGTTTACCGATGGCCCGGAAAACCTCCTGCATGGCCGGCGCTTCACCAATGATATCGGGCTGTTTGGCATTGTTGCTGGGGCGCTTCGCTTTGTTATTTTGTGAGCTGGCCTGATAAGCGCGCTCCACCAGAGAGACGGCTTCGTCCAGATCAAACGGCTTGGCGAGATATTCAAACGCCCCCTTTTGAAAGGCATTGACCGCCGAATCCAGATCGGAATGGGCAGTCATGATGATGACTGGCAGGTTGGGGTGTTGCTCTGCGATTTCTTCCAGCAAGGCCATACCATCTATGCCGGGCATTCTGACATCTGAGATCAATACTGCGGGTTGATCATAGGTCAGCGCGGTGAGTACATCCTGGCCATTAGAGAAACTCTCAGTTTGAAAGCCTGCACGCGCCAGCGCTTTTTCCAGAACAAAGCGAATAGATGCATCATCATCGACAAGCCAAACATTTTTCATGGTGTGATCCCACTTCTCAAAATAGGTTATGAACGCACGTCACAAGACGCGTTTATGCTTCAAAGGGCAGGTAGATGGCAAACTCAGTATGGCCAGGCCAGCTGTCGCAATCGATGAAACCATGGTGTTGCTCGACCAGTGTTTGGGCAATAGACAAGCCTAATCCAGAACCACCTTCCTTGTTGGTTACCATAGGGTAAAACAAGGTGGCCTGCATTTCCTGGGCAATGCCGGGGCCGTTATCTGTGACCCTGATCTGCAACGCTTTTTTCATCAGTTGCTTACCGCGTCTGATACGATGACGGATCCGGGTTGACACTTTTATCTCGCCTTGCTCACCCAGCGCCTGTTGTGCGTTGCGGATAATGTTTAACACCACCTGCTGGATTTTGGCTTCATCCATAACCACATCCGGAATGCTCGGGTCATAGTCTTTGACCAGGCGGATCCCAGCGGCCCCATCGAGTTCACTGAGCCGGATCACCGACTCCAACATACGATGGACATTACAAGGCTCTTTGCGAGGCAATTCGTTAGGGCCCAGTAGCCGGTCTACCAACTCGGTCAGGCGATCCGCTTGCTCAATAATTAACTCTGCGCATTCGTCCCGCTCTTCCTGCTGCACTTCATACTGCAATAATTGCGCCGCTCCTCGGATCCCACCCAACGGATTTTTGATTTCGTGTGCCAGGCCGCGGATCAAGTTGCGGGCAGCCTGATATTGGTGGGCCTGATTAAAGGCCTGATCGAATCGTAGTTCTTCATCGATACGGCGACATTCTAGTTGGATAAATGCCCGGTTTTGGAACATAAAACGACGTGCAAACAGGTTTAGTGTGCTGGCGCGATTATCGATGAAGACCACGTCAACCTTGTGTTGCTGGCAATCGACACCGTCTTCCAGTACGTAACGCTGAAGCCGCTTCATGTCGATCATATGGTGATGAAAAATCGCTTCGAATGGCTGATTTAGTAAGCGTTTACTGCCCAGGCCAAGGAGTTCGCTGGCGCTGTTGTTGGCAAAATAGATGGTGAGGTCTTCGGTCAGTAAGATCACTGCAGTGGATAGATTTTGCCATAATTCATGTATTAATTCTGAGGAGGGTTGTGCCATATTGGATCGCCTTGCACCAAGTTGGTGCACAGCAGATTAGCACACCTATTATTATAATCAACGGTTGAGCACGCTGGCGCGGTGCAGAAAAAAGGTGGTTACTGCACTTTGGGCAACCAGCTTGCCTTTGTCATTAAATACTTTCATTTGCAATTTGTGTTCCCCTCTGGGCACATCGCGTAACGCAAAAGATGCTGTGGTTTGTTTGGGCCCGGTCGCTTTGCCATCAAGAAACAGCTGAACCTGAAAACCATTTGCAAAGCGCGGTGTCACTAGGCCATTCACATACACGCTACCGCTGTTTTCACGTAGCGTTTGCTGATCGCTTGGGGCTGTAATTTTTGCCTGATAAGAAACGGTGGGCGTGGACTGTGTGGGTGTTAAAATACTGGTGTCAGTCGCTGGCATGGTGAGCATATTGGTGCTCAATTTGACCTTCTCAGAGCCTTTTTTTGGCACATCCGAATAGACCCAGTTACCATTTTCGTCTTTCCAGCGGTAGACTTTTTGATCTGACACAGCACTTGCGCTGTACACCAAACAGAGAATCACCCAATAAAGCCGCAACACGATTTCACCTTGCTTAAAAGACACACATTACCAGCTATAACTTTAGTGCTTTTAGCGCAAGTTTACCATTGCACCGGCATGAAAAAAGCCCGCATTGCGGGCTTGAGAACACATATGATTTAAGAGCGCAGAGTCAGCCTGTTCTTTCACGACCAGCGGACTGATCAGTGAGTGAATGCAGCTGAAATAAGCATTCCGGATCGCGCAGTGTGTCAGCTGTAACAGCTCACACACACCAGAACACTGAAAACCAGCTTATACGCTGTAGTACATTTCGAACTCAACCGGGTGAGTTGTCATGTTCAGCTTTTCAACTTCCTGAGATTTCAATGCGATGTACGCGTCGATCAGGTCGTTAGTGAATACGCCACCTTGGATTAGGAATTCACGGTCTGCGTCCAGAGAGTCCAGTGCTTCTTGCAGTGAAGAGGCAACGGTAGGGATCTCTGCAGCTTCTTCAGCTGGCAGGTCGTATAGGTCTTTGTCCATTGCATCGCCAGGGTGGATCTTGTTTTTGATACCATCAAGGCCTGCCATCAGCATGGCAGAGAATGCCAGGTAAGGGTTGGCAGTTGGATCCGGGAAGCGGACTTCAATACGACGTGCTTTTTCAGAAGGGACAACCGGAATACGGATTGACGCAGAACGGTTACGTGCAGAGTACGCCAGCATAACAGGTGCTTCAAAGCCAGGTACCAAACGCTTGTAAGAGTTAGTTGAAGCATTGGCAAACGCGTTGATGGCTTTAGCGTGCTTGATGATACCACCGATGTAGTAAAGCGCGTCTTCAGACAGGCCGCCGTACTTGTCGCCAGCAAAGATGTTTTTACCATCTTTACCTAATGACTGGTGACAGTGCATACCTGAACCGTTGTCGCCAACCACAGGCTTAGGCATGAAGGTTGCCGTTTTGCCATACAGGTGTGCCATGTTGTGGATAACGTACTTCATTTCCTGAATTTCGTCAGCCTTGATAACCATTGTATTGAAGCGCGTTGCGATCTCGTTCTGACCTGCTGTTGCTACTTCATGGTGGTGTGCTTCTACAACCTGGCCCATTTCTTCCAGAACAAGACAGGTCGCACTACGCCAGTCACCTGATGAATCAACGGGTGCAACCGGGAAGTAACCGCCTTTTACGCCAGGACGGTGGCCCATGTTGCCTTCTTCGTAGCTTTTATCTGAGTTCCAGCTCGCTTCTTGCGCATCAATCTTGTACATAGAGCCAGACATATCTGTTTTGAACTTGACGTCGTCAAACAGGAAGAATTCAGGCTCAGGACCGAACAATACTGTGTCAGCAATGCCGGTAGAACGCATGTAGTCTTCAGCACGTTTTGCAACAGAACGCGGGTCACGCTCGTACCCTTGCATAGTTGAAGGCTCAAGCACGTCACAACGTACAATCAGAGTGGTCTCTTCTGAGAAAGGGTCTAGCTTAGCAGTCGTTGCATCTGGCATCAGTACCATGTCTGATTCGTTGATGCCTTTCCAACCTGCGATAGATGAGCCGTCGAACATTTTGCCATCTTCAAAGAAGTCTTCATCGGCCTGGTGATGAGGAATAGAAACGTGTTGCTCTTTACCTTTAGTATCCGTGAAACGTAAATCAACGAATTTAACGTCATGTTCTTTAATAAGATCTAAAACCGATTGTGACATGTGTCCTCCGACTCGTAGGGTTATATTTTGTTGCAGTGCTCTGCATTTGCGCACTACTAAGCGTTATTCGTGCCAATTTTTTAACTACATGTTTATAAAGGGTTTAGTTTATATCCAAACAAATAAAAAACAGTTTTGCACTAATTTGGTGCGTTAAGAATACTGTTGATGCACCATGTGGGTGCGTTATGCACGGTTTTAATCTAGCACAGTTGAAACCGTATCCGGCGGGTCAGAGCGTATTTTATTTCTCGTTGCGGTGGCAAGCTAGATGGACAGGATAAAGGTGCCTGCACGCAAGTGCACAGACCCGATGAGTCGTATCTTGTAAGTGCATAGTGCTGGAGCTTGCTGTGATATGTCAGAGTGCGACCAGTATGAGCAAAGGCGGTGAGCAAGGTTTCAGAGTAGCTTGGCCTGAGCGGCGTTGTCGTCTCAATAGTCACCTTATTTCAGGATGACGCGAGCCGTCATACTGACTTCACGCTTGTCTGTCAGGATTAAAAGTTGTGGCCGGATAAGGGGGCTGGTGCTCTGGTGCAAACTTGTTGCCTTAATGACAGTCCTTACTGTTTGTTCTCTTCTGAGTCGGTTCATTGGGCGCAGACAATTGCGTGTTTAGGCATACTGAGCAGAAAAAAACGCTGGATAAACTTTCATCTGTCACATTATTAGGGGATAATACGCGACCTTTAATTGTGGATCGGCATCTTAGGTGCGCATTTTTGCGCGATTCGACTAGGATCACTGAGGGCCAACTTCTCTGAGTAAAAATATGAGCATTGAAAAGTTAAGAAATATCGCGATCATCGCGCACGTTGACCATGGTAAAACTACCCTAGTCGATAAGCTGCTGGAACAATCTGGCACATTAGAGACACGCGGTGGCAACGAAGAGCGTGTCATGGACTCGAATGATATTGAAAAAGAGCGTGGCATCACCATCCTGGCGAAAAACACCGCCATCGAGTGGAATGACTACCACATCAATATCGTAGACACCCCGGGACACGCCGACTTTGGTGGTGAGGTAGAACGTGTACTTTCAATGGTTGACTCAGTATTGCTACTGGTTGATGCCCAAGAAGGTCCAATGCCACAAACGCGTTTCGTAACGCAAAAAGCATTCGCGCTGGGTCTGAAACCTATCGTTGTTATCAACAAGATCGACAAGCCAGGCGCACGTCCTGATTGGGTTATGGATCAGGTATTTGACCTGTTCGATAACTTAGGCGCGACTGACGAGCAGCTGGACTTCCAGGTTATCTACGCATCAGCGATTAACGGTTGGGCGACATTAGACCTGGACGAACCGTCTGACAACATGCAGCCTATGTTCGAAGCTATCGTAGAGCAAGTTGGCCAGCCGGATGCAGATCCAGAGGGTGACTTCCAGATGCAGATCTCTCAGCTGGACTATAACTCATACATCGGTGTAATCGGTGTGGGTCGTATCAAGCGTGGTACCGTTAAAGTCAACCAGCAGGTGACCATCGTTGGTGCTGATGGCACGACACGTAACGGTAAAGTCGGTCAGGTTCTGACTTATTTGGGTCTTGATCGCCACGAAGCACAAGAAGCACAGGCGGGTGACATCATCGCTATCACAGGTCTGGGTGAGCTGAAAATCTCTGACACTGTGTGTGATGTAAATGCAGTAGAAGCGCTACCTGCGCTATCTGTTGACGAGCCGACAGTAACCATGACCTTCTCTGTAAACACGTCACCGTTCTCGGGTCAGGAAGGTAAATTCGTTACTTCACGTAACATTCTTGAGCGTCTTCAGGCGGAACTGGTACACAACGTTGCATTACGCGTTGAAGAAACAGACAACCCGGATAGCTTCCGCGTATCTGGCCGTGGTGAATTGCACTTAGGTATCCTGATTGAAAACATGCGTCGTGAAGGTTACGAGCTGGCAGTATCTCGTCCAGAGGTAATCCTGCGTGAAGTAGACGGCCAACTGGAAGAACCGTATGAAACTGTAACTGTTGACGTTCAGGAAGAGCACCAGGGTTCAATTATGGAGCAACTGGGTCTGCGTAAAGCAGAAATGACGGACATGGCACCAGATGGTAAAGGCCGTATCCGTATGGACTTCGTGATGCCTTCTCGTGGCCTGATCGGTTTCCAGACTGACTTCATGACGCTGACTTCAGGTTCTGGTCTGATGTACCACACGTTTGATCACTATGGTCCACACAAAGGTGGCAACATCGGTCAACGTAAGAACGGTGTACTGATTGCAAACGCGGCTGGTAAAGCGCTGACTAACGCCCTGTTCAACCTGCAAGACCGTGGTAAGTTGTTCATTGGTCACGGTGTAGAAGTGTACGAAGGGATGATCATCGGTATTCACGCACGTGATAACGACCTGACTGTTAATGCCCTGAAAGGTAAGCAGCTAACCAACGTACGTGCATCCGGTACTGATGAAGCGCAGAACCTGGTTCCGCCAATCATCATGACGCTTGAGCAGGCACTTGAATTCATCGATGACGATGAGCTGGTAGAAGTAACACCAGAAAGCATCCGTATTCGTAAGAAGCTACTGACAGAGAGCGAGCGTAAGCGCGCGAGCCGTCAGGCCAAGTAAGCAATTACTTGTCGAATACTAGAAAACGCCGCATTCGCGGCGTTTTTTTGTTGCTGCTCTCGGTAAGAGGGCTTTTATTTCTTCCGGTTCATCGTCATTGCAAATGACCTAAGTAGAAAATAGCGCTGGGATGCAGCACCAGGCTCAGGTGTATTTCTTGTTTTATCTGCCCTTTATTCACCGTGCGGATTAATCTCTGTTGCTGCAGTTGGCAAGATCAGAATAACCCATAGGCTTCTGTTTCTTCCGGTTCATAGTCTTGTAAGTGATCCGGACGGAAGATGGCGCTGGGGTCCAGCACCAGGCTGTGATGCTCTCCTTGTTTAATCAGCCCTTTCATCATCTTGCGCGTTTGAGGGTCAATTTCAAATCCCATACTGGTCATTTCGTGCAGAGATTTGATGTCTGATTCATCGCAGTGAATATTGTCTTCTACCTGATCAACCAACAAACCAATATGTGGGCGCTGACCATCTTGCGTGGTGAAGACAATGATGGGCTTATGGTCGAGAATGATTTGGTCGCGAGCCGATTCAAACAGCCGGATCAGCTTCATAAAGGTGGTGGATTTTTCTTTTTCCAGTAATCTCAGAGCCTCGGTTTTATCGCCCTTGGCATTGATGGTGAGCAGTTTGTCAGCCAGTGCATGGAGCTTATTATGTGGCTCTTCAAAGCGCGCCAATAGCGTGCGTAGGTCATCGTTGTCGGTTTTAAAACTGTAGTACCACTTACCAAAAGCGGATTGCTTTGGGTCCTTGGCCTGGGTAAAAGGCTGATCGTTGTATATGCAGCGCTCCAGCTCTGCCAGCCAGGCTTTTTGATCTTGCTCTCGCTCCTGCAACATAGTGACCAGAGACTTGTTAATGTCGTAGGAAGACTGGTTATTTAAGATTAAACCTAAGTCAAAGATGGGAGTAGGTGTGCCCATGTAGTCTTTGACGCCCATAAAGCTGGGATTATCATTGGGCAGAGAGGTGAGGTTTCCTTCGTAGCGCTCGGTCAGCAGGATATCCAATATTTTTAATGAAATGGTTTTTTTTCCTACCCGAAAATTGATTAAGTCCATGTCTGCCTCTGTACGTTAACTTGATGTCCTAAGCATAGACATTATTGAAAGTAAGATCGATACACGCGGGGTTTATTCTCAGTGTCAGAGAGGCCAAAAATCGTGCGTATCGCCGGGTCTTTTTCCAATACCTGCTGCATTGCGTTGGCCAGGCACGCGCGCGTGACCGGCCTGGGGCAGTAGTCGAGCGCTGAAATAAAAATGGCGGCGTTGAGAAACCCTTCAAAAATCTGCGGACTGGTTGCTAAGTGTTGTTTGTGAATCAAAGAGCGAAATAACGCACATAATTGCGCCTGGCACTTGCTTGGGTCGGGTACCACTTCGCTGATCATCAGCGCTGGTTTGCTGGTCAGCTGGGCAAACAGCGCGGTGGAAGAAGTGAAAGAGACACCGGTAAAGGTGCCTTTAAACCCCCGGTGCATCGCTTTATCAATAAAAAGCGAGAGGGGCTGATAAGTGCCTATCATCGCCACGGCTGTGACTTCATTGCGCATGATCACCTTGAGGGCTTTGTTGATATCGGCACTGTTGCGCCGAAAGCGGGCCGTTACTTTGGGTTTGAGGCCCCTGGCGGTCAGTGCCTGACGAAAGCTTTTTTCCAGCGTCAGGCCAAACTCGTCGGCCTGGATCAACAGGGCAATGGCTTTATGTCCTTGTTCATCCACCAGGTAGCGAACCTGCTCATTGGCTTCATCCAGATAGCTGGCTCGCCAGTTAAACACCGGGTAGGGGGTGTTGAAGCGCAGAAAGTCTGCTCCGGTAAAGGGCACCAGGAAAGGGAGCTGATGATGCGTCAGGATTGCCTGAATAGCGTGTGCCGTAGGTGTGCCCATGTTGCCAAAGAGCGCCATGACTTTATGCTGATCAATCAGGTAACGGGTATTTACGACGGTGCGGGCGGGCTCATAGCCATCATCCAGTACCATCAGTGACACTTTGGGGTGGGACCTGTCTGGCAGGCCATTGGCATACTCAAAATACAGCTGGGCGCCTTGTTTGAGTTGCTGGCCAATGTCTTTGGCCGGTCCGCTCAGGGCAACCGACATGCCAAGCTTGAGCACCTCGTCAGCGATAAGCTTAGGGCTGCTCAGCAGAGCGATGCAACAACTCAGGATTGAGATTAATTTCAGCATGTACTTCCGTCACTATTGACCGCAAAGCGGCTTGTCGTTGTTTTTTTGTAGCCAGGTCCAAAGCATCATCTAATACTTTTGGTGGGTGACGTTGTAATAATAGCCGAATCGTTGTGACTTGGGAACTGGCTGATAATCGGTCCAAAAGCACAGGATGATTGCGACACAGTGTGCTGATCAGGGCCGCGATTTGTTGCTCTCCTGCTGTGGTGTGTGCAAAGTAGTTTAGCTGTTGCACCAGCACAGGGTCGGGCTCGTTTTGTGGCAGGGTTTTACATAGCTCGATAACCAAAGCACAGGAAAAGTCACGATATAACTCACTGAGTTGATTGAACAGCAGATGCTTAAACCACTGTTGTAGCGGCTCAAGCGCAACGTTCTCAGTACAGGGTTTGATCACCAGGACAGCAAACTCACCGCTGGCTTTATCTTGTTTAAAGCCCAGTTTGACGGGCCGGTACTGGTGGTGCTGCCAGAATCGGAGTAATTGCGTGTTACAGCCAAAACTGCTGCCGAAATAGTCAACCTGGCCACTCAGTTGCTGCTCGGCAAAGCGCAATAACTGGCTGCCAATCTGTTGTCCTTGTTGGTGTGGTGACACGGCGATCCGTACCACCCGCGCCCCGCGTTTTTGTGCCAGTTGTGCATTACCGGTTAGTTGCGCAAGTTGCTGTGCCATTAAATGCCCGGCAGGACGCCGCGTTGCTGCCGCAATATCCACACTGAGTGCGGCATCAAAGTCACCTTCCAGTTTTAGCAGACACACCGCCACCACTGTCCCTTGCTGCCGGGCAAGGTATAAACGGTTATGCGGGCTGTCGAGCAGCTGGCGCAGATCGTTCACAGATGTTTGATAATGTGCCAGGACCAATAAGGCAAACACCTGAGACAGAGTATCCTCATCCTCTGCTAACTGTGCGCCCGAACAAGCGCTGAATGCTAAGGGAGCTGTTGCTGTGTACGAACGTTGATAGTCACAATCCAATGCAAATAGCTGACGTAACAGGGCTTCGAGCGGATCCCGTTCGGCATAGCGGATCGGCTGACTGAGGGATAAGCTCAGGTGCTGTGGGTGGGTGTGTGTAAGCTGCCTGGCAAAGCGCAGCGTATAGCCCCGGCCATTGCCTTCATAGCCAATCAGAGTACTGGAAAACACCACTTTGGGGTAGGCTTTAAGTAATGCCATGAGTACCGGTACCGGGATTGCGGCGGCCTCGTCAACCAGCAGCACATCACAGCTAGGGCGTTGTGCAAGCAGTTGATCAGGAGGCATAAAACGCAGGTTAGCAAGCTGATTAAGTTTGTCGGTAACCGATTTATCCAGCGCGGCACCGAGATGGACAAAGCTGTTGTGAACGGCGCGGCGTTGCTGCGCGCATAACACAAAACTCAGCTCGGGCAAGCCAGCTGCCAGTCTGCCAAGCAGCGAGGACTTTCCACGGCCACGATCGGCACTCAGTAATACGGGCCCGGGAGTCGGTTGCTGTAAGTGAGTCGTCAGCTGCGTGAGGGCACGGTGTTGCTCACTGAAATCCAAAGTGGCGTGCGGTGCTTCATAGTGTGGTGGCAGTAAGTCACCCTGTGATTGACTGATCTGCCATACAGAAGTTCTGTTTAGCAGTGTTTGCCAACGTTGCAGGTAGGGGCTGGACTGCGCGGTTTCGTTATAGGACAGCCAGCGCTCAAGTGCCGGATCGCACCAGCTTTGCCACTTTGATAACTCCGGGGAGAGCACAATCAGCAAGCCACCGGCTTGTACTGTGCCTGCGGCGGCGGCGAGAGTATTCGGTACTAGCCCGCTGAACAGGTCATAGATGACAAAAGGGTATTCCTGGCCCAGTACCTGATGCAAATGCTCAGGCCAGCAAGCTCCGGGCAGCCTTGAGTGCTGGCTCAGCACTAATGCCGTATTTTGCATAGCAGGGAACAGGCGCTGTACTTCAGTGTAGCTCCAGTCTTGCTCGCCGCTGATCAGCATTAGTTGGCGATGTCGGGCCTGCTCAAGCTGTGAGAGCAGGCTCGTTAGTTTAGAGTGCTTGCAATCTGGCATAGGCAGTGACCAGCCACTTGCTGCCAACATCGTCAAAATTGACCTGAATTCGTGACTGTGCGCCGTTGCCTTCATAGTTGAGTACCGTGCCGGCACCAAATTTAGCATGTAATACGCGCTGACCGAGGCTGAAACCGCTGTCTTCAAATGCTGCATGGCTCACCGAGCCGCTGAAACGACCACTAGGCGCTGGGCGTGAAACTTGCGTCTTGATGCGAATTTCTTCCAGGCAGTCTTCGGGGATTTCACGCAAAAAACGTGACGGGCTGTGGTATTTTTCCTGACCATACAGGCGGCGGCTTTCCGCATGACTGATGTAAAGTTTTTCCATGGCCCGGGTCATGCCTACATAACACAAGCGGCGTTCCTCTTCGAGACGGCCAGATTCTTCGTGGCTTTGCTGCGAAGGGAACATGCCTTCTTCTACGCCCACCATAAAAACCAGCGGGAACTCGAGGCCCTTGGCCGAGTGCAGTGTCATCATTTGCACGGCATCTTCGTGTTCATCGGCCTGACCTTCGCCAGATTCCAGTGAGGTATAGGCTAAGAAACCTTGTAGTGGCGAGGTGAACTCTTCTTCCACGGGTAAATCAAACTGACCACAGGCGTTGATCAATTCCTCGAGGTTTTCTACCCGGGCACGGCCTTTTTCACCTTTCTCAGCCTGATACATGGCCAGAAGACCTGATTGCTCTATGGTGGTTTTGGCTTGATCGGCCAGTTCGAGCTCCATCAGTTTGTCGTCCAGCTGTTCAACCAGTTCAATGAAGCGACGAATGGCGGTGGCGGCGCGGCCAGCCAGGTGGCCTTGCTCCAGCACAGCTTTGGCCGCGTACCACAGGGGGAGCGACTCGGCCCGGGCACAGTCTCGAATATGGCTCAGGGTTTTATCGCCGATACCGCGTGCCGGGGTATTAATTACCCGTTCAAACGCAGCGTCGTCATTGCGATTGCTGATCAAACGCAAATAAGACAGGGCGTCTTTGATCTCCTGACGTTCGAAGAAGCGCATACCGCCGTAAATGCGATACTTCAGGCCTTCCTGTAGCAAGGCTTCTTCCAGCACCCGAGATTGGGCGTTACTACGGTAAAGCACGGCACAGTCGCTCAGCGCGTTACCACCCTGAAGCCAGGATTTGACTTTACCAACCATAAAACGGGCTTCGTCCAGCTCGTTAAATGCGGCATACACAGAGATAGGTTCGCCCTGATTGCCGTCGGTCCAGAGGCTTTTGCCCATACGCTCAGCATTATTCTGGATCAGCGCGTTAGACGCTTTCAATATGGTGCCGGTGGAGCGGTAGTTTTGCTCAAGGCGGATGGTTTGCGCGTCGAAGTCGGTTAAGAAGCGTTTGATGTTCTCAATCCGTGCGCCTCGCCAGCCGTAAATGCTTTGGTCGTCATCGCCCACTATCATGATGTTGCTGTCGCTGCCGGCGAGTAGTTTTAGCCATAAATACTGAATGCTGTTGGTATCCTGAAATTCGTCGACCAGCATATGGCGGAAGCGTTGCTGGTAATGGCGCAGCAGCGTCGGGTTTTGTTGCAGTACTTCGTAGCAGCGCAGCAAAATTTCGGCAAAGTCGACCAGACCGGCACGATCACAGGCATCCTGATAGGCAGTATACACCTGCAACATCAATTGCTCGTTGACGTCATGAGCGGTGATGTCTTTTGGACGCTGGCCTTCGTCTTTGCGCGCGCTGATATACCAACTAAGTTGCTTAGGTGGCCACTTTTTGTCGTCGATGTTCATCGACTTCAGCAGACGTTTGATCATTCTCAGTTGGTCGTCGGAATCCAGGATCTGAAACGATTCTGGCAGCCTGGCTTCGCGGTGATGGGCGCGCAAAATACGATGCGCTAGGCCATGGAATGTGCCGATCCACATGCCACCGACCGGGTTCTGCAAGGTCTCTTCGACCCGGATACGCATCTCTTTGGCGGCTTTGTTGGTAAAGGTCACGGCAAAAATGCTGTACGCGGAGGCCTGCTCAACCTGCATGAGCCAGGCGATGCGATGCACCAGCACCCGGGTTTTGCCCGAGCCTGCGCCCGCTAATACCAGCATATTTTGTAGCGGTGCGGCAACCGCCTCACGTTGTTTGTCGTTTAAGCCATCAAGTAATTCTGATACGTCCATCTTTGCGCCCATCGTCTTTATTCAGCGCAAAGTATACCTAGGGCAGGGCACAAAGCCCAGTTTGGTGCGGGTATTTTGCACATGGTTAAAATTAACCACATGAAAAATATAAGGTTTAATTTTTACTTAACCTGTTTTTATATACAGTTATTGATTCAGTACGTCTTTCAGTCGACGCTGCATTTCATCAACCAGTCGGTCCGGCTGAAATTTAGATAAGAAAACATCACACCCCACCTTCTCTACCATGGCTTTGTTAAAGCTGCCACTGAGCGAGGTATTGAGCACGATATAGAGGTCTTTTAGGCGGCTATCGTTACGTATTTCATAGGTTAGTCGGTAGCCATCCATAACAGGCATTTCAGCATCGGTGATCACTGCCATGAGTTCTTTGTTCACGTCTATGCCCTCATCTGCCCAGTGTTGGAGCAGCTTAAGGGCTTCGTGGCCATCGGTTGCGGGTAGCACTTCGATGCCCAGCTGAGCCAGCGTATCGGAGACCTGACGACGTGCCGTGGGAGAGTCATCCACATGCAAAATCTTGCGGCCCTGAAACTCGTTGATGATAGTTTTGTCGAGGATATTTTCGGGGATCACCACGTCGTACGCAATGATCTCGGCCAGCACCTTCTCGACGTCAATGATCTCTACCAGTAACTCCTGGTCGCCGCGCTTGAGCTTGGTCAGTGCGGTGAGGTAATGGTTACGACCCACTGAGCGCGGGGGCGGCATGATATCAGACCAAGTGGTGTTAACTATCTGGTCGACTTTACCCACCAGAAATGCCTGAATGGTTCGGTTATATTCGGTGATCACCAGATTGCTGTCACTGTCGTATTCACAATGCGGCATGCAGATCGCCTGGCGTAAATCGATCACTGGGATAGACTCACCCCGAATAGTGGTGACACCGGCTATTTTCGGATGGGCATTGGGCATTTTGTTAAGATGCGGCAACTTAACGACTTCTTTGACTTTAAATACATTGAGTGCAAACAGATGTCGGCTGTGCAAATGAAACAACAGTAGCTCGAGGCGGTTTTCTCCCACCAGTTGTGTGCGTTGATCAACGGATGCTAATACTCCGGCCATAAAGCTACCCTAATATATGTACCTTCCCTCAGTATATACTTATTAGTAAATAAATTAATACTTTCTGTGCGCACAAATTGAGCCCAATCAGGCTGAGTCAAACAATGGCGTTCGGCAAGTGCCACACAGAGGGTTATCTCAGTTGCATAATCCTGATTATTCAGTATGGTAAATCAGAGACTTGCAATATAGGAATGACAATGCCTTTGCTATTTAAGCGTTTGTTGTTGGTATTACAGACGCACATTGATCAGGCCAGTTGGCCACTGATTGGACTGGCGACTGTGTTGCATATGTGCGTGACCTGGGCATTGCTCTGGCTGGCACAGGAGCACGCATTATTGCCTGTCAGCACCTATATCTATTATTACGTCGTAACCACATCGACAGTGGGTTATGGTGATTTTAGTGCCACGACCGACCTGGGACGCTGGGTTGTGGCCTTATTTCAAATCCCGTTGGGTCTGGCGTTGTTTGGCATTTTGCTGGGCAAAGTTGGGCAACTAATTACAATTTGGGTAAAAAGAGCAATGAAGGGCGACAAAGACTATTCACATCTGAGCGATCATATCATCATTTTTGGCTGGCATGCGACACGCACTGAGCGCATGATTGAGTATATTCTGGCCGATAATAAACGCATTGAGCGGCGTATTGTGTTGGCTGTGTGTGACGAAATGGAACACCCGTTGCTGCGTTTTTCCGAGGTGGATTTTGTGCGTTTGTTGAGCTTTACCGATGATCAGCAGTTGGTGCGCACTGGGTTAGCCTATGCGGATAAAATCATTGTTGATGGTCAGGACGATGATCAAACCTTTACGACTGCGCTAAAACTCAGTCCGATGGTGAAAACGGCTGCGCACATCAGTGCTCATTTTAATGATGAAACCAAGGCCCAGTTATTACGCCAGCATTGTCGCAATGTGGAGTGTTCGACGGCGATGTCAGCAGAGATTCTGGTGCGTTCGATGCAGGACCCGGGATCAAGTCGTATTCAGGAAGAGCTGCTCTCCACCCTGCATGGCGACACGCAATTTAGTTTGCAGCTGCCGAAGTCATTAACAGCGTTGACGTTTGGTCAGCTCTTTATGTATTTCAAAACGCATCATAATGCGATTTTACTGGGGGTGGCACGTGACCTCAGTGGTCGTGATATGGATCTAAACCCACCGTTGGATTACGCACTGCAGGGGGGCGATGTGTTGCATTATATTGCACCACAACGCGTACTTCACAGTGAAGTGAACTGGGAGCGAGTATGACAGATCAATTGTTGCTATTGATGGGGGCCTTGTGCTTGTATTTGCTGCCGATAGGACTGGTTGCTGGCAGCAAACGCACTCGGGGTCATGAGAAAAATGGCTGGCTGATCGGCACTTTGCTGTTTTCCTGGCTGGCGCTGATCTTGTACTTTTCTATGATCCCCAAAGGAGGAAAGCAGAAAAAGCGTTAATATATCTGTTTCCTCGTCCGGCACTGTTACTCAGTGCCACCGAGCTGGCAGATGTGTGCCCACTCAGCGTCGGTCACAGGCATAATGGAGAGACGACCTGCCTTTTTTAGCGCCAGCTCTGTGATGGCATCATCCGCTTTAATGGCTTTGAGTGTCACTGGTCGCGGCAAATGCTGTTGGTAGCATAAGGTGACGCCTACCCAGCGTGGGTTGTCTGTACTGGACTTGGCATCATAATAGTCACTGCTCAGATCAAATTGATGGGGATCTGTCTCTGCCCCTTTGGTGATAGTGGCGATGCCGACTACAGCGGGGGTTTTGCAGCTTGAGTGGTAAATAAAGACTTGATCGCCCACTTGTACATCATCGCGCAGAAAGTTACGGGCCTGATAATTACGGATTCCTTCCCAAAACGTACTTTGCTGTGGTGCCTGATGTAAATCGTCGATGGAAAATGCGTCGGGTTCGGTTTTAAATAACCAGTATGCCATGTCAGTTACCTTGTCAGAAAAAGCCGATACACAGTGTATCGCACTCTTGTCCGGCCTGCTACGTGCCTGGGTTAAGCACCTGATTTAAAGAGCTATGCCTCTCTTTACTTGCACAATAGTGTATAATTACAGGATTAGCTATGCAGTGTAAGAGGTGTGCAATGAGTCAGGCATTACAGGGGTTGCTGGAGCTACTTCAGCTCGAAGAAATCGAACAAGGGATTTATCGGGGCCAGAGCCAGGATTTGGGCTTTCCGCAGGTGTTTGGCGGCCAGGTAATGGGCCAGGCACTCTCCGCTGCCAAATACACTTTGCCAGAAGGGCGCTACGTGCATTCGCTGCACTCGTACTTTTTACGCCCCGGCGACGCGGCTAAACCGATTGTGTACGATGTTGAGAATATCCGTGATGGCCGTAGTTTTAGTACCCGCAGGGTCAGTGCTATTCAGTACGGTAAACCCATTTTTTACATGACCGCGTCTTTTCAGGGGGATGAACCTGGTTTATCCCACCAGTCAGAGATGCCGGAAGTTCCGGGTCCGGAAGCATTGCGATCATCGCTGGAGTTTTATCAGGATAAAGCAGACTTAATTCCTGAGCCGCTACGCGCCAAATTTACTCAGCCTATGCCCATCGAAATGCGTCCGGTGGAGTTTCATAACCCGTTTCAGCCCGAGGTGATGGAACCCACACGCCATGTCTGGTTTAAGGCCAATGGGGCCATGCCTGACGATCGCCGCATTCACAACTACTTGCTGGCCTATGCGTCGGATTTTGAGTTCCTGCCCACGGCGTTGCAGCCGCATGGGGTGTCCTTTATGCAAAAAAACATGCAGGTCGCGACCATAGATCATGCGATGTGGTTCCATCGTCCATTTAGAATGGATGAGTGGTTGCTTTATAGCGTTGACAGCCCCAGTGCCAGCAACGGTCGTGGACTGGTCAGGGGCCAGTTCTTTAACCGTCAGGGCGAATTAGTGGCATCTACTATTCAGGAAGGAGTGATGCGTCAGCGCGAAGCGCGCTGACGCTATGATGGTACCTTTATAGTGTAACGTCTTCTATAAGGTATCGCGGATAGACTGCCAGATCCTCGCTGGCAGTAAATCATTGAGGTGATCAGACAAAGTACTGAGTGTTGGCATCGCAGTGATGGTCTGTTGTTCAGAAATACTGATAAAACCTTGTGTTTGTAACACGCTGATCAGGTTAGTCTGCACCTTCTTATCAAAGAACTCAGGGCTCTTAATGCCGTGTAAGGTACCAAGCCGCTTAGCCAATACGTCACTTTCATTCTCCAGTGTGGTGCGGGCAATGCCCTGATCACGTAATAACAAGCTGACACTGATGGCATAGCGTTCCAGCGTTAGGTGGATCACTTTACCCAGCATCTCTAACTGTGCCAGCGCCTTGTTGTCTTTTACGACGGTTGCCAGGTGACCATCAAAGTCAATTAGACCCTCCTGAGCGAAGCAGTTTAATACGTCCTCAATATAGTCTTCACGCAGTTCATGCATAAACCATTCTTTGGCAAACAACGGATATAAAGTACCCAGGTGGGCCTGACACTCCGTGACCGTGACGCTGTAGCGGTTAAATAGTATTTGTGCAATAACGCTCGGGACAGCGAACAAATGCAAAATATTGTTGCGGTAATAGTTAAACAGGGTACGCTCTTTTTCCTTAATCGTGATGATCTCACCCAGTTCATCTGCCAGCACATCGAACTTATCCAGCTTAAGCGCGTGATTTAACAGTGCCTCGGCATCTTCATCTGGCGCTGTGACATTGGCATCATAGCGCGCCTGATTTTGCAAGGTGAGATAAAAGCGCATTTGTGTCAGCAGTTTTTGTCGGCTCAGCGCAAACTGCTCATTACACAGCAGCACCATGGCCAGCAGGTTGATGGAGTTCAGTGCCGCACTGGCATTGATATTGGTCATGATCCGATCAGCCACCTGAGCCACCTGACCATTAAGCCACTGAGGTTTGGCGCCCTCACCTTGGCCGATGGCGTCGCGCCAGTCAGCCTGGTGTTCATTGAGGTATTGATTGAGGTGAATGGGGTCACCGAAGTTCAGATAGCCACGTCCATAGTTTTTGAGATTTTTAATGGCCTTAAAGACCCCAGCAACGGATTCATTCTTTTTACTGTTACCGGCCAGCTCTTTGAGGTAGGTGTTGATCTCCATGACATGCTCATAGCCAATGTAGACGGGGACGATGGAGATAGGTCTATCGATCCCGCGCAACATAGATTGCATGGTCATGGCCAACATCCCCGTTTTGGGCGGCAACAAGCGTCCTGTGCGACTGCGGCCACCTTCAGTGTAAAACTTGACTGAATAGCCTTTGATGAACAGCTGAGTCAGATACTCTTTAAAAATTGTCGAGTAGAGTTTGTTACCGGCAAAAGAGCGGCGAATAAAGAATGCGCCACAGCGCCGGAAAATGCCACCGGCCGGGAAGAAGTTCAGGTTCACCCCGGCTGCAATATGTGGTGGTACCAGACCCTGATGATAAATCACGTAGGTCAGTAACAGGTAATCCATGTGGCTGCGATGGCAGGGCACATAGATGATTTCGTGGCCTTTATCGGCCAGGTCATGTACGCGCTCGGCATTTTTTACTTCGATGCCGTTATAGAGTTTATTCCACAGCCAGGTCAGTACGCGATCGCCCACGCGAACCATAGCTTCAGAGTAGTTGGCAGCAACTTCTTCCAGTAACTCCAGCGCTTTCAGGCGTGCTTCGTCATGGCTCAGCCCTTTCGACTTGGCTTCATCGGCGATGGCGCGTTTGACTGTGGGGGCAGCCAGCAGGGAATTGAACAGAGCTTCACGCGACGGTAATCTGGGTCCGGTTGCAGCCAGCTTCTGGCGATGAAAGTGCACCCGAGCCACGCGCAGCAGTTTATGAGGTAACTCGTCTACATCGGCTTTGTCTGTCATAAGCTGATCCAGGGCGATGGGGGCAGAGAAACGCACCAGGTTATCGCGACCAGAAAACAGCACAACCATAGCCTTGCGTAACCAGCTGGGGGTCAGTGAGTGGCTGAATAAGGTGCCTATCCCTGGTTTTTCTTTACCAGGGTTACGGCCCCACAGTACAGTCACCGGGACCACTTGTGCTTTGATGTCCGGGTGAGCACGCAAGGCAGAGAAAATCGCTTTACCTTGATCAATTGCGGGGCTCGGTCCTGCTGTTTTGCTCAGCAGAGGAGTCGGGTTTTTGATGCCGATAAAGCGCGGCAGTGTTTTATTCCCTAAAACCTGATCCTGCATCGGGCTTGGCAATCCCAGTTTCTTACACACCGCGTTGAGTGCAGCCAGATCAGCCCGTGAATTGAGTCGGGCTACATAAAAGGTGGGCAGGCTCGGGTCCAGGTTGAACTGCGACACGGGGTCGGCCGGCAACAGTTTGCTTCTGACCAGTAAACAGTTGGTCCATTGGGCCACTCGGTTGAGCCCCTGAGAAAGTAAGCGCATAGCAGTACCAGATTCGTATTTTTGCTGTATAGAATATCAGGCTTTAACTGGACTGACCATTTGTGTCAGTACAATGACAAGGACGGTGTATGCAATCCTTTGTATAAAGTATAGACGCCTTGTGCCACTTACAGTGAGGACGAGCCATACGACAAATAATTTTGCAATAATTGTTGCATTTATCGCCAGTCTCATTATAATGCTCAAACTTTCTGTGATTCGTCACAAGAAAGTCATACATAGGCCTGGATTTCAGGCACGTAAACAGGAACTCCGATTTGGAGTTCAATGGTAGAAATAGAAGAACAACCGACCTCTTATATTTTGAGATGGCCTCGGGGGTTTTTTTATGCTCTTTTTAAATGCTCTTTTAATTGAGGTTTAAGAATGTCAAATCAACGCATTCGTATTCGCCTAAAAGCTTTTGACCACCGTTTGATTGACCAATCAACGGCGGAAATCGTGGAAACTGCGAAACGCACTGGCGCTCAGGTACGTGGTCCAATCCCACTTCCTACTCGCTTTGAACGTTTCACTGTATTGATCTCTCCGCACGTAAACAAAGACGCGCGTGATCAGTATGAAATCCGCACCCACAAACGTCTGATCGACATCGTAGAACCAACTGACAAGACTGTAGACGCTCTAATGCGCCTAGACCTTGCTGCTGGTGTTGATGTTCAAATCAGCCTGGGTTAATCGAAAGATTAGAGAGGTTTTAGGAAAATGGCATTAGGTCTAGTCGGTCGTAAAGTGGGTATGACACGCATCTTCACTGAAGATGGTGTATCTATCCCTGTGACAGTTATCGAAGCGACTCCTAACCGTGTTACTCAGATCAAATCTGATGCAACAGACGGTTACAACGCGCTTCAAGTTACTGCAGGCGAGAAAAAAGCAAGCCGTGTAAACAAACCAGAAGCGGGTCACTTCGCTAAAGCTGGTGTTGAAGCGGGTCGCGGCCTGTGGGAATTCCGTCTTAACGGCGGTGAAGGTGAGTTTGAAGTAGGTGCTGAGCTTACTGTTGAGCTATTCAACGAAGTAAACAAAGTAGACGTTACTGGTACTTCAAAAGGTAAAGGTTTCCAAGGTGGTGTTAAGCGCTGGAATTTCAGCACACAAGACGCTACTCACGGTAACTCTCTATCTCACCGTGCTCCTGGTTCAATCGGTCAAAACCAATCACCTGGTAAGGTGTTTAAAGGTAAGAAAATGGCTGGTCAAATGGGTAATGTGCAAACAACTACTCAGAACCTAGAGCTAGTACGTGTTGACGCTGAGCGTAATCTGCTTTTAGTTAAAGGTGCAGTACCTGGCGCTATCGGCGGCGACGTTATCGTTAAACCAGCTGTTAAAGCTTAAGTCCTGGAGATTTAGTGATGGAATTAGCAATTAAAGGCGCTGGTGCGCTTGAAGTTTCCGAAGCTACTTTTGGACGTGAGTTTAACGAAGCATTAGTACACCAAGTAGTTGTTGCTTTCGCAGCAGGTGCTCGTCAGGGTACTAAAGCTCAGAAGACACGTTCTGAAGTTGCTGGTGGTGGTAAAAAACCATTCCGCCAAAAAGGTACTGGCCGTGCACGTGCTGGTACAATCCGCAGCCCAATCTGGCGCAGCGGTGGTGTGAGCTTTGCAGCTAAGCCGCAAGATCACAGCCAAAAAGTTAACCGTAAGATGTATCGCGGTGCGATCAAGAGCATTCTTTCTGAGCTTGTTCGTCAAGATCGTCTAGTAGTTGTTGAAGAATTTGGTCTAGAAGCACCAAAGACTAAAGAACTAGTAGCTAAGCTGAAAGAGCTTGAGCTTAAAGACGTATTAATCGTGACTGAAGAAGTAGATGAGAATCTATTCCTTTCTGCACGTAACCTGTACAAGGTTGACACGCGTGATGTAGCTGGCATCGACCCAGTAAGCCTAATCGCTTTCGATAAGGTACTGATTACTGCTGCTGCTGTTAAGCAACTTGAGGAGGCGCTAGCATGATCCGTGAAGAACGTCTTTTAAAAGTAATCCTTGCTCCACACATCTCTGAGAAAAGCACCATCTCTGCTGAAGAGAACAACACGATTGTTTTCAAAGTAGTTAAAGATGCAAACAAAGCAGAAATCAAAGCTGCTGTTGAGAAGCTTTTCGAAGTAGAAGTAACTGGTGTTCGCACGCTAAATGTTAAGGGTAAAACTAAGCGTACAGGCATGCGTTTCGGCCGTCGTTCAGACTGGAAGAAAGCCTACGTTACTCTTAAAGAAGGCAGCGAGCTAGACTTTGTCGGCGGCGCCGAGTAATAAGGGGAGTTAGAATTATGGCACTTCAAAAGTGTAAACCAACTTCTGCGGGTCGTCGTCACGTCGTTAAAGTGGTTAACCCTGATCTGCACAAGGGTAAGCCTTACGCTCCGCTATTAGAGAAGAACTCTAAATCAGGTGGTCGTAACAACAACGGTCGTATCACGGTTCGTCACATCGGTGGTGGTCACAAGCAACACTACCGTTTAATCGACTTTAAACGCACCAAAGATGGCATCCCAGCTAAAGTTGAGCGTCTAGAGTACGATCCTAACCGTAGCGCAAACATCGCTCTTGTATTATATGCAGACGGTGAGCGTCGTTACATCATCGCACCTAAGGGTGTTAAAGCAGGTGATGCAATCCAGTCTGGTGTTGATGCACCAATCAAAGCTGGTAACGCAATGCCTATGCGTAACATCCCAGTAGGTACAACGGTACACAATGTTGAGCTTAAGCCTGGTAAAGGTGCTCAGATTGCCCGTTCTGCTGGTGCATATGTACAGATCCTAGCGCGTGAAGGCCAGTACGTGACTCTACGTCTACGTTCAGGCGAAATGCGTAAAGTTGAAGCGGATTGTCGCGCAACTATCGGTGAAGTAGGTAACGCTGAACACATGCTACGTTCACTAGGTAAAGCTGGTGCAACTCGCTGGCGTGGTGTTCGTCCTACAGTTCGTGGTGTTGCCATGAACCCGGTAGACCACCCACACGGTGGTGGTGAAGGTCGTACATCTGGTGGTCGTCACCCTGTGTCTCCATGGGGTAAGCCGACTAAAGGTGCTAAGACACGTAAGAACAAGCGTACTGATAAATTTATCGTACGTCGTCGTACTAAGTAATAGTTGAGGAATTGCCATGCCACGTTCTCTCAAGAAGGGTCCATTCATTGACCTACACTTGCTGAAGAAGGTAGAGAAGGCGTTGGAAAGCGGTGACAAGAAGCCTATCAAGACTTGGAGCCGTCGTTCAATGATCATCCCTAACATGATCGGATTGACCATCGCTGTCCATAATGGTCGTCAGCACGTACCTGTATTCGTTACAGACGAAATGATCGGTCACAAACTAGGTGAATTTGCACCTACACGTACTTACCGCGGTCACGCTGCGGATAAGAAAGCTAAAAAGCGTTAATCGGAGGGTATGATGGAAGCATTAGCTAAACACAAATTCGCCTCTGGTTCGGCGCAAAAAGCACGTCTAGTTGCAGATCAGATCCGCGGACTTCCGGTTGATCGCGCGCTAGAAATCCTAGCGTACAGCCCAAAGAAAGCGGCTGTATTAGTTAAGAAAGTACTTGAGTCTGCTATCGCTAACGCGGAGCACAACGAAGGTGCTGACATTGATGAGCTTAAAGTGGCTAAAGTATTTGTAGACGAAGGTCCTACAATGAAACGTATTATGCCACGTGCTAAAGGACGCGCAGACCGCATCCTTAAGCGTTCAAGCCACATCACTGTTGTGGTTTCAGATAGCTAGGAGATATAAGTAATGGGACAAAAAGTTCATCCTACTGGTATTCGCCTAGGTATCTCTAAACCTTGGGTTTCTACCTGGTACGCGAATTCAAAAGATTTCTCTGAGCAGCTTTTTGGTGATCACAAAGTGCGTCAATACCTTACTAAGGAATTGAAAAACGCTTCTGTGTCTAAAATCGTTATTGAGCGTCCAGCTAAATCTATCCGTGTAACAATTCACACAGCTCGTCCTGGTGTTGTTATCGGTAAAAAAGGTGAAGATGTTGAAAAGCTTCGCCACGCTGTAACTAAGCTTGCTGGTGTACCTGCGCAAATCAACATCGCAGAAGTACGTAAGCCAGAGCTTGATGCACAACTAGTTGCTGACGGTATCTCTTCACAGCTAGAGCGTCGTGTAATGTTCCGTCGTGCGATGAAGCGCGCGGTACAGAACGCAATGCGTCTGGGTGCAAAGGGTATCAAAGTTGAAGTTAGCGGCCGTCTAGGCGGTGCTGAAATCGCACGTTCTGAGTGGTATCGTGAAGGTCGTGTACCTCTACACACTCTACGTGCTGACATCGACTACGCAACTTCTGAAGCTTTGACCACTTACGGTATCATCGGTGTTAAAGTTTGGATCTTCAAAGGCGAAGTTATCGGTGGTCTTCCACTGAAACAAGAAGCTGAGAAGCCAGCCAAGCGCGCTCCGAAGAAAGCTAAAAAAAGTGCTAAGTAAGAGGTAGCGACTAATGTTACAGCCAAAACGTACAAAATTCCGTAAAGTGCACAAAGGCCGCAACCGTGGTCTTGCAACTAGCGGTAATAAAGTTAGCTTCGGTTCTTTCGGCTTGAAAGCGACTGGCCGTGGCCGTATGACTGCTCGTCAAATCGAAGCAGCTCGTCGTGCTATGACACGTCACATCAAGCGTCAAGGTAAAATCTGGATCCGTGTGTTCCCAGACAAGCCAATTACAGAAAAGCCGCTTGAAGTTCGTATGGGTAAAGGTAAAGGTTCTGTTGAATACTGGGTTGCTGAAATTCAGCCTGGTAAAGTACTTTACGAGATGGAAGGTGTTTCAGAAGAGCTTGCTCGCGAAGCATTCAACCTAGCTGCTCGTAAATTACCTTTCAAAACCACTTTTGTAACTCGGACGGTAATGTAAATGAAAGCTAGCGAACTTAAAGACAAAAGCGTAGAAGAGCTAAATGCTGAACTTCTAGAGCTTCTGCGTGAGCAGTTCAACCTGCGCATGCAAGCGAGCACTGGTCAGCTGGCTCAGACTCACGAGCTGAAAAAAGTACGTCGCAATATTGCGCGTGTTAAAACGGTTATCAACCAGAAGGCAGGTGCATAATGAGCGATAAGATCCGTACTCTTCAAGGTCGTGTAGTTAGCGACAAAATGGACAAGTCAATCGTTGTTGCTATCGAGCGTCAGGTTAAGCACCCGATCTACGGTAAATTCATCAAGCGTACAACTAAGTTGCACGCACACGATGAGAGCAACACTGCGCAAGCAGGTGATACTGTGACTATCCGTGAATGTGCACCGATCTCTAAGAAAAAATCTTGGACTTTGGTAGACGTTCTGGTTCGTCCTAAGAAAGCTTAATTTTTATTAATTAAGTTTGTCTTGAAAGCCCCGGCCTTTTGGTCGGGGCTTTTGCGTTTGGGGCGGTCAGGTTATTTTGGGGGTCGTCTGAATAGAATGACTATCCGTGAATGTGCGTCACCACCAAAACCTCCTAAGAAAACATCCTGGACTTTGGTAGACGTTCTGGTTCGTCCTAAGAAAGCTTAATTTTTATTAATTAAGTTTGTCTTGAAAGCCCCGGCCTTTTGGTCGGGGCTTTTGCGTTTGGGGCGGTCAGGTTATTTTGGGGGTCGTCTGAATAGAATGACTATCCGTGAATGTGCGTCACCACCAAAACCTCCTAAGAAAACATCCTGGACTTTGGTAGACGTTCTGGTTCGTCCTAAGAAAGCTTAATTTTTATTAATTAAGTTTGTCTTGAAAGCCCCGGCCTTTTGGTCGGGGCTTTTGCGTTTGGGGCGGTCAGGTTATTTTGGGGGTCGTCTGAATAGAATGACTATCCGTGAATGTGCGTCACCACCAAAACCTCTTAAGAAAAAATCCTGGACTTTGGTAGACGTTCTGGTTCGTCCTAAGAAAGCTTAATTTTAGCTTTTAACTAAATTGAACTTTTGCGTTTGGGAATGGCTAGTTAGGGTAATGTGCTAGTGCACAGTGACTATCCGTGAATGTGCGCCATTCCTGGGGGTATTCTTACAGAGGTACTGCAGCGATGCGTGTTACGTTGCTAAATCAAGGTATTGAGGTTGGTCGTTTTTTGAACTATGCTCGGTGGTGCAATTCACTTTGTTATTAAGGAAAATCCAATGAAATTGAAACTCAAGAAAAAGCCGATGAAGGCGTTATCGCCAAGCACAACCACAATGCCTGTTGATATGACCCCAAAAGTTGCGGGTGGCTCACTGCTCGCTTGTTTACCAGTTGGCACGCGCGGTTGTCGAACCAATAACTCCTGTGATCACTTCTGTTTTATTTCCGATCCTGAGGTTCATGGTTGTTAATTGAAGCACCACTAAACGGGCTGTACGTATGAGGTGCTTCCCTTTTTGTAAGTCCTTAAATCACCCGTGAAAAGCGGGTGTTTTTGATCTGTTGTTGCAGATAGGCATCAAAGCACATGCAGATGATGCGGATAAACAGGTTCCCCTTAGCTGTGACTTCAATACGTTGCTCGGTGAGCTCCACCAGGCCATCTTCAGCCAGAGGTTTAAGTGCCGTTAGCGCATCGGCAAAGTAGTCGTCAAAGTTGAGGCCATGCTCTGCGGCAAAGGTAGTTTTGTCGAGCTCGAAGTGGCAAATAAGCTGCTTGATCGCGGCGGCTCGAATTTCATCATCTCTGGTGAGCTTAACGCCTTTATGAATAGCGCTACGGCGCTCAGTGACGGCCTGGTAGTAGGGCTTCAGGTCTTTTTCATTTTGTAAAATGGCATTACCGATCTGTGAAATAGACGACACGCCGAGGCCGAGCAAGTCGCAGTTACCATGGGTGGTATAGCCCTGGAAGTTTCGGTGCAGATGATTATGTCGCTGTGCCACAGCCAGCTCGTCATCGGTTTTGGCAAAATGGTCCATACCGATAAACTGGTAACCGGCATCGCTCATCTGTGTCAGTGTTTGCTTAAAGATCGCGAGCTTTTCTTTGGCGTTGGGCATATCGGCCTCTTTCAGCTTGCGCTGGGCGGCGAATCTTTCCGGCAGATGGGCATAGTTAAACACCGAAACCCGATCAGGGCCCAACTCAATGAGCTGCGCTATGGTATCGCGATAGGACTCAACGCTCTGATGAGGCAGGCCGTAAATCATGTCCATATTAATGGATTTAAAGCCCAGCTCGCGGGCTTGTTTTAAGAGCGACAGCACTTCTGCAATCTGTTGCGGGCGATTTACTGCTGCCTGTACCTGATCATTAAAATCCTGCACCCCGAATGACACCCGATTAAAGCCGAGCGTTTTCAGTGCTGGCAGCATGTCTTCGGCCAGTGATCTGGGGTCGATTTCAATGCCGCGCTGGGCAGTTGGTGTGAAGGTGAAGTGCTGCTCCAGCATGGTGACCAGGCGGGTCATTTGCGCTGTGGTCAGAAAGGTGGGGGTGCCGCCTCCGAGGTGCAATTGCTCAACCTGATAAGCTTTAAACAGCGGTGCCTGAGCGGCTATCTCCAATTCCAGATGGTCGAGGTATACGTCGGCCTTGGACTGATGTCGGGTAATAATCTTATTACAGCCACAGTAATAGCAAAGCTGGTGACAGAATGGGATATGAATATACAGCGACAGTGCACGGGTGTCGGAGTGTGCGATGGCATCAACCAGATCGGCCTGAGTATAACCTGATTCAAGTGACAGGGCTGTTGGATAAGAGGTATATCTGGGGCCTGAGATATTGTATTTGTTGATGAGGGAGTCATCCCACTGAGGTAAATTAATCACGATCGCACTCTCTTTGCTATTGAGAAGGCTAGTGTAAGCAAAGTTGTGCTTTGAGGCGTTGATCTAAAGCAAAAGGAAGGGCAGGTGATGACGCTCACTGCCCCATCTTGTAGGGCCCTACAGCCTAAATTGGTCCACCAGGGTGTTCAGTTCACGGGCAATGTGGCTCAATGCTTTGGCGTCCTGGGATACTTGTTGTGCCCCTTGCGCTGTTTCCGCGGCACTCTCACTGACATGGGTGACACTTTCAGATATTTGCATTGAGACCGTATTCTGCTCTTCTGATGCGCTGGCAATTTGTAAATTCATTTCGCGAATGGTGCTGATTGAGCCGCAAATTGCTTGTAACGTTGCGCCGGCGTGTTCGGTTTGCTCCGCGGAGTTTTCCGCATGGTCAACATTGCGCTGCATATGCTCTACTGAGCGTTTGGCCTCGTTTTGTAAGCGCGAGATCATCGCCTGGATCTCTTCGGTACTTTGCTGCGTACGACTGGCCAGGCTGCGTACTTCATCGGCCACTACGGCAAAGCCCCGGCCTTGCTCGCCAGCCCGCGCGGCTTCGATCGCCGCGTTGAGTGCCAGCAGATTGGTTTGGTCTGCAATACTGCGGATCACATCCAAAATGGAGCCGACCGACTCCGTCTCGTTTTCTAACTGGGTAATGGCCTCACTGACTTGTTGAATACTGCCCACCAGTTCACTCATGGCTTCACGAGACGTTTGTACCACCTGGATCCCGGTCTGGGATTGCTGATCAGCTTCGGTAGCCGCGTCGGCAGCCAGTTGCGCGCTCTGCGTGATCTCATGTACGGTCGCACTCATTTGTTGCATCGCTGTGGCACTTTGGGTCAGTTGATCTTGCTGTTGATCGGTTTCACTTTTGGTTTTCTCAGTGATTGAAATCATTGCTCCGGTTGTGTCATTTAATGTGGTGGTAGCAGATTTGATTTTACTCACTATGTCTCGCAGTGTGGTTGTCATTTCGGACATCGCCCGATATATGCCTGTGGTATTCGTGGTCGCAAATTGGTAACTGAGATCGCCTTTGGCGATGGCTTTGGCCAGTGCTTCGATTTCTCTTGGCTCACCGCCAATGGGCTCGCGCAGTAAATTGCTGACATACCAGCTCAAGAACGCGCCCGCGAACACCACCAACACCGATACTGTGGTTACCAGCATCACCGCCTGCTCACTGGTGCTTTGCGCTTGAGGGCCAAGCTCGTCCTGGCGGTTTTTAATATCCAGTTTAATATCTTCCAGTGTGTTAGCTACCTGAGGGCCAATGACATTGAGTTTTTGTGAGATGAGCTGGTTACGCTGCAATATGGTCTGGTTCACGGCTTTGACGGCAGTAATGTAATCGAGTTTGTGCTGTAAGAATTCAACAAGCATGCCCTGAACCGGTTGCCATGCAAATGCTCCGGCCTGTTCGTCCAGCAGGGCAGCCAGTTGGCTAAACTCCTCAATGGCGCGTTGGTAATCCTTGTCTGTGTTTGTCACCAGGAATTTGACCACGTATAAACGGCCGAGCAACAACGTTTCCTGCAACCGGGCCGCTGCGAACAAGGCTTCATTATTGTTTTGTTGATGTGCATTGTTGATCACATCGCTGAGTATGGTGCGCATTTGTACGCCTTTGACATCCAGCTGGTTGGTTACGATGTCATTGCGTTTAGCGTATAACTGGACAATTTGCTCGAATGCCCGCCGATATTCTTCAATGTCGCTCGCACTATTATTGAGTTGGGTCTGGTAACTGGTATCCGAGATACTTGCCTGGGCCTGATCCATGAGTTCCTTGAGCAAATCAAAACGCTCATTAAATTCATTAATGTTGGTTGTGCTCTGCTCTTTCAGGTATTTGAGTGCATTGAGGCGCACCATCAGTAAATTCGCCTGCAGACGGCCGCTTAAATTGGCATTGCGTGCCAATGTACGATATTCGACGAAGTTGTTATAACCGGTATTCAGCCCAAGGTAGGCAGAGATAGAAATCACCGTCATCAGAGCGATGAGGGCGCCAAATGAGTACGCAAGCATCTGCGCCAGTTTGAGGTTTTTAAACATAATTAAGCACTGATCCGCAAAGAGTCACCTTATAAGTGATCGTCTGCAACTGTGCATTAGTCAAGTTTTGGCAAGACAGAAATAGTGAGGAATGTGTTTTCAGGAGGCCCGGGAGCCCGGGCCACTCAGACGTTACAGTTTAAACTGATTTACGGTGTTGTTAAGTGCTTTAGCCAGGCTGTTCAGATCACGGGCTTCATCGGCCAGCAAGTGTGCATGGTTCGCTGTGCTATTGACCAGGTCGTTAATGGCATTGAGGCTATTATTGATATCCTCAGCGACGACCGTTTGTTCTTCCGTTGAGGTCGCAATCTGGTGACTTTGATCTTGTACCGTACTGACCGACTCCGTGATATTACGCAGTGCATCCAGCACTTCCTGCGTTTGTCCCACAGACCCTTCTGCACGCTCCTGACCCTGCTGCATCATCACAGAAGCTTGCTGAGCGATCTGTTGCAGGCGAGAGATCATGTTACGGATATCATCTGTCGACTCCTGGGTACGACTGGCCAGGCTGCGTACTTCATCGGCTACCACGGCAAAACCGCGGCCCTGCTCACCCGCGCGGGCAGCTTCAATGGCAGCGTTGAGTGCCAGCAGGTTGGTTTGCTCTGCAATGCCATTGATTACGTCAATCACGGCACCAATGTTGCTGGTTTCCTGTTCCAGACCGGCAACCACTTTGGCCGCCTCTCCAATGTGACCAGCAAGCTGAGTCATGACTTCCTGTGCCTGACCCGAGCGCGCTGCACCGTCATTGGTCATGCTCTGAACCAGATCAGCTGCCCGATTTGTTTCATGGGCATTGCGGGAAATCTCAGTGACTGTGGCCGCCATCTCTGTGACTGCTGCGCTCACACTGTCAACTTGCTCTTTCTCCTGCTGGATCTCATTGTTGGTGTTAGTTGAGACATCCTGTAATTGTGCTGCAGCACCACTGAGTTGCTGCGCTTGTGCAGCGGTATCGAGCATCATACTGCGCAGCTTGTCGATAAAGGTGTTCATGTGATGAGCCAGCTGACCGACTTCATCCTGACTGTTGATATCGATGCGACGAGTCAGGTCGCCTTCACCTGAGGCAATATCTCGCATGGTATTGGTTAGCGTAGTGATGGGCGCAGCAATCATTTGTGTGGCCCACAGAATCATGGCAACAATAATGGCTAGAATAATGATCACAGCGGTCACTGTGCTCATAACGGCATCATTGACAGGTTCTTCAATCAGGCTGACGGGGATCAACAAACCCAGATGCCAATCCAGGATTGGTTTGTCGAGTTTGACGTTGTTGAATACCACATAGTAGTCAACGCCTTTGAGGGTAACCATCGCGGCACCCGCGCCTTCTGAACGCATTGCGCGATTGAGCTCAGCAAACCCTTCGGTATCTGCAAATTGTCTTTCCAGCGCTTCCAGGCCTTCTTTGCCGTTCGCGCCCTCATCAGTAATAGAGAGTTTATGCCCGGTTCGTTTGGACAGATGGACCACTTTATAATCGTGGTCGAGTAAGAAGCCATAACCCTGACCATCAAACTGGATCTGCTCAACCAGTTCACTGATCTTGTTAATTTGCAGGTCAACGCCACCTACCGCAACCAGTTCGCGTTGGGCATTGTAGACAGGTTGCTGAACAACGGCAGAGACGGCACCCGTGTTGATATCTACAGATACCGCACCGACATACAGACCTCCATGACTCAGCGCATCCTGCCACCATGGGCGCTTGTACGAGTAGTAAGGGCGACCATCAGAGTAGTTTGAGGTACGCTCATTTTCTTTGAAGTATTCACCTGTGCGTGCCGATGCCATAAAAGCGGAAAGAATATTCTCATCGCTGGCTGAGATGCGGATAAAGTCCTGATTGACTTCCTGATAGCCAAGGTCGGCGCTGAGCGGCTTTTCTCGCTGGGTGTAGTCGTCAAACCAATTCACATTATGCGGATTGGTGACGAAGGTTTCTACAATGGCACCATAACGCGTAAAGAAGGATTCCATGGAGAGCTTTTCGGCATATAAATGACTTTCTGCTTCTCTCTCTATGCCTTCTCGGGAAAGTTGGGCAATGTGGTTAACGAAATACCCTGATGCAGCAACCAATAAAATAGAAATGGTACCGCCAATCAAAAAGAGGATTTTTTTTCTAAGGGATAAATTTTCAAGCATGCGTTTTTCTTTTTCTTGGGACCAGGCAAGCCTCAATCAAACCATATCTCATGCAAGAAGGCTACAAATTAAGGCGGTTGATTGATAACACTTGGCGAATAATCTTTACATCCCTAATCGGCAATAGGGACAGATACTTTAACTTTTAGCAATAAATCAGTCGTTTTTATTACTTTCTATGTCATCGCAGATTTTTGCCAGCGCACCGTGCTCTGTTGCATGATGTGTAGCGCTGATCACATCACATTACAGGACAATGATATGCACGATAAACTCGTTGTTGCCGGCGCGGGCTGGTTGGGAATGCCTACAGCTGAGGCTGCGGCGGAGAAGGGGTGGCAGGTACAGGCAACCCGACGGCAGCCACACAGCAATGCACTGACGCGTCAACTCGCTCATGATGGGACAAGACTGGTGCATGACGTATCGTTACAGCACGCTTTTTGGCTCTGTGCTATGCCGCCGGGTGCGCGTCGTGAAGACAGTAACTATCTGGTGACGCTAGAAGCGACGCTGGCGTTGGCAACAGAGCTGCAAATGCAGGGCTTTTTATTGTGCTCAAGCACTGGGGTTTATGCGCAAGCTGATGGGGTTTATAGCGAGCAGGGAACATTGGCTGCAACCGATTCGCAGCGTCAACGCGTTTTACAACAGGCAGAGCAGCTGGTGCTGTCGCATGGTGGCAAGGTGCTGAGGCTGGCAGGCTTAGTAGGGCCTGAACGGGAACCAGGACAATTTATCGCTGGCAAGACCTTACGCAGTAGCAGCCAAGAGCGGGTTAATATGGTACACCGGGATGATGTGGTTGCGGCCATTATGTCAGTCCTGACTCACTGGCCGCAGGCGAGGTCAGTTTACAACGTGTGTTCTCCTGCACATCCGCTTAAGCAGGATTACTATCAGGCGCATTGTACGCAAGCAGGCACACAGGCCCCGAGCTTTGCCAGTGATGACAGCAAAGCACGTATCATTGACGGCGCGGCTATCTGTGAACTGGGGTTTAGTTATCAGCACGCCATCTGAGTGGGTTCACTTTTTAAAGGTCAGGTGACCGCCCAGGCGATATTTACTGCCCGGTGAGATTAACCGGGCAAAGCTGACAATGCCTCCTTCAGACCAGGTTCTGCGGATCAGTTGTAAGCAAGGCTCTTCATGAAACATATTTAGCCACTGGCAAATATCCGGGCCGGGCATGATGGCCTCAACGGTATGGCGTGCCTCTGTCAGGGGCGCAATCTGGACCAGGTACTCATGGGGGGTGATTTGTGTGAAGTCCTGTTGCAGATAGTCAGGTGCCAATTGGGGGTTAACGAAGCGCTCTTCCACTTGCAGAGGTTGTTCGTTGTCATGATGTACCAGCACACTGCGATACACCTGAGTATCCATTTCAACACCCAGTGCAATGGCGATTGGGGCAATGGCCGCCATGGATTCCAGGGACAGGACCACACAGGTGTAGTCACCACCGCGCTCTTTGACCTCATCGGCGATATTACGTATTTCCAGCAGAGAAGATTGGGATTTGAATCTGGCAACAAAGGTACCCAGACCCTGGCTACGAGTTAGGATCCCTGCGTCGGTGAGTTCACTGAGCGCGCGTCTGGCGGTCATGCGGCTTACTCTGAATTGCGCGGACAAGGCGTTTTCAGACGGAACTTGTTGATCTTCCTGCCAGACACCACTGCGGATCTGCGTGATGATATGTTGTTTTATTTGTGCAAATTTGGGTTGCGTTGTCACAATCTCATGCCATGGTTAGTAAAGTAAACCCAACTGTAGCGTCAGGCTGAGCGAACATAGCTCGCTGATAAACATGGCACACCTCTATTGTATATACAAGTAATCTTGCTACACTCAAACCAGCAAGTTAGAGATGAGGAATTGAGTGGTGATGGAAGTAGATTTAGTGGTTCTGGACGTTAATCTGGCGACAATGGACCCTGATATTGAGCGCCCTTATGGGGCCATTGAGCATGGGGCGATGATGGTCAAAGGTGGGGTAATCTGTTGGCTTGGTGCACAGGCTGATCTGCCGGAGTTTGATCCGGTGACGACACCGACTATCTCAGCAAAAGGGGCCTGGATGACGCCGGGTCTGATTGATTGTCATACTCACATTCTGTTCGCCGGTTCACGCGCTCAGGAATTTGAACAACGCCTTAATGGTGTGTCTTATCAGCAAATCGCGCAACAGGGCGGCGGCATTGCGACGACCATGAAGGCAACCCGTGCGGCGGATCATGAACACTTGTTTGTGGCTGGTAAAACGCGACTGAATGCCTTGCTCAGTGAGGGTGTCACCACAGTAGAAAGCAAATCGGGCTATGGTCTTGATTGTGAAAGCGAAATTAAGCTGCTAGAAGTCAACCGCATGCTGGATGAACATCACCCTATCAGTGTACAAAGTACGTTCCTGGGTGCCCATGCGCTTCCACCGGAATATCGGGATGACGCCGATGGTTATATCGATCTGGTGTGTGAGCAAATGTTACCTCAGGTAGCCGAACACTCCCTGGCCGATGCGGTCGACGCATTTTGTGAAAATGTCGGTTTTAGCAATGCGCAAACGCGCCGTGTGTTTGCCAAAGCCACAGAGCTAGGTTTAAAAGTAAAATGTCATGCTGAGCAGTTGTCTAATCAGCACGGCAGTGAGCTGGTGGCTGAGTTTAATGGTTTGTCCGCCGACCACATTGAGTACCTGGATGAAACCGGTGTTAAAGCGATGGCCGAAGCGGGCACTGTTGGGGTGCTGCTGCCGGGTGCGTTTTATTTTCTTCGTGAAACTCAATTACCCCCGATTGAGCTCCTGCGTCAGCATAATGTGCCGATTGCACTGGCCAGTGACTTTAATCCTGGAACTGCGCCATTGTGCTCATTACGTCTGATGTTGAATATGGCATGTACCTTGTTCCGTATGACACCTGAAGAAGCATTGCTGGGCGTAACACGCCATGGTGCCAAAGCGCTGGGTCTGTCGGATCGGGGGATGCTAAAAGTCGGCATGCGCGCCGATATGGTGCTGTGGCAGGTCGGTCATCCGGCTGAACTCAGTTATCAGTTTGGCGTAAATGACCTGTTAAATACCTGGATTTCGGGTAAACTTGTGCAATAGTAAGAATTTCACAATGGTCCGCCGATGACAAAAAAAGCGCTGCTAAAACATTGTAACAAAAGTATTATCTTACTTCTGGCTGTGTTTCCCTTTGCTGTGATAGCTGCTGCGGGGGACGTTTCGGCGGTCTCTTTCTGGCAAGGTGCAGGTCAACACTCCCCAATGCTGATGGCTTTTGTAGCCGGTGCGCTGCTCAGTGCCAGCCTTAGTGCGATTATGGTGAGTCAACAGCCATTGCATCGAATTGTATATGCATCCACAACAGCGGTGGCGTTGGCGTTCCTTGCTGACACCGCACATCTTTTTTCTTACTTACTGGCGCCGCTGTTGGTATTGCATATCTGGCTTGCCATTCGCTCTGAGCAGTTAAAGTACCAGGTCATTACTTGCTTCAGTGCCTGTGCTGCTGTGTTGGCACTGGCCGGCATATTGTTCTGGCAACTGTCCCCCGGCTTACTGGTGCTGGCGCTGCTACCGATGTTTTTGGCCGAGTTAACGTTATCCAGATCTTCCCTGGCACCTGCGCCCCCGGTGAGCAGTGATGAAAGCAAAGCGGCGGACATTCTGGAGTTACCGGACAGGGCTGGGTTTCGCAGTGCGTTTTACGATTTTCGTCAGCGTGACCCCAGTGAAGCCATGCTCGTCATGATCCGCCTTGAAGGCTTCCAGCAGGTGAACTTTCATCTTGGCCGGGAGTTTGGCGATCTCTTGCTGGCCCAGTCTGCCAATCGAATTAAACAGCATTTACAGCATCCGGATGTGATGCCAATTCCGCTTGGCAATGATGTATCCCGGCTGGCTCATCTAGGCGGTTTGCATTTTGTGTTTGTGTGTAGCCTGGTTAATCAGCATCACTTGCATGAGCAGATGATCGGTGAAATTATCGAAAGTACCCTGAAACCCTTTAATGTGGGCAACTGCACCATTGAAGTGAAAGCGCGTGCCAGTTATGTGAACTGTGATGAAGAGCAGGGGTTGTTCGAGAATTTATTAACCTGTGTTTTTTTGGCGCTGGATAGCCAGCCTGACAGTCCGATAGCTCCGTATCAGCAGCAGATGCAGATCAATCGGCTGGAGCAACAGGCCCGTCTGGCAGAGCTTGCACATATTGATTTTCGCCAGGAACTGGAGTTGTATTTTCAGCCTGTGGTACGCAATGAAGATGGTGATATTGAATTTCTGGAGTTGCTGTTGCGCTGGCAGCACCCCAAGCAGGGGATCCTGGCTGCTGGTAAGTTTATCGAAGATATCCGTATTGCGGGCCTGGCATTGCCCGTCGCGCAATACGTGATTGAGCGTGCCGCAGAGATCGCGCTGGCATTGCGTATGGAAGGCATTGCTATGCCACTGAGCCTGAACCTGTTTGGGCCGGAAATGCTGCACGAGGAATTTATCGAGTTTATCGACCACGTGTTGCTAGAGCATCAGCTGAAGCCGGGTGATTTGATCATAGAGTGCCCAGCCAGCTTGTTTACCAGCCTCGAGCCTCAGGGCATTGCCATGGTATCGCGGTTGCGCTCGATGGGGCTGCGTTTGTGTATCGACAGCTTCGGTGAAACCCCGGTCACTTTGTCTAAATTGCCTCAGCTAACCGTAGATTATGTCAAGCTGGGCCGCTCGCTGACCTCAGATCATGGTCATCAGGGCACCTTCAAGAGCGTGGTTCGTGGGATTGTGGAAATGCAGCAGATCCAGGAATGCAAAGTGATTTGTGAGGGGGTGGAGTCACCGGAGCAGCTCCAGTTCGTGAAAAGCCTCAACACGTTCGCGGCGCAGGGATATTATTTTGCCAGACCCCTGAGCAGTGTGGGCATGATCAGCTGGCTGAAACAATGGCGCTGGGAGCACCCGGAAGACACCCCAGAAACTTTTCAGCCAGACTCAAATTAAGTGCCGGTTTATTTAGGCGCGGCCTGTAGGTAGCTACAGACGAGTGAAGCGAGAACCTGGCCGGCATCGCTGATCCCCTGTTTCACACCTTGTGGGTGATGCTCGGGTGCCGCTTCGCACAAATGCAGATAACGCGCGCGTTCCTGACTTGCCGCTAAATGAACGAAGTGCTCGGCATCATTCACGGTAAAACCACAGTTGGTATAGGCGCTCACTGGCATTTGAGATATCGCATCGACATCGACTTCAACACCCAGAGGCGCTTGTCCGGCAAAGCGATTCAGCCCGATCTGGCAGGCCTCAGTCAGAGTCAGTGTACGACGTACCAGAATATCTTGGTAGCTGGCGTAGCTGAATCCCGCATTATCCAGTGCTGAGATAATGGTGTGGTTGTTTTTCTGTTCATGCATACCAACCACGTGATAATCGGACAGATGGCCCTGATCATGAGCATAGCTGAAGCCGTTACCAGAATGACGGCCTTCCAGCGCGCGAAAATCGGCATGTGGGTCGAAGTTAATGGCATGACAAGCCTGCTGAGTGCTTTGCGACAACGCTTGCAGCAGGCCGTAGCAGTTATTGTGGCCACCACCAATTACAATGGGCGCCAGACCGGCATCAAAGATGGCTTTCATAACATTGCTGACGCGTTCATCAAGTTGGCCGTTGAGCTCGCGCAACTGAGCCAGTTGCTGCGGGTCACGGTTATCCAGATCGGCACCCTGCTGTTGCAAATCATCACATCGGACTTCGCCTAACAGCAAGACATCATCCGGAGTTAAAAAGCGATTACAAGGCAGGTTTAAGAAGCGCTGTAAAAAAGCTTGCCAGCCCAGGTGGGCGCCACCCCGGCCACAATTAGCCCGAGGTCCCAGGTCCTCGTTAATGGCAACCAACACATACTTAATGCCAAACTGCGCAGCATCGCGCAGCGCCTGGGTTAAGTCATTTTTGGGTTGCAGGAAAGCCAGGGTTTGCCAGAAGCGTTGTTCATTCTCACGGCTGTGGCAATATGCGGTAATGTCCGCTTCGGTGTAAATATGAAGCCAGTGGTTACTCATAATTCAGGTCGATCTATGGGGTTGTGCCGGGCAAAGTCGGGCTTTACCCGGGGAGATTAGAATGCGCTAGCGGTGTTATTCGCTCTGTTCGTCGTCGACTTCTAACTGCAGTTCTTCAGCAGAAATAATGATGCCGGTGGCATCCGCATACAGGTAGTCATCGTCATAGAAAGATACGCCGGCAAAATTGACCGGGATACCTTGCTCACCGCTGCCTTGGCTGTCGGCAGCAACGGGTATTGAAGCGATTGCCTGGATACCGAGTTCACACTCTTCCAGTTCCTCAACATGGCGCACAGCACCATAGACCACAATACCCTGCCAGTTATTTTCCATTGCCAGTTCTGCAAGCTCAATATCGATGAGTGCCCGGCGTGTGGAACCTCCGCCATCGACCAATAAGATTTGGCCTGTACCATCTTGCTGTAAAACCTGGTTGATCAGTTCATTATTCTCAAAGCACTTGAGTGTTTTGATACGGCCACTGAAGGCGCTTTGACCGCCAAAGTTAATAAACATCGGCTCTAATACATCAACCGCATCGGCAAAATGGTCACATAAGTCGGAAGTGCTGTAATCCATACGGGCGTCCTCGAAAATAACTGAATTCACAATCCAGTATACTCCCATTATGTAGGGGCGCAATGCTTTGAATCAACATACATAATTGTGTCACAAAAATGTCGTGGCAGTGTTATTTAGCTCTTCTATGCTGAATTTGTGAACAAATGTAAGCATGAGCTATGAAAGCACAGATCATCAAACTCGATACGGCGCTTTATTTCGCCCTTTATAAACCCGAGTGTAAGCCCTGGTTCAAAATGGTGATGTTGGCCCTGTCAAAAAGCGGAAACGGTGGACTTTACGTGATTTTGGGAGTCCTGAGTGCACTGTTTATGGGCTCGGTTGGGCAGCAATTTGCCTTGTGTGCCGTGGTCGCTTTTGCCATTGAGCGGCCGCTTTATCTCTATCTGAAAAACCGCATTGCGCGGATCCGTCCCTGTGATTGCCTGGCCGTGAAAGCCATGCTTACGCCAAGTGATAAATTTAGCATGCCTTCTGGTCACAGTGCCGGTGCCTGGCTGTATGCCACGTGTCTGATGGAGCATTTTCCGGCACTGGCGCTGCCGCTGATGATGTGGGCATCGGGTGTCTCATTGTCGAGGATTGTTGTCGGGGTGCATTATCCGATTGATGTCATTCTGGGGGCGGTGATAGGTAGCGGATGTGCTGTGTTGGCGATAGGAGTTGTAGGGGAATTATGAAGATTTTATATGGCGTACAAGGGACTGGTAATGGTCATATTACCCGCGCCCGGGTGATGGCAGAGTGTTTTTCGCGTTTAGGCGTTGATGTTGACTACGTGTTTTCTGGTCGTCCGGACGAGCGCTATTTTGATATGTCGGTGTTTGGAGATTACCAAACTCGTCGCGGGATCAGCTTTGCGACTCGTCATGGTCGATTGCATTACCAGGGGACGCTTCAGCAATTGCGTGTCGGGCGCTTTGTTAAGGATGTGCAGCGCTTTGATATGCGTGGCTACGACATGGTCTTTAACGATTTTGAGCCGGTGACGGCCTGGGCTGCACGTCGTGCTAAGGTGCCAGTGGTTGCAATGAGCCATCAAAGTGCTTTTTTATCACCTAAAGTGCCCATCTTTGGTGGCAACTTTATGCTGCGTTCATTAATTCGTTGGTTTGCACCGGCAGACATTCACCTGGGTGTACACTGGCAACCTTTTGCTGAAAATATCGTACCGCCTTTTATTCCCTACCAGTTGGGAGATTTTGGCAATCAGTCTATCGCGAACAAAGTTTTGGTTTACCTGCCCTTTGAAGACTTATCGCATATTGTTGAGTTACTTAAAGACTTCCCTGACCGGGAGTTTTACTGTTATCACCCGGATGCACATAACACCTCACTGAATCATATTCATCTGCGTGAACCATCACGAGATGGGTTTATCGCTGATTTAGCCAATGCGTCCGGTGTGGTGGCCAATGCCGGGTTCGAATTGTCCAGTGAAGCCCTGAAGTTTGGTAAAAAGTTGTTGTTAAAGCCCTTGCAGGGGCAATTTGAACAGCAAAGTAATGCGATGACCTTACAGTCTCTGGGACTGGCTCAGGTAATGAACTACCTGAATTCAGAAGCGCTGGACGAATGGCTGGAATCACCTGGCGGACAGCAAATTAATTTCCCCAGTGATGCGACACCATTAGCCCTGTGGCTGACAAAGGGACAATGGCATAATGTCAATGAGTTACATGATACGCTCTGGCAAACGGTGCTCAATAAAGCACCAAAGGCCGCTTAATTAATGTGCATTTAGTAATAAAGTCGTGCAAAAATAGCAAATAGTGCGCGGCGTTGCTGACGGAATAATCTATACTCTATTGCAGGTCTTGTAATAATTGGGTAACCGTATGGCATTTCTGGAAAATCTGACCATCAAGCGGCGCTTGCAGTTAAATGCGCTGGTGGTGGGTGTGGCTTTAGTCGTTATGCTGGCAGTGATTATGATCGAAGCCAGTACGATGCGTAAACTGAATGAAACCATTCAGTATGCTGAAGAGCTTGATATTCATGAGCTTTCAATGCGCAAACATGAAAAGAACTTTTTGTTCTATAAAGATACTGAGGCACTAGATTTATATGCCAAGGACTACAGCGAACTGCAACGTAAAGCTGGGCTACTGGACGAGATATTTGCTGAGTTCGGTATCGATGACAGTAATTTACGTGAGTTCGAACGTCTTGCGCAAACCTATGTTGATGATTTTAATCACGTTGTTGAGTTACAACAAACCATAGGGCTGCATCCTAAGGATGGTCTCTATGGCGCGCTTCGTAGCGCGGTTCATGAAGTAGAGACAATGCTCAAACAGCAATCACGTGATGACCTGCTGGTCACCATGTTAATGCTCAGACGCGCAGAAAAAGACTTTATGTTGCGACTGGACCTGAAATACCTCAAGAAGTTTGACGATCAAATCAGCAAATTTGAGGAGAAGGTCAAAGCGGCTGGCTTTGATTCGCAGTATGAGCGTCAGATCCAGACCCTGATAAAGCAATATCAAACCCGCTTTAGAAATTTAGTTGATGCACAGACCAAGCTTGGCCTGGATCTTCAAAGTGGTGCTCTGGGCAGCATGAAGAAAAGTGTTGAGCAGAGTGATGCTGTTGTCGCGCGGATCGTCGAGCAGGCAAAAGAAGCCGTGACAGAGAATACGCAAATGGCGCAGATGGCTGCCCTGATCATTTTTGTTGTGGCCTCTGTGGTGGTGATGTTGCTGGTGCTGTCGACCAGCCAGTCAATTATTCGTCCGGTTGAACGGGTTTACCAGACCATAGAGCGGATCCGTCGTGAGAATAATTTACGTATTCCTATCGAACAGACGGGTAACGATGAAATTACCCTGATGACCAAAGACTTCAATAGTCTGATTGGCGACTTTAAAGAGTTGATTGGCGACGTAAACAGTGCGCTTGCGATCATCAATGATGCAACCCACCACTTATCGGATACCACAGCACAGACCAGTGCAGGCATGACTGAGCAGCTGCACGAGGCCGATATGGTGGCAACGGCGGCCACTGAGATGCAGGCCACGATCCAGGATATTTCACATAATACCGAAGCGGCGGCAGACAAAGCCGAGTCAACTAACAAGAATGCACAGCTAGGTCGCTCTGAGGTGACTGCAACGATTGAGCATATTATGCAGCTGTCTGAATCGCTCGGTGGTGCATCCGATGTAGTGGGCCAGCTAGAACGCGATGGCGAAACAATAGGCTCAGTACTGGATGTGATCCGCGGTATCGCCGAGCAAACCAACCTGCTGGCACTGAATGCGGCGATTGAGGCGGCCCGTGCCGGTGAGCAAGGTCGTGGTTTTGCTGTGGTCGCGGATGAAGTGCGCTCGCTGGCGCAGCGTACTCAGGATTCGACGCAGGAAATCGAAAGCATTATTTCAACCTTGCAACAGCGTACACGTGAAGTGGTTAATATCATGGAGCAATGTCGCGAGCAGGGCAATGAAAGTGTGGCACAGGCCGAACGCGCAGGCGATCTGCTCGGAATGATCACCGAAGATGTGCAAACAATAATGGAAATGAGCACCCATATCGCCACCGCGATAGATGAGCAAAAACAGGTGGCCTCTGAAGTAAACAAAAATGTTGTGAAGATCCGAGATATTGCCCAGGTGGCGTCAGATCATGCCAGCAGTAATGCGCAAAGCAGTGAGGAGCTGTCGGAGCAGGCGCGGAATTTATACGAGTCGGTGGAAAAATACCAGGTATAGTACCAGCCCGGTTCACCGGGTTTGTAAAAGAAAAGGCGACCACAGGTCGCCTTTTTTGTGTTTATCACAGCGGATCAGGGCGTAAACTTAATGGGCACATCGTGGCGTGCAGACACACGCTGCTGATAAAGTTGCCACAGTTCATCCTCTTGCTCACTGAGCTTTCGCAGGTACTGCCAGCTGAACAGTCCTGAATTATGACCGTCATCGAACACCAATCTGACTGCATAGTGTCCCACCGGCTCAATTTTGCTGATGGCTACATCTTGTTTATTGAGGACCAGTTGCTGCTGACCGGGGCCATGTCCCTGTACTTCAGCGGAGGGAGAATGGACCCGTAAAAACTCAGCGCTGAGTGTGTGCGTCAGACCATCATCAAAGTACACATCAAGCAGGCTTTGTTGGGTGTGGTAATGCAGTTTGGTAACTTGATACATAGGCATAAAAAAGCCCGATCAGTGACCGGGCGGGATTCCGTTAAAGAATAAAGCGGCTCAGGTCTTCGTCCTGTACCAGCATATCTAAATGCTTGTCGACATAGGCGGCATCTATCGTTAGTGACTCACCGGCTTTATCGGAAGCATCGAAAGAGATTTCTTCCATCAGCTTTTCCATCACAGTGTGCAGACGACGGGCACCAATGTTTTCCGTTTTCTCATTCACCTGCCAGGCAGCCTGGGCAATGCGCTCAATGGCATCCTCACTGAATGCGATGCTGACACTTTCTGTGTCCATCAGGGCTTGTTGTTGCTCTGTAAGTGACGCATGTGGCTCTGTCAGAATGCGTTTGAAGTCTTTTGCTGTAAGTGCTTCGAGCTCAACACGAATTGGTAAACGGCCTTGCAGCTCAGGAATAAGATCAGAAGGCTTGGCCATCTGGAATGCCCCTGAAGCGATAAACAGAATGTGGTCTGTTTTTACCATGCCATGTTTAGTACTGACCGTTGAGCCTTCAATGAGTGGCAGCAGGTCGCGCTGAACCCCTTCTCGGCTGACATCGGGCCCTGAGGCTTCGCCACGCTTACAGATTTTGTCGATCTCATCAACGAACACGATGCCATTTTGTTCAACGGCAAAAATCGCCTGCTCTTTTAGCTCTTCTGGGTTTACCAGCTTCGCAGCTTCTTCTTCAATCAACAGTTTGAAGGCTTCTTTGATTTTTAGCTTGCGGCTTTTCTTTTTGTCGCCTGACAGATTTTGGAACATGCCCTGTAATTGATTGGTCATTTCTTCCATGCCTGGCGGTGCCATGATCTCAACCTGAGGGGAGGTTTCTGCCACTTCAATGTCGATCTCTTTATCATCCAGCTGGCCTTCACGCAGCTTCTTGCGGAATACCTGACGCGTAGAGCTGTTGTCACTCTGTTGTGTTTCACCCCAGGCATCTTTGGCTGGTGGCAGCAGCGCATCTAAAATGCGTTCTTCAGCGGCTTCTTCTGCACGGTGTTTGTGCTTCTTGGTTTGCAGCTCGCGCGTCATTTTAAAAGATACTTCAACCAAATCACGGATGATGGTTTCGACTTCTTTACCCACATAACCGACTTCGGTGAATTTAGTCGCTTCAACTTTGATAAATGGCGCGTTCGCCAGCTTCGCCAGGCGACGGGCGATTTCGGTTTTACCCACACCGGTTGGGCCAATCATCAAAATATTTTTGGGGGTGACTTCAGTACGTAGCTCTTCAGGGAGCTGCATGCGACGCCAGCGGTTTCTGAGCGCAATGGCAACGGCTTTCTTTGCTTTGTCCTGACCAATAATATGCTGGTCCAGCTCATGGACGATTTCTCTTGGGGTCATTGCTGTCATGGCAATTCCTATTACAATTCTTCGATGGTTTGGAAATTGTTGGTAAAGACGCAGATATCGCCTGCGATTTTAAGGCTCTTTTCCACAATTTCTCGGGCACTCAGGTCGGTGTTCTCAATCAGCGCGGTGGCAGCTGCCTGAGCAAAGTTACCACCACTACCGATGGCGATTAGATCGTGCTCTGGCTGAACAACGTCACCATTACCTGTGATGATCAATGACGCGGTTTCATCGGCAACGGCCAGCAAGGCTTCGAGCTTGCGCAGTGCTCTGTCGGTTCGCCAATCTTTTGCCATTTCCACGGCTGCACGAGTTAGGTGGCCCTGGTGCATTTCCAGTTTGGTTTCAAAGCGCTCAAACAGGGTGAAGGCGTCGGCAGTGCCACCTGCAAAGCCTGCAAGCACCTTACCGTTGTATAGGCGACGCACTTTTTTAGCATTGCCTTTCATTACCGTATTGCCAAGCGAAACCTGGCCATCTCCACCTATTACGACTTTGTCGCCTCGGCGAACACTCACGATAGTTGTCATAGTATTCCTTAATCAGGAGGCACATGCCTCAAGTATAAAATCAATTAGGGTAGAGATAGGGACGATTTTACGAAGATCAAGTCCACTTCCAGATCCCACAGCTGACGATGTTTATTCGTTCCAGCTTATTTTTATCGCTCTCAGCGCCCCGTTTGGTGTCATAGGGACCCAAACGCACCCGGTACCAGACACCGTTGGAGCCTTCTGTGCGACGGATCTCGGCGATCAGGCCAGCGAACGCCATTTTGGCTTTCATTTGTTCGGCCTGCTCATAGGTTCTGAATGAGCCACACTGCATCTGATAGGGGCCCTGGCTCTCTATTTTCTTGACCTCAACTTTAACCTCATGATCTTTAATGTCTTTGATGAAGTCTGGTGGGCGTGGCAGGTCTTTTTCTGCTTTCGGTTGCTCCGTTTTCTTTGCTGGCATTGGGCTGATGGGCTGTGCCTCGGGTTCGCCATGCTGCTTGATGTACCACAGGCCATAACCAAAGGCACCAATCAACACCAGTGTCAGAGCAGCAAAAAATTTCGGGAAAGGTTTGGCAACCTTTCCTTTGGCGGCTTTTTTACCGCCCGGCTTCTTATTTATGTAGTCGTGTTGTGCCATAACGTTTTTTTAATAGGTATCCATAGGGTCAACGTCAATACTCCAGCGCACCCGGTTGGCGAGTTTATGCTGGCCGATATAATCAGCCAGTTGTGCCAGGTATTGATGCAGTACTTTGCGTTGCGCTGCCTGAATATGCAATTGATATCGGTATTTTCCGGCCAGGCGTTCCATCGGCGCGGGGATCGGTCCGAGTAATTGTATACCAGGGTAGGGGGTGGCTGGAACCAGATCCGATAAAAACGCCATGACCAGTTGTGCATTGGTGGCTTCTGCACGGATCAAAGCCAGATGGCTGTATGGGGGCATCTGGGTTTCCTCGCGTTCGCGCAATGCATAGCGGGCAAAATCCTGATAGCCGTTGTTCACCAGATCCTGTAACAAAGGATGTTCCGGGAAGTGGGTTTGCAACAGCACAGTACCGGCTTCGCCACTACGCCCGGCTCGCCCTGCGACCTGGGTTATGAGCTGCGCCATGTGCTCAGTGGCGCGAAAGTCGCACGAATACAAGCCACTGTCTACGTCGAGGATCACCACCAGGTTGACGTCTGCGAAATGATGTCCTTTGGCGAGCATCTGAGTGCCAATGAGCAGTCGCGCGCCCCCTTGGTTAATTTCATCCAGTACGGTTTCCAGGCTACCTTTGCGCCGGGTTGAATCCCGGTCTATCCGGTGCACCGGAAAATCAGCAAATTGCTGGGTTAAAAACTCTTCCAGTTGCTCGGTGCCATATCCCGTTGGCATGATCTGGGTGCTGCCACAGTCAGGGCATTGCACGGGCACAAACGCTTGTTCAGAACAGTGGTGGCAGATCAATCGGCTAAGGGATTTATGATAGGTGGCGCTGGTACTACAACGATTACAGTTGCTGAGCCAGCCGCACTCATGACAGATAAGTGTCGGGGCAAAGCCACGCCGGTTGAGAAATACCATGACCTGCTGTCCGCGTGCCAGTGTAGCAGCTATGGTATCCAGGCTGGCCTTGGCAAACCCCGATTGCTCAGCCTGACCTTTCATATCGACTAACATAAAGCGGTTATCTTGCTGTGTTTGTGCGCGTTTGGTGAGAGGCAGCAGTTGATAGCGGTTTTGCAGGGCTTTTTGCAGGGTTTCCAGTGCCGGGGTGGCGGTGCCGAGGATTAATGGAAACTGGCCTTGTGCAGCACGGTAGGCCGCGAGATCACGGGCATGGTAGCGCAACCCGTCTTGTTGTTTGAATGAGCCGTCGTGTTCTTCATCGACTACTATCATGCCCAAGGTCTGAAAGGGCAAAAAGATGGCTGAGCGGGTGCCAATCACCAGAGCTGACTCTCCCAGCTCGGCGCGACGCCAGGTGTGTAAGCGCTCATTATCGGTGAGATTCGAGTGCCAAAGATCGATGGGTAACCCCTCAAAACGGCGTTTGAAACGGTTAACCGTTTGTGGCGTCAGCCCTATTTCTGGCACCAGTACGAGTGCCTGTTTGCCACTGGCTAAAATGGCTTCGAGGCTTTGCAGATACACTTCGGTTTTACCACTGCCTGTCACACCTTCGAGTAAGAAGGTACGAAACCCGGTCTCACTGTTGATGGCACTGCAGGCGGTAGCCTGCTCTGGGTTGAGTCTGGGTTTACTACCGAGCTGCAACGGCCTGGATTGCCAGTGTGTATCTGTGCGCAGTTCTTCCTGGATCAGTGCTTTTTCTAACAAGGCTTTGATCTGTGCCTGTGAGAAGCCCAGTGTTTTGAGCTCACTGGCGGTGGCATCTCCGGCACTGCGCAGTTGCTCAAGCAATGATAATTGTTTCTTTGCTCTGAGCTGAGTGGTTTCACGCCCCGCTACTGTCAGCGTCAGTACCGGCACCTGGGTTTTATCAACTTGCTCGCCTTCGCGCAGTGCGCCGGGTAGGGCAGTAAACAAGGTTTCGCCCAGAGGGTGACAATAATACTGGGCACCGAAGCGCAAGAATCCGAGGTGCTCTGGCGACAGCACGGGGGCAGTATCCAGTACAGACTCAATGGCTTTTATTTTCTCGGCGGGCACATCGCTGTGAGACTTTAAGGCCACAACAATGGCAACGCAGGCCCGGCTGGCAAATTTTACTCTGACTCGGCCGCCCACACAGGGCTGCTGTTGTGGCTCGAGGCGGTAATCAAAGGTTCTATGTAAAGGCACTTTTAAAGCGACTTCGGCGAAGCGCATGGAGACTCCGGCATCTGAATATCAAAGTTAAGGACTGGCGCCTGATAGCCCTATCGGGTGCTAACAGAACACGGGCTCAGTATACCGTAACAATGTAAAAATGCATGCCAGTGGTGAGGGAGTTTAGTGTGTATGGCATATTTTGCGGTTACATTCCGAGATTGCGCAAAAAATAACAGCTAAATTGCATTTATTGCTTGTGGATCATCCCGATTGACCCTAAAATACGCGTCCACAATTTTTGTATAACTACGTATGGTGCCAGACTTCGGGTTTGGAGAGCGATACGGCCTTAACTAGAGGTGTCCTATGAAAGAAGGTATTCATCCTACGTACGAAACAATTACAGCAACTTGTTCGTGCGGTAACAAATTCGAGACTCGTTCAACACTGTGTAAAGACATTCACCTGGACGTATGTTCTGCATGTCACCCGTTCTACACTGGTAAGCAGAAGATCCTAGACACAGGTGGTCGTGTTGATCGCTTCAACAAGCGCTTTGGCGCGCTTAGCAGCAAGAAGTAAGCCTTACTTCTGTTGTAGAAAAAGCACCTTCGGGTGCTTTTTTCGTTTCTGTCCCCGGTAATGTGCGATTTTGCCAAATGCTGCACTTTACTATGCTAAGTGGACGGATCAGTGCCGTTCGGTCAGTAAAGTTTCCAGTAATGCAAGATTGTTGCCGACAAACCTGCATGCTATAGCGTTCGTTAAGTTGTGCTCATGTGACAACCATATCACAGCGCAAATTTCCCCTGAATGATCATATTCACCTGATTAATCTGCATAGCTACCCCGGCCAATGTCTCGATTTTTTTATTTAATATTAGTTAAAAGTCGGTATTTTCTCTCATTATGTTGCTAAATGTCGGGAACTTGTTTTTTACGTTTGTTTTATTCATTTGATTTATACTCCGCATAAAAATGACGCTATTTTGACCTGAAAATGACACTTATCGGATCATTTGTTGTGAGTTAAGTTTGCCGAAAAGTAGCAAAAAAGTCGCTAAATATTGCTAACTGCCAACTATCTTTGCTTTAACAGGATAGACCTGATATGGCTTGAATTAATTTTTAAAAAAGGTATGGTTTAACACAGTTAGCGAATTTTTATCTCACTCTCACTTTCAACTTCTTCGTAGGAAAAAATCGCGTCATGTCAGACTTTCGTGAACAAGCTTTACATTATCATGCCCACCCCGTTCCAGGAAAAATCAGCGTAGAGTTGACCAAGCCTGCAGAAACCGTCAAAGACTTAGCCCTGGCATACAGCCCGGGTGTTGCAGAGCCGGTTCGTGAAATTGCAGCCGATCCCAGCAATGCATACCGTTATACAGGCAAAGGTAACATGGTGGCTGTGATCAGTAATGGTACTGCTATCCTCGGGTTAGGCAACCTGGGCCCATTGGCGTCCAAGCCAGTGATGGAAGGTAAAGCCTTACTGTTTAAGCGCTTTGCTGGTCTTGATTCAATTGATATTGAAGTTAAGCATCGGACCACTGAAGACTTTATCAATACAGTTGCAAACATTGCCGATACCTTTGGCGGTATTAATCTGGAAGACATCAAAGCACCTGAGTGTTTTGAGATTGAGCGTGCGCTGATCGAGCGTTGTGATGTGCCGGTGTTCCATGATGATCAGCATGGCACCGCGATTGTAACCGCTGCGGGTATGTTGAATGCGCTGGAGATTCAGGGCAAAAATATTCATGACGCGATTATCGTTTGTTTGGGGGCTGGTGCAGCTGCCATCGCGTGTATGGAGCTTTTGATTAAGTGTGGTGCACAACGTGAACACATTTATATGCTTGACCGTAAGGGGGTTATTCACACTCGCCGTGATGATCTCAACGAATACAAAAAGTTGTTTGCCAATAACACGGATAAGCGCACGTTACAGGACGTGATCGAAGATGCAGACGTGTTTGTGGGTGTATCTGGTCCGGACCTGTTGTCACCGGAAGATCTGAAATTAATGGCTGATAAGCCTGTGGTGTTTGCCTGCTCTAACCCGGATCCTGAGATCAGCCCGGAAGTGGCACATGGCGCGCGTGATGATCTGATCATGGCAACGGGCCGCTCTGATTACCCTAATCAGGTGAACAATGTACTGTGTTTCCCGTTTATCTTCCGAGGTGCGCTGGACGTGCGTGCAACGGCCATTAATGATGAAATGAAGATAGCCGCGGTTGAAGCAATTCGCAGCATTGCCAAAGAGCCGGTGCCTGCTGAAGTACTCAAAGCGGCGGATGTGGACAGCCTGGAGTTTGGTGAACATTACATCATTCCTAAGCCGATGGACCCGCGCTTGCTACCACGTATCGCCAGAGCTGTTGCCGAGGCCGCGGTAGAATCGGGTGTCGCACAAATTGAGATGCCAGAAAACTACATGGCATAAGTCAGTTTGAGCAAAAAAAAGCCTCACAATGTGAGGCTTTTTTTATTGCTGTTTTTCACTGTCGCTGCACAGATTATTCTTCATTAATCTCTGGGATCTCCAGACCCATTTCCGTCATGATCTGACGGACTTCCGCCGGGATTTTTTCCGGATTGTCTTTGCGCAGATCTTCGTCACCAGGGAGTGGCTGGCCGGTAAAGGCATGCAGAAATGCCTCACACAGTAACTCACTGTTCGTCGCGTGGCGCAGGTTGTTGACCTGGCGACGGGTGCGCTCATCGGTTAGCACTTTCAGTACGTTGAGCGGGATAGAAACAGTAATCTTTTTTACCTGTTCTGATTTCTTACCGTGTTCTGCATAAGGGTGAATATATTCACCGTTCCATTTAGCCATAGTGATGTACTTGCCTCAGTGTTGTAGATGCAATGCGAATAAGACTGTGTACTGTGTATGGATCCAACCGTGACACGTAGGCTCTCTGTTGGCAATGTTGCACGTCATTTGCCATAGTTTAAGCTCAAATACTCAGTCTTATTAGCATAGAGTTCGCGTTGAGTGGCGAAATTTTATCGGTTTAAAAAAGATAGTCAAATACTAGTTATTTAGCCATTTAGCGGTATAAATGTTTTGACTTCTAACTTTTGTTCATCTAACCTTTTAGACGTCTAAACATCTAATTCATCCAGGTGACCTATGAGCCAAAGCAACAAGTCAACCATAGCGGTACGTACAGGCATAGATGCCGATAAGCATCATGGTGCGGTGGTGCCGCCGCTTTATCTGTCGACCACCTATTCTTTCGCGGATTTTGATAAGAAGCGTGATTACGATTACGGTCGCAGTGGTAACCCTAATCGCGATATTCTTGCGCAAACACTGGCGGAACTGGAAGGTGGCGCTAAGGGGATCATTACCGCAACGGGTATGGCCGCGGTTCACCTGGTGACTCAGTTACTGAATGCTGATGATACCTTAGTGATCCCACACGACTGTTATGGGGGCAGCTATCGCTTGTTTACCTCTCTGGAAAAGCGCGGTTTGCTCAAGGTTAAAGTACTGGATCTGACGCGCAGCGACAGCTTGCAGGAAATTCTGGCCATTAAACCTAAGCTGGTCTGGATTGAAACACCGAGCAACCCCATTTTGCGCTTGACGGATATTCAGGCTGTTGTGGATGTCGCCACGCAGTGTGGTGCGCTGGTCGCTGCTGACAATACTTTCTTGTCGCCGGCACTGCAAAACCCCATCGCATTTGGCGTCGACATTGTGGTCCATTCCACCACTAAGTATATCAATGGTCACTCGGATGTTGTGGGTGGGGCTGTTATCGCTAAAACCGAGGAGTTGGGTGATGAACTGGCCTGGTGGGCCAATAATATCGGTATCACGGGCGCGCCGTTTGACAGTTACCTGACTTTACGGGGTTTACGTACGCTCAATGTTCGCCTTAAACAGCATCAGGAAAATGCGCTGGCGATTGCACGTTACCTTGAGCAATCAGAATTTGTTAGTCAGGTTTATTACCCAGGGCTGGAAAGCCATCCTCAGCACGCACTGGCGAAACAGCAGCAACAAGGCTTCGGTGGCATGGTGAGCTTTGATATTAAAGGGGATCTCGCGGATGCCGCTAAATTCCTGACCAGTGTGAAGCAATTCTCTCTGGCGGAATCTCTGGGTGGTGTTGAAAGCTTGATTTGTCACCCGGCGACCATGACACATGCGGGTATGGACCCGGCCGCACGGCTTGAGGCGGGTGTGGGCGACACACTGATCCGCATTTCGGTGGGGATTGAGGAAATCGACGATTTACTAGCAGACTTTGAGCAGGCATTTGCCGCGGTGAAGGCCGCACAAGGCAACTCCAGTGACAATGCGAAAGCATTTAAGCTCTCGCCAGCACATACGGCATTGTGGTAGAAGAAATGACAAAAGCAGTACATAAATTCGGCGGGTCGAGCTTAAGCTCGGCTGCTCGCTATCAGGCGGTTGCCAATATCATCATTGGACAGTGCCAGAGTGGTGACTGTATCGTGGTATCGGCAGCAGGCAAAACCACCAATACCTTGGTTGCCTTGTGGCACAGTTATCAGCAGCAGGACGAACGAGCCTTTAGCGATATCTTGCTGCAAGTGGAAAACCATCAGTTGCAGCTGATTGATGAGCTATTTTCCGCAGCGCAGCAATCCTCGCTGGTCTCTGAATTACGTGATGAGCTGAGCAGTATCGGTCGCCAGGCGCAGTCGCGTCAGCTACTTGAAGCCCCGTTATTGGCGTTTGGCGAGATCTGGTCAGCACGTTTATTGGCTGCCTTGTTGAACACTTTGAATATTGCCGCTCAGGACATTGATGCACGCACTTTGTTTACTCAGCATCAGGGACAGCTGATGCACAGTCAAAATCGCAGTGCCTGTCATCAGGCACTCGATCAGGACAAAATTTATGTGGTGACAGGGTTTATTGCTGCTGATAGTGCTGGCAATACGGTGACATTAGGGCGCAATGGCAGTGATTATAGCGCTACATTATTGGCCAATTATTTAGATGCCGCGTCAGTGTCAATCTGGACTGACACGCCGGGTGTTTTTAGCACCGATCCGCGCAAAGTGGGTAATGCAATCAAGTACAGCAAAGTGTGCCGTGCTCAGGCTAATTTGCTGGCACGGCTTGGCAACCCGGTGTTGCACGCAAAAACACTGTCACCACTTAAAGAAACCGCCATTAAGCTACAGGTACGCAGCAGCTTTGAGCCAGACGTGCAGGGCACTGAAGTGGTTAAGCAAGGTTACAGCAAAGAAAAGCGCTTTGTGACCACTTTTGGTGACCTGGATTTATTGCGGGTTGATACCCTGGTTTCGGGAGAAGTCGGGGCGCTTAGTCAGCTTATTCAGCATGGCATTCATCACTTCAACCAAAACGGTGAAGATTACCTATTGGTGCCTAGCGAGTTTACACATCAGGTTGTTTTACGCCTGAGTGGCCGGGTCACCATCGTCGAGTCACACCTACGTGGCTTTGCTGTGGTTGCACCTTGTCCGGACATTGCTCCGTTGGTGCGTCAGGCACAGACGGTGCTGGATGAACAGGCAGTGGTGGTGCGCTTCACTCACAGTGCCACAGACTATGCTTTATTCCTTACCGATCAGGCCATTGACAGTGATGTATTGGCTATTTTGCATGATAAACTGGTGAATAAGGGACGTGAACTGGCGGTGATCATCGCTGGTCTGGGCAACGTTGGTGAGGTCTTCCTGAGCCAGTGTCAGCAACAAATTACGCGCCTGCAAAGCCAGTTTGATCTTAAAGTGGTAGCACTGTTACGCTCACAGAAAATGGTGTTTTGCCCGAGTGGTTTAACTGTGTCGCAATGGCAGCAGCAGTGGCAAAGTGAAGCGCTGGATTACTCGCATGAAGAGTTGCTGGATCGCATCAGTGAGCTTGATTACGAACATAAGGTGGTGATTGATATCACTGCCAGTGAGACATTTAGCCAGCTGTACCCGGATTTTGCGGCCCATGATTGCCATTTGATCAGTGCAAATAAGTATGCCGGAACTGCGCAGCATGACTGGTATCAGGCATTGCGTACTCAGTTACAGGAACGTAATTTGCTGTGGCGTTATAACACCAGTGTTGGTGCTGGACTGCCAGTTAATTTTGCGCTGGCGGATCTGCAAAATAGCGGTGACAGAGTTGTGCGCATTGAAGGGGTGTTTTCGGGCACTTTATCCTGGTTGTGTAGCAGTTTTGATGGCACTCGTCCTTTCTCTGAGCTGGTTTTGGCAGCACAAGAAATGGGGTATACCGAGCCGGATCCCAGAGAAGATTTATCCGGTCGCGATATGCAGCGCAAGCTGCTGATCCTGGCGCGTGAACTGGGGTTACAGCTGGAGCTGGACGACATTGCATTAGAGGCGTTGATGCCTGAGACACTGGCTGAAGGCAGCTGGGACACCTTTTTGGCACGCAAAGATGAGTTAGATGCGTTTTATCAGCAGCGTCAGGAAGCAGCCCAGGCCGCTGATAAAGTGCTGAGGTATACCGGTGCCCTAGAGATTGACGCATCAGGAACAGTCCATGCCAAAGTGGGGATTGCACAAGTTGCTCAGGGGAGCGCGATTGCCAATTTGACCCCGGGGGACAACATTTTTGTGATAACCACCCAGTGGTATGAACAAAATCCTTTAGTGATTCAAGGACCTGGTGCGGGTAAAGAAGTCACCGCTGCGGGGATCCATTCCGACCTATACTGGTTAACACAGCAGCTGAGATAACAAAAAAGGCCAGTGATTGACACTGGCCTTTTTGCGTTGTGGTTTTTAGAACAGCTCTTCTGTATCCGGGAGTTGCTCTTCAAATGGCGTACTTGAGCCTGTTTCTAGCACGTATTTTGTTGGGGTTGTGCCGCGTTCAAAGTACTCGAAACGGCTGGTGTGGTCGTTACGCTCACTCAATAACCCGGTTTTTAAATCGATGCGCACAGACACCAGGCCCGGAGGTGGATCAATCGGTGCAAGTGGTTCGTCTTGTAACGCTGTACGCATAAACTGTACCCAGCCAGGTAATGCAGACGTGGCACCTGCTTCGGCACCGACCACTTGTTGTTTACCCAGGTTAGCGTTGTACGCGGCGCGGCCCAGTGATTTACCCGGATCGTCAAACCCGACCCAGACGGTGGTTAATACGTTGCGATTAAACCCCGTGAACCAGGTATCGACCGAGCTGTTGGTGGTGCCCGTTTTGCCAGCCAGATCTTTGCGTTTAAGCGCCTGTGCACGCCAACCCGTGCCGGTCCAGCCGGTTTTGTGTTTCCAGCTGCCGCCGCCCCAGATCGCGCTTTTCATCGCATCAGCGATTAAAAATGCATTTTGTTCCGAGATGATCCGCGGTGCACAAGTGTATTGATCGATTTCCCACTCTTCTTCACTACAGATGGTCAGTGGCTGGGCGGCTCCCAGAACGTTGCCGTAGCTGTCAGTGAGTTTTTCAATAAAATAGGTCTCGACCAAGTGGCCGCCATTGGCAAAGGCACTCATACCGCGGGCCATTTCCAGCGGCGTCAATGACGCACTTCCCAGAGCCAGCGATTCACTGCGCACAATGTCCTCGTTATTGAAACCAAACTTGAGAATATGATCGGCGGCTTCGTTGAGCCCCATACCCCGCAGCAAGCGTACTGATACAACGTTTTTCGATTGAGCCAGGGCACGGCGAATACGGATAGGGCCACTGTACACATCTGGGCTGTTTTTCGGACGCCAGGCGACGCCCATGCTTTTATCCCAATGATTGATCGGAGCATCATTGATGATGGTCGACAACGTATAGCCAGCCTCCAGTGCACCCGAGTAGATAAATGGCTTGATGTTTGAACCAACCTGGCGTTTGGCCTGAACAGCCCGATTGTACTGGCTTTGACGGAAGCTATAGCCGCCAACCAGGGCTTTAATGCGGCCACTTTGAGGATCCAATGACACCAGGGCACTTGCAGGCTGGGGCTGTTGGCTAAGTTGCCAATTCTGGTCTTTGTAACGTACCCAGATTTGCATACCTGTCGCGAGAATATCACTCGCTTGTTTCGGGGGTAATCCCTGGCGGCGTTCTGTGATGTAAGCACGCGCCCATTTTAATCCGGACCAAGGCACAGTGACTGAGGAGCCGTCTTTGAGCAACACAGTTGCACTTTGCTCCTCCAGTGCTGTTACAACACCAGCTTGAAGCGGGTCTATCTCTTTGACATTGCGCAGCCTTTCCAGGATCTGAGTAGTCGTCCAGGGGGCCTCCTCCGGCTGCCAGTATTGCGCCTGCGGGCCACGGAAGCCGTGTCGCATATCATAAGCGTGCAGGTTGTCGATCAGGGCTTGCTGTGCGGCGGCCTGAACATTGGATTCGACTGTGGTATAGACTTTAAACCCTGAGTTGTAGGCTTGGTCCTCACCATAGGTTTTCACCATGTAAGCACGGACCATTTCCGATATGTAGGGGGCATAGAGTTCTATTTCAGCGCCGTGGCGTTTAGCTGTGATAGGTGCCTGAGTGGCTTCGTTGTACTGAGCTTGAGAAATATAGCCTTCAGTCAGCATCCTGCCCAACACGACATTTCGGCGCAATTTAGCTCGTTGTGGGTTACGGATTGGGTTGAGCGCTGAAGGGGCTTTGGGCAGGCCAGCCAGCATTGCCATTTGCGCCAGGCTCAGCTCGTTTAGCTCCTTGCCATAGTACACTTGGGCGGCGGCCCCAATCCCAAAGGCACGATGGCCCAGTTCTATTTTATTGAGGTAAAGTTCAAGAATTTCGTCTTTATTGAGTAAGCGTTCGATATGTAACGCGATAAAGATCTCTTTCACTTTACGAATATAGGCCTTTTCCCGGGTCAGGAAGAAGTTTCGTGCCAGCTGCATGGTGATGGTACTGGCGCCTTGCTTTTTCTCCCCGGTACTGACCAGGACAATAAATGAACGCACAATACCGATCGGATCAATACCAAAATGATCATAAAAACGGTTGTCTTCGGTGGCCAGAAAAGCCTGGAGTAAAGGCTCTGGAATTTCGTTAATTTTAACCGGAATACGGCGTTTCTCGCCAAACTGGTTGATCAGTTTGCCGTCGCGGGTAAAGACCTGCATTGGGGTTTGCAGCTGTACATCTTTTAAAACCTTTACACTGGGAATGTCAGATTTGACATAGTAATAAAGGCCGAACAAGGTAAGCAGGCCCAGTGTCGTGCAAAGCAGTATAAGTTGTAGTAATCTTTTTAATAAATTCACGAATTTATCCCTAGCGAGACTCCCAATTACAATCGGACGCTGTTAGTATATCCTGATTAAAAAACGATTAATAATTTTTGCGTAAATTACTTTGTGCCTAAAGAAGGTGCATGGGAGTGTGGCCGAAAGTTGGCAAGTAGTATAACGCTTTTCGCCAAACTGTACCTAAATGACTAAACTCTTAATTAACACTGTACAGAATTCTGGATACTTGGGCTAACGGCATGTTGCGTCAATTCTTAAAAAAACAAGCTCCAATGATGGTCGGGGTAGACATAGGCTCACACTGTGTAAAGGCTGTTTTATTGGCTGAATCAAGCGCAGGGTACCGGGTTGAGGCCGTCGCCATTGAACCTTTACCCAAGGGGGCAATGAAAGAGCGCGCCATCCAGGATATTGAAGCGGTTGGTAAAGTCATCAGTAAAATACGTAAGCGTTTGCCAAAAACCAGTCACTTTGCCGCTGTTGCTGTCTCCGGGCAAACGGTTATCACTAAAATGATTTTTATGGATGTGTCGTTAAGCGATGCCGAATTAGAATCACAAATCGCGATTGAGGCCGACAGCCTGATCCCTTACCCACTTGATGAAGTCAGTCTGGATTTCGAAAAACTAACAGTGAATGAAGCGGATCCCTCCAAAGTCAATGTGTTGTTGTCCGCGGCCAGAACAGAAAGCGTGCAGGCCCGCGTTAGTGCACTGGAAGAAGCAGGCTTGAAAGCGAAAGTCGTAGATGTTGAAAGCTATGCCCTCGCGCGCTCCGCGGAAGTTTTATATGGTCAGCTTCCCTCTGATGCTTACGATAAGGTCGTAGGGATCATCGATATTGGCGCCGTGGTGACTTTAGTGAGTGTCGTACAGTCCGGTAAAACGTTATATACCCGGGACCAGGTTTTTGGTGGAGAGCAGTACACCAATAGCATTGTTGCGTATTACAACAAGAGCTTTGATCAGGCCGAGTTGGCAAAAACCACCGGTGATTTGCCGCCGAATTATACCTTTGAAGTGCTCGCGCCATTCCAGACCTCGCTGTTACAGCAGGTGCGTCGCGCGTTACAAATGTTTATGACGACCAGTGGTCAGGAGCAGGTCGACTACATTGTTTTAACCGGTGGTACTGCACAAGTGGAAGGGCTCGACCGTTTGCTTGTGGATGAACTGGGTGTGCATGCGATTGTGGCGGATCCGTTTGCGAATATGGAAATAGCGCCTAAAGTGGATCGAGGTGTATTGAATAATCACAGAGCGCAGTTTGCCATCGCAACCGGGTTGGCATTGAGGAGCTTTTCATCATGCCACATATAAATTTACTGCCCTGGCGTGAGCAGCAACGGCAGGCTTCTCAGCAAAAATTCCTGACCATTTTGGGGATCATCGTCGCAGCCAGTTTAGCGCTGATGTACGGTATTGGTGCATTTTATGACACCCTTAAAGAAGGGCAGGAAATCAAAAATCTTTATCTGTCCAGTGAGATTAAAAAGCTGGATAAGCGGATCGGGGAAATTCGTGGGTTGAACCAACAAAAAGAAAATCTGCAGCGCCGGATCCGATTGATTGAAGAGTTGCAGAGCAACCGTAATTTGGGCACCCAGATCATTGATGAAGTGACACGCGTTGTGCCTGCGGGCGTTTATTTGACGAGCCTGGAACGGCAAAAGAATATGATCAAAGTGATAGGTCGAAGCGAATCGAACAACCGCTTGTCGCAAATGTTGCGGGCTGTCGAGTCGTCCTATTTATTACGTGATCCGTTACTCCAGGGGATTGTCGCCGGTGAACGCGAAGAGCGATTACTGAGTAATTTCACAATGAATTTTTACGTTAAAACGTTCGCTCAAATGGAGAAAGAACGCGCCGAGTTAGCTCAGACAACGCAGGCGGAGAACTAGGCCATGAAACTAGACTTGAAGTCGCTGCAGGAGATCGACTGGAACGAAATTGAACTGGATAACATTGGCGAATGGCCAATGCCAGTGAAGGCTATTTGTTGCGCTGTGGTGGTGGTGATCATGCTGGTCGTAGGATACAGCATGTTAGTGTCTGCGTCGGTGGCAAGCTTTGAGCGTGCGGTTAAAAAAGAAGAAGAGTTGCGTACCAGCTATCGCGTCAAATATGGTCGGGCAAATAATCTGGAATTATATCGACAGCAGATGCAGGACATGGAAGCGCAGTTTTCTCAACTATTAAGAAAACTACCAACCTCGAATGAAACCCCGGGTTTGCTCGATGACTTAACGTATGTTGGTACGTCCAGTGGCCTGACGTTTCTAAAAATTGGCTGGCTACCTGAGATCAAAAAAGAATTTTATACGGAACTGCCAATTAATCTCGAAGTGGTGGGGACGTATCACGAGTTTGGTGAGTTTGTCAGTAAAGTGGCGCAGTTGCCGCGTATTGTGAGTTTGCACGATTTTCGGATTGAGGGGGCAGGCAATAATCAGTTGGTGTTTAGCGTGGTAGCAAAAACCTACCGCTACGAGCAGGAGACTGAAGAATGAGGCGTCTGCTGGTTTTGTTTGCGGTGATTGCACTGACAGGGTGTAACGATAACACCGCAGAACAGAAAGAGTTTATTGATCGGGTGCAGGCGAATGCAACCCCGAGCATAGATCCTATGCCCGAGATGGCCCGGTTTGAGCACTTCCCTTACAGTGCGGCTCAGCTACGCAGCCCTTTTGTTGCCCCGCAACCGGAAGTTATTGAAAGCCGCCTGGTACAGGTTAAAAATTGTCTTCACCCAGATCCGAATCGTCCCAGAGACCCGCTAGAAAAATACGCGCTGGACAACTTGATGATGAAAGGGACGATCACACGTGGTGAGACGGTATGGGCGTTGATTAGAGCTGGCGAGCAAGGTTTGTTCAGAATAAAGAAAAATGAATACATGGGTTTGTACCACGGTAAAGTGGTGAGCGTACAAGCCGACCATCTGGAGCTGATGGAACTGATCCCGGACGGAACGGGATGTTGGAAAGAGCGCCTGAGCAAAGTCGAAATGGTGGAAGCCGAGGACGTCGGTGCCAGTGAAGAATAAAAAAGGTGAAAATATGATTGCGCGCGACGGGATCAAACACGTTGTGAAAACTCTGATGGGTGGCGTTTTAATGGGCACAGCGTTATTCGCCCAGGCAATGCCAATGCTGTACGATGTGCGTTATAACCCGGTGCCGACCGGAGAGACTGAGTTACAGCTTGTGTTTGACGAAAAGCTGGCGATTGAACCCAAAGTCCAGGTGTTGAATGAACCTGCACGTATTGAGTTGTTTTTCCCGGATGCTGAATATGAGGAAAGCCTGGAACTGCTCAAAGTAAACCAAGCCGGTATCGAGCAGATCAAGAGCAGGATGGAGCAAGGTGGATTTGTCCTGAGTGTTGAAATGGCTGCGCTCAAACTCTACCGCACTGAGGTTAAGAATAATCTGGTGTATATTAAAGTTTCAGACCAGCCTATTCCGGTTTCTAGCGAGGATGCACAACCAGATACGTTGCACAGTGCAATGAATCGGATCCAGAATATAGACTTCCGGCGCACAGATAAGGGTGCCGCTCAGATCCTGGCCTTTCTGGACTCCAGTCAGGCGGCGATAGATGTGCAGGAGCGAGGCGGGCAGATTTACGCAGACTTTCATCATATTGCCATCCCGGATGAGCTATTATACGAGCTGGACGTTGTTGACTTTGGCACCATTGTGAGTACGGTTGAAACTTTCCGTGAAGAGGGAAAAAGCCGTTTGGTGATCAAACCTAATGGGGCTTTTAAGTTCAATTATCAGCAATTAGACAACATCTTTACTCTGACAGTAGAAAAAGATGAGCAGGAATTTTCGTATGCGGATACGAAAAATTATCAGGGACAGCCGATCACACTGAACTTTCAGGATATCCCGATCCGTTCTGTGTTGCAGATAATCGCTGATACTAATAACTTTAATTTGGTCACCAGTGATTCGGTTACAGGCAACATTACCTTGCGCCTGGATGGTGTACCTTGGGATCAGGCCTTGGACGTAGTGTTGCGGGTGAAAGGGCTTGATAAACGCATGGAAGGGGCGATTTTGATGGTGGCGCCGTCTGAAGAGCTGGCAGCCAGAGAAGCGAAAGAGTTGCAGGCGAAGCGTCAGGTTGAAGAGCTGGAACCTTTATATAGTGAGTACATTCAGCTTAACTACGCCAAAGCAGAAGAGTTCGCTGATTTACTAAAAACAGATGAAAATTCCATCATTAGCCTGCGTGGCAGTGTTTCAGTGGACAAACGAACCAATACCTTGTTGATCAAGGATACTTCGCGCAGCATTGAAAACGTCAGACGCATGGTCGAGACGCTGGATGTGCCGGTTAAGCAGGTACGCATCGAATCGCGTATGGTTACGGTGTCAGATAACATTCAGGAAGACTTGGGGATCCGTTGGGGATTTAGTGACCAGCAAGGGACAGACGCCATTTCTGGTTCGCTGGAAGCAACCAATAAGTTGTCTGGTGGCACGATCCCTGATTTGACTGAACGGTTAAATGTGAATTTGCCAGTACAAAACCCGGCGGGTAGTTTGGGCATGCATATTGCCAAGTTGTCAGACGGTACTTTGATAGATCTGGAATTGTCTGCGTTAGAGCAAGAGAACAAAGGTGAGATCATCGCCACACCCAGTATTACGACTGCAAACCAGAAAACGGCGCGCATCGAGCAGGGTACGGAGATCCCGTATGTGGAGTCGGCTTCCAGTGGCGCATCGACCGTTCAGTTTAAAAAAGCGGTACTGAGTTTAGAGGTGACACCGCAAATTACGCCGGATAATAAAATTATTTTAGATCTGGTCATAACCCAGGACACACGGGGTGATACAGTACAGACAGCCAATGGCCCGGCTGTGGCGATAAATACACAAAGGATCCAGACTCAGGTCTTGGTAGAGAATGGTCAGACGGTTGTGTTAGGGGGCATTTATCAGCAGGAAATGACCAATGCGGTGAGCAAGGTGCCTGTGCTGGGAGATGTACCCTACTTAGGTGTCCTATTTAGGAACACACGAGAAATCAATGAAAAGAGAGAGTTATTGATTTTTGTGACACCCAAGATCATGCATGATTCACTCTAGTCAGACTAAAATAACAATAATGGGCGTGAAAGTTACCTTTTGACTTGAAATCACGCATTGATTGCTGAGATAATCCCCTCCTTAATTTTGGGGCCAGGTCGTTAGGCGGGGTTTTATTTCAAATTTTAGAGTTCGTTTGTACTAAAAAGATATGGCTGAGAAACGTAATATATTTCTGGTAGGCCCAATGGGGGCTGGTAAGAGCACGATTGGTCGTCACATTGCGGACCAATTACATCTGGAGTTCTTCGATTCAGATCAAGAAATCGAGCGCCGCACTGGTGCTGATATCTCCTGGGTGTTCGACATTGAAGGGGAAGAAGGGTTTCGTCGTCGCGAAGAGACCGTGATTTCCGATCTTACCGAAAAGCAAGGCATCGTATTGGCTACTGGCGGCGGCTCGGTCATCAGTAAAGAGGTACGTAACAAACTATCTGCTCGTGGTATTGTGGTTTATCTTGAGACCCCAATTGAGAAGCAAGTAGCTCGTACCCAGCGCGATAAGCGTCGTCCTTTGCTACAAACAGAAGAAGATTCACGCGACGTATTAGTGCGTCTGGCAGATGAACGTGAACCACTTTATAAAGAAGTGGCGGATCATGTTGTACGCACAGATGAACAAAGCGCCAAAGTGGTTGCTAATCAAATCATTGAGAAGTTAGATTTCTAAACATGTAGGCTAGATAGGAGGTGACGGCACATGCTTGAATTAACAGTAGATTTAAACGAGCGTAGCTATCCTATCTATATTGGCCAAGATCTTCTTACCGATCAGGGGCGGTTATTGCAGCATATTGGCAATGCTCGCCCCGTTATCATCAGCAACGAGACCGTTGCGCCTCTGTATCTGGATACATTACTCACGCAGTTAGAAGGCAAAGCACCGCTTCATTTTTGCATCCCTGACGGGGAGCAATATAAATCTCTGGAGTGGTTTGAGCGCATTAACGCTTTTTTGCTTGAGCACAATTGCGGGCGAGATACCTGCCTGATCGCCTTAGGTGGCGGCGTTGTTGGTGATCTGACCGGGTTTGTCGCAGCTTGCTATCAGCGTGGAGTGCCATTTATCCAGATCCCGACAACCTTATTGTCTCAGGTTGATTCGTCAGTGGGTGGCAAAACAGCCGTCAATCATCCTTTAGGTAAAAATATGATAGGTGCTTTCTATCAGCCTAAAGCGGTGTTTATTGATACCAATACACTGAAGAGTTTGCCACCACGTGAGTTTGCGGCAGGCATGGCTGAAGTGATCAAGTACGGTCTGATCTACGATAAAGACTTTCTGACGCTACTTGAGCACAATGGTAATGCGCTGCGCGAGTTGGACACTGACCTGCTGATGCAAGTGATCCATCGCTGCTGTGCTATCAAGGCTGAAATTGTCGCACAAGATGAGAAAGAAGCTGGGTTGCGTGCGTTGCTGAATCTGGGGCATACGTTTGGCCATGCCATTGAAGCGCAGATGGGCTACGGTGTATGGCTGCACGGTGAAGCGGTCGCTGCAGGAATGATGCTAGCGGCTCGTCTGGCACAACTTAGAAGTGCATTGACAGAGCATGAAGTTGCGCGTATCGCGGCATTGCTAGAAATGTATCAACTGCCAGTTGCCCCACCCGCATCGATGACAACATTGCAGTTTATTTCCCATATGCGTAAAGATAAGAAAAACAAACAAGGTAAGATCCGCTTTATCGTACCCACCAGTCTGGGCAAGTGCCAGCTGGTCGATGACGTATCTGATGACACCTTAGGCCAGCTAATAGGGCACTGATGCAGTCGCAAATCTTACCGAGTCGTGCCGCTCTGGTCGACCGGATTGCAATGCAGTTTGAATATGGACAAAACCTGATCTGCCTGGTTGGTAACTCAGGGCTAGGTAAAAGTTATCTGGCTGAGTCTTTCATCACAGATAAGTACCCTGATTTTAGCAAAGCCTTTGTTAAATTGGGTGCGCATACCAAAGACACAGAGCTGGTTCAGCAACTGCTAGAAAATAGCTTTCGCGCACCGCTGGTCGATCACAAGTTGTCATTAAGTGAAAATTTCTTTGTTCTGTATAATGAGCAGCCTTGTGGCCCTTGCCTCTGGGTCATTGATGGTGCACGTCATCTGAGTGATGAGCTCATCCAGGAGCTTCAACTGCTGGCTAAAAAGGCCCCGGATACTCTGTATATTCTGGTAACTGGACAAGCCCCTAAGTTACTGCCTGAGGCGCTGGATATTCATCTGGAGCCCTTATCATTAATAGAAAGTCGCCGCCTGATGGCGATGTTTTTTCCAGAGCTTCCGCCTTCAGAAGACCCAATATTTAGCACCTTTTTGAGCGAAGCAGGTGGCAACCCCAGTATTTTGCTCGAATGGCAGCAAAATCAGCATCAATTGACATTGAAATCTAAACAAACAATGAGTAGTCGGCAATGGAAAGGGTTTTTGGGTGCTTTTGTTGTGATTACGGCCTTGTTTCTGGTCGCGCTGCTTTACCAAAAAGATTTGGCCGATTTATTGCGTCTGCAACAGGATGTTGGCGCAACCTCGGTTGAGGCATTGCCTGAGCCGACTGTGTTGACGGCGCAAGAGGCGCTCTCGGATGAAACCGCGCAGCCCGTTTCTGAGACATTGGCAGAACAATCAGAGAGTAGTGACACTCAGGCTCCTTTGCAGCATGATGTGCAATCTATACTCGGCGCGTTAACCTTGGATCACACTGCTGTGGACGCGCGTCAAATCGAAGCCAGTGAAGAAGGCGCTGAACACACTACCGAGTCTGACAGAGATGCACACAGTACACCCAATGCGTCGGCAGCAGTCGCACAAGTGCTGACGCAACCAGATATTCTGAGCGGCGATGCTGAGCACACAGACATCAATGATCAGATTGAAACGCCACAACCCGACATTATCGCAGAACCTCAGGTGCAGCCGGATCCGGTTTCAAGCTTATCGGACAATGCCTGGTTTATGGCGCAAGACAGTAATGCCTGGACAATTCAGCTGCTGGCAGTGACTGATGAGTCCGTGGCACGGCGATATATCGAGCAACATAAGTTGTCGCAGATCCGAACCGCTCAGGTTATGCGCGCAGGCAAGGCGTGGTGGTTTGTTACCCTGGCGCCATTTGCAACCTTAGATGACGCGAAACAGGCCCGGACTGAATTACCTGAAGCTGTGTTAGCAGGGCAGCCGTTTTTTAAACGTATCGTGCAAATTAAGCAACAAATCCAACAGTCACAAACGCAAAAATAGTGTAGAATCGCGCTACTTTGGGGTAACTAGTCAGATCATGCAAAAAAAGACCAGAGCTTTCTTAAAATGGGCAGGTGGAAAATATGCCTTGGTGGAAGAAATTACCAAGCGCTTGCAAGCCGCAAATGAAGAGGCCGAAACTCTGGTGGAGCCCTTTGTAGGGGCTGGTTCTGTCTTTCTAAATAGTCACTTCAAGCACTATATACTCAATGACATTAATGCGGACCTGATTAACCTGTACAAAGAGTTGCAACGCACTCCAGACGAGTTCATTAGTGATGCCAGAAAGCTGTTTGTTGATTTGAACAATCATCCCGATGCCTATTATGCGTACCGTCAGCAGTTCAATGAAAGCATTGATGTTTATGAGCGGGCTATTCTGTTTCTGTACATGAACCGGCATGGCTACAATGGGCTTTGTCGCTATAACCTGAAGGGCATTTTTAACGTGCCCTTTGGTAAATACAAGCGCCCCTATTTTCCGGAAAATGAGCTGTACTTTTTCTCAGAAAAAGCACAACAGGCAACCTTCACCTGTTTGAGTTATGAGCAGGTCTTCAAGCGTATTCCGAATAAGGCCGTAGTGTATTGTGATCCGCCCTATGTGCCGCTGAGTAAAACCGCCTCATTCACAGCCTATGCCAAAGGGGGGTTTAACTTTGACGATCAGGCACAACTCGCTAACCTGGCAGAAAAGGCCGCTTTTGAACAGCAAACACCCGTACTGATATCCAACCATGACACGGTGCTCACGCGCAAGATCTACAGCCAGGCTCACCTGGATGTGATCCAGGTAAAAAGAACCATTAGCCCTAAAGGCTCAGGTCGTAACCGGGTTGATGAGCTGATGGCCTTATATCACGAATGAGCGCATTGATGGCTGGCATGTCATAATACAACTGCATTAACAAACCAGGCCAAGGCGATAACCAGTGCGATAACAAAACACACGGCTAGCAAGGCAAAAGGCCAAAAGTGTTTTTGGCTGAAATCGACACGATATTTAGCCTGGCTTTGCACACCAAACATCGCAGCAAGTACACTTTGAATAAGTATAAAGAATCGTTCTGTCACGGCATCCTGGCTCCTATATGCAACGAGATACCTAACAGTATAGTGTATGAATACCAACTCGCCTTAATGACTTGCCCGATTGAAGGCGTACTTAAGCGTGTTGGTATCAATTAGAATTGTGAAAATTGACTCGACGTTTGCTCGTCACCAGATCCCAGTAGTAGCTCAAGCAGATCAAGGTAGTGGAACTGCGCATTACTACTGCCGCCAGTTAACCAGGCATACCAACTAGTGTGTGACTCCAGCTTACATAAATTTGATGATGCGTGCTGACTGACCTGAGTGGTAGAGCACTGGCACATCTCATTTTTTGCGACTAAGTCATCGTCACCGCTGAACGAAACCACGCCAGCAGACAAGACTAAAGCAGCTGTAAGTAAAAGCGTCCGTGTTTTAAGCCGACTTAACATAACCATATCCCCAGTGAATAGTTATCTATAAATAGTACACTATGTATGTTTATTAAACAATCGCTTTGTCCTGCAAAAATGGCAGCTGCTCGCAAATTAACAGTGCCTAACAATCAGGTGTTTTTAGCGTTAAGATGAGTTACAGTAGCCGCTGACATTTTGTTTCAGGGGGTAGTATGTCGCAGAACAATAATAATTCTGAGTTCTTAATTGCACCATCTATTTTGTCTGCCGACTTTGCAAGGTTGGGTGAAGACGTTGCCAGGGTGTTAGATGCTGGCGCGGATGTCGTGCACTTTGATGTGATGGATAATCATTATGTCCCGAATCTGACGTTTGGCCCGATGATCTGTGAGGCACTGCGCAATTATGGCATAACCGCCCCAATTGATGTGCACCTGATGATCAAACCCGTGGATAGCCTGATCCCGGAGTTTGCAAAAGCGGGTGCAGATATCATTACTTTCCATCCTGAAGCCAGTGAACATATAGATCGCAGTCTGGGTTTGATTAAGGAACACGGCTGTGAGGCTGGATTGGTACTTAATCCGGCAACGCCATTACATTATCTGGATTATGTAATGGATAAAGTGGATCAAATCTTACTTATGTCTGTCAATCCCGGCTTTGGCGGTCAGAGCTTTATCCCACAGACGCTGGATAAGTTGCGCCAGGTACGCGAGCGCATAGATGCCAGTGGTCGTAAAATCCGCCTGGAGGTGGACGGTGGCATTAAAGTCGACAATATAGCTGAGGTAGCGGCCGCGGGGGCTGATATGTTTGTTGCTGGCTCAGCGATTTTCAATCAACCAGACTACCGGACGGTCATTGATGCGATGCGTTCAGAGCTCGCTAAGGTGGGCTAATGCGCTACCAGGGTATTTTATTTGATCTCGACGGCACGCTGGTCGACAGTGCGCATGACTTGTATATGGCACTTAATTTGACGTTAACTGAAGTGGCTTTTCCTGTGGTGAGCCGCGCTCAGGTGCTGACCTGGGTCGGCAACGGCATCGATGTATTGGTGCAGCGTGGTTTAAGCGGCAGTCATGATGTTAACGCTGAGCTACCGCCGCGTGTGGTTGCTGAGGCACAAACTCGTTTTGCAGGCCATTATCGGGCCCTGGTTGGGCAATACTCTTTGCTCTATGCCAATGTTGAAACGGTACTGGCTGCATTCAGTCATGTGCCCAAGGCCGTCGTAACCAACAAGAGTCGTGAGTTTACAGTACAGCTACTCGATAACCTTAACCTCAGCCAGCATTTTGATGTTGTGGTGTGTGGTGATGACGGTCAGAAAAAGCCGGCTGCGGAGCCACTCTTGTCAGCCTGTCAGCAACTTAACATCGAACCACACACAGCCATCATGGTCGGCGATTCAAAAAGCGATATTTTGGCCGCTCAGGCTGCTGAAATACCTGTGATTGCACTCAAATATGGGTACAATCAAGGACTGGATCTGGCCCAGTTTAATCCACAGTACCTCTGTGAGGGCTTCTTGGATATAATCCCCATTTTAAATCAACCTTAAATCAAACTAGGAGTAAGGGAACACAATGACTAAACCAGTAGTGTTAAGTGGCATTCAGCCAACCGGTGGTATGACAATAGGCAATTATGTGGGTGCCATTAACCAGTGGCTTAAGCTACAGGAAGATCATGATTGTTTCTTTATGCTGGTTGATTTGCACGCCATCACCATTCGTCAGGAGCCAAATGTCCTGCGTGATCGCGTTTTGGATGGTGTTGCTTTGTATGCCGCGTGTGGCATTGACCCAGAAAAGTCAGCGTTATTTGTGCAATCACAGGTACCAGAGCATGCGCAGTTAAGCTGGGTACTGAACTGCTATGCACAAATGGGCGAACTCAATCGCATGACTCAGTTTAAAGACAAGTCAGCGAAAAACACTAACAATGTCAACGTGGGTTTGTTTGCTTATCCGGTATTGCAAGCGGCTGATATTCTGCTTTATCAGGCTGATCAGGTTCCGGTGGGTGAAGATCAGAAACAGCACCTTGAACTGACTCGTGATATCGCGACACGTTTCAACAACCTGTATGGTGATGTATTCAAAGTGCCTGAGCCGTATATCCCAGAGCTGGGTGCCCGGGTGATGAGCTTGCAAGATCCATTGAAGAAAATGTCGAAATCGGACGATAATCCAAATGCCTATATTATGCTGCTGGATGAGCCGAAAAAGATTGAGAAGAAACTGAAAAAAGCGGTGACGGACTCAGACGAACAAGCGCGTATTTACTTTGACCGAGAAGAAAAGCCTGGCGTATCTAACCTGCTGACACTGTTGTCAGTGGCGACCAAGCGTGATGTAGCCGATCTGGTGCCAGAGTATGAAGATAAAATGTATGGTCATCTGAAAAAAGACACGGCCGATGCCGTGGTGGCTATGCTGGAGCCTATGCAGGCGCGTTTCAAAGAGATCCGCGAAGATCAAGCGTTGCTGGATCAGATCATGCGTTCTGGTGCAGAAAAAGCAGGTGCTCGTGCAGAGAAAACACTAAAAGCGGCATACGACGCGCTGGGCTTTATTCCGCGCCCGTAATCAGCCAGGTCACAACCACAAAAAAGCCAGCTTATATGCTGGCTTTTTGCTGTTTGAAGATCACATACTGCGGCCGCACCAGACAATTCTACCTGCAATACCATGCTGTTGGGCATTTTCGGCATGGATTTGCCAGGCAGGGTAGTCAGGGTTATCACTCACTACGCTAATATGATCTCGTTGTTGCTGCAGGCGCTTAGCCATCAGACCATCTTCGGTTTGCAGTACATAAACGCCACGCTTATTCGCGTCACGCTGGCTTAAATCAACCAACACCATGTCGCCATGCTGCAAGGTTGGCAGCATACTGTCACCCCGGATAGTGACAAACGCCAGCTGATCGCTATGCACGCCCAGTTGCGTACTGAGCCAGCGCTTATTCAGGGCAAATTGCTCTGTAACATCTTCACTGCCATTGATGCTACCAAAACCGGCACTGGCCTCAACATCCAGTTTAGGCACCATCAGCATTTCCTGACTGCCCGTCATCGGCGCGTGCTCTGTGGGCTGCTCACCGGTAAGCAGCCAATTTAGATCAATACTGAACAAGCTGTATAAATGTTCCAAATAGGCAACGGATGGTCGGCTCAGGCCACGACAAATACGATAAATGTGTGACGGCGACTTGCCAGTGAGGAGCGCAAACTGACGTTTGTTGCCGGCGCTAAACTGGTCGATCAAAGTAATAAATCGGCGTGAAAATGCTGTGCTCATGACACCCCATACAGGTTACAACAAAGGAAGGGCCTCAGAGTACTTGCCTATTGCGATGCTGTACAGCTACTGACACCTGATTGCTCAATGTCTGCCCAGCTTGGGGGGAGGGAATTACAAATTGCGACATTTTTAACCAGCTACATAACAGTTTGCGAGCTGCTTGTTCCTATAATAACTTACTGAAGTCGACTTGATTGCGACGGCATATAACTCAGGAAAAGAGGAGAAGGAGCGATGAATTATGTGATTAAAAGGACCTTAGTGCTGGTGATGGCACTGAGTCAATTAACCGCTTGCTCGGGTGGCAGCGGTGATAGTTCAGCACCCAAGGATACACCAGACTTGTTGACCATTTCAGCACATAGCGAAGGGGGTGGAGTGTTGGAGCCGGCAAGCCTTCAGGTTGGCAAGGGTAAAGCCGCTGAGTTTGTCGCGAAACCTCGGGCGGGTTATGAGCTGGTAGCGCTGAGTGGTTGCGGGGGTAAACGCACGGGGGTTGCTTATCGGGTAGAGCGGGTCGAGCAAAGTTGTCAAATACAGGCACGTTTTTCACCTATCCAGTATCGTCTGGATGCGACCGTTAGTCAGGGTGGTAATGTCGACATCAGCACCCAGCAAATTGCGCATGGCAGCGCTGCTGAGTTTGTCTTTACACCTAACAGCGATCATATTCTGGAGCGCGTTGGGGGATGTAATGGCACACTAACCCAGTACACTTATCACCTACGCGAAGTGACTGGGCCTTGTACTGTGAGTGCGTTATTTTTACCTTACCTTCCTGAGCCTGAGGCGCTCACGCGGATCCGGTTACCGGTCGTCGTACATGTACTGAATAATGGCCATTTTGAACTCAGTGATGCGCAAATCTTATCTCAGTTGCGGGCCACTAATTTACATTTCCGTGGTAAAAATAGCGCTGAAATTGAGACTATCCCCGATACCTATTCCCCTTTTGTTGCAGACACTGGGATCCAGTTTTATCTGGCTGACAAAGATCCGGATGGCCAGCCTCATTCGGGGATCGTGCGGGTCGATGCCACAACGAGTGTCTTTGCGCTGGAGGGATACCCCTTTGCCCGCAGCGATGCGGGTGGATCGGATGCCTGGCCGACAGACCGTTATATTAATATCTGGGTGGGCATGTCACGTACCCGGTTCAATGAACCGGTGTTGGGTGGCAGGGCACATGTCCCGGGCATGGCGCCTGAGCTATATATTGGTGTGTCGGTAGAGCAGGGACTATTTGGCACCATCGCACCTCGAGAGCCAAATTATGATCAGGGCAAAACGCTGACGCATGAGTTAGGGCACTTTCTGGGGTTAATTGGCCATACTAATCCGCCGTGGAATGACCAAAACACTCATCGTCACCTGACCTGTGATGGGTTGGCGCAGACTGAATGCGTGAATGCAGATCTGACGATGAACTTTATGAATACCAATGTCTATGATAACAGGCAGAAGATGTTTTCGTTGAGTCAGCGCCAGTTGATGCGTGCGTGGTTAGAAACTGGACCATTGCAGGCTTTGTATCTGAATAACCCGCCTTAACGCTTTAGATATTGCCCGGGTGTGGTGCCGAAAAACTTTTTAAATGCACTGTTGAATGCTGAGCTGGACTCAAACCCCAGTTGCAAAGCGGTGGCTTGCTGGGTTTCACCTGCGGTGAGCATTTCAACGGCACGCAGCGCTCTGAGCTTCTGCTTCCATTGACTAAAGCTCATTGCAAAGCTCTTGTGAAACAGGCGATTAAGGGTTCTGGCTGATGCGCCCACCTGCTCACCCCACTGTTCAAGAGTAAGTGCGCAGCCCGGGTTAGAATACAGTTCACTGACAATTGGCAGCAGGCGATGATCATCGGCTTTGGGAATGAAAAACGCACTGGTAGGTGCCAGCTCTAATCTGTCAATGAACACCTGGATAAAGCGTTCGGTCTTATCGTCGAGCAGATAATCTTCAGGCCAGGTGCAGATAGTGAGGATCATTTCTTTCAGCAGCGCATCGACCACCAGGGTTTTCGCCTGATCGCCCAGGATGGCTGCATACTTTTCATCAATATAGACACTACGAAAATGCCCGCCATAACGACAGAAAGTCTCATGCTCCACGTTGGGCGGGATCCACAAGGCCTGTTGCGGCGGAATAACAAAGGTGCCCTGAGGTGTGAAAATGGTCATCACTGAGTCGCTGATATAGGTGATTTGCCCCCAGTGATGGCTATGGGGCCGCACATGCTCATTGGCAGGCATCGTGGTGGGTCGGGGGAAGATGGGTCTGCCCAGTACTTTGCGTTTGAATCGGCTGGACACACTGCGCCAGGATGCATCTGTCCGATTTGATAAACTTTGTGTCATGATTTCCCATATTAGCCAGTGTGAACAGCTCATATACTAACCGGGCCGATAACGGCAATCAATGTGCTTAAGGACTGTGAATGAAAAACCCGACCCGACTTTTTGTGCCTTCCCCGATGAGCTTTATGGTGCTGGCAACCATCGTCATGGCTATGACATTTTCTGCCTGGAATGCCTTGCTTAATAACTTTGCGATTGAACAGGCTGCGTTTACAGGTGCGCATATTGGCATGTTGCAATCACTGCGAGAAATCCCAGGTTTCCTGGCTTTTACAGCTGTGTTTGTGTTGCTGGTGCTGAAGGAACAAACCTTTGCCTTGATCAGTTTATGTTTGTTGTCGATAGGTGTGGCACTGACAGGGTTTTTCCCGAGTGTGTATGGCCTGTATGCCACGACGGTGCTGATGTCTATTGGATTCCACTATTTTGAAACACTGAATCAATCGCTGAGCTTGCAGTGGTTCACTAAGGAAGAGGCACCCGAGCAATTGGGCCGTTTACTGTCGATAAAATCGATGGCCTCTTTAGTGACCTTCGGGCTCATCTGGGTGGCATTTACCTGGATGGCGACCGATTATGTGTGGGTGTACTTGTTATTTGGCGGGGCCGGACTGGTACTGACCTTGTTTATGGCGCTAACGCACCCGCACTTCGTTCAACAAGCCACGCAACATAAAAAACTCATTCTAAGAAAACAGTACAGTCTGTATTACGTCCTGACCTTTTTCTCCGGCGCCCGTCGTCAAATCTTTATGGTGTTTGCCGGTTTTTTGATGGTGGAAAAGTTCGGCTTTGATGTGGCCGAGATCACTGCCTTGTATATGCTCAACCACCTTGTGAATATTTTCGTGGCCCCAAAAATTGGTCAGATGATTAGCAAGATTGGTGAGCAAAAGGCCCTGACGCTGGAGTATTCAGGTTTGGTTTTGGTCTTTATTGGCTATGCGCTGGTCGAGTCTGCGCAATTAGCGGCGGTATTATATTTAGTGGATCATATCTTCTTTGCGATGGCCATTGCGCTTAAAACCTATTTCCAAAAAATTGCCCAGCCAGAAGATATTGCCGCCACGGCCGGAGTGAGTTTTACCATTAATCACATCGCGGCAGTGGTGATCCCGGCGAGCTTTGGCATGGTGTGGTTGTATGACCAATCGTTGGTATTTTATTTTGGTGCGGCCCTGGCGGGGTGCTCTTTGATTCTTAGCCAGTTCATTACGCCGCATCTGAAAAAAGTGGCTGCCTGATAAAAAAGCCGCCCGGTGTGGGCGGCTTTTAATGTGTGTTTTAAAGGGCCTTAAAGCGGATCGCGGTGCCGCCACTGGTGGCGAGCTTCAGCGTTAAGGTATCTTGTGTCGTGACAATCTGTTTTTGAATGCTCAGATCATAGGGGTTGTATTTCCATTCTGCCTTAGGGCCATCCTGATAGATCTGGGCTTCGAAACGCTGGCCTGGCTCAAGGAAGTCGAGCTTTATGTTAATGCTTCTTGCCTGTTCATCGGTGATGGCACCTAAATACCAGTCATTTCCCGAATACTTACCGCGTTTGCGCTCTTTACGGGCAAAGACCACATAGTCGCCCACTTCACCTGCCAATGCGATACTGTGCTCCCAGTCCGCCGGGACGTCTTTAATAAACTGGAAGGCCTGTGGTTTTGCCAAATAGTTTTCTGGCAGGTCCGCGGCCATTTGCACTGGGCTATACAGTACAACATATAGCGCCAGTTGTTTGGCAAGGGTCGTTTGTGGGCGGTTGGTTTTGTCGCCCAGGCCGTTAAAACTCATGTCGAAAATACCTGGTGTAAAATCCATCGGGCCAGACAACATACGGGTATAGGCCAGCATGGTGGTATGCTCAGGTGGGTTGGGTGGTGTACCCCAGGCATTAAACTCCTGGCCGCGTGCGCCTTCTCGGGTCAGCCAGTTAGGGTAAGTGCGGCGTAATCCCGTATCCTTAATTGGTTCATGGGTATTGATGCTGATCTTATGTTTGGCCGCCAGTTTCACATTGTCCAGGTATTCATTAACCATAAACTGACCGTCGTGCCATTCGAACCGGGCGTGACCACGCTCATCAATGCGCTTGATATTGCCACCATCGGCAACATAGCCGGTTTTAACCTGACGGACACCGGCTTTTTCGTACAGGGCAAAGGCATCTGCCATCTGGTCGCGATAATTGCTGACATTACCTGAGGTTTCGTGGTGACCGATCAGGCGGGCACCTACTTGTTCGCCATGTTTAGCAATGGCATCCAAGTCGAAATCCGGGTAGGTTTCTGTAAAGCTGAATACATCACCATTGAAGAACCAGTCGCCATCCCAGCCGGTATTCCAGCCTTCTACCAGCACACCATCGAAGCCATGCTCGGCTGCGAAACTCAGGTATTCTTTAGTGCGTTCTGTAGTCGCGCCATGTTTTTCACCACTGCCCCAGGTGTTCTTTCCGATGTGCATGCCCCACCAAATGCCGAGGTATTTACCTGGCTCTACCCAGGATACATCGCCTAATTTATTGGGCTCATTCAGGTTGAGAATAAGGCGCGAGTTCAGCAAATCAGTTGCCTGGGCGCCGATCTGAATGGTGCGCCAGGGGGTTTTGAAGTGGCCATTGGTCTTTACGGCAATGCCATCAGACCAGGGGGTCAGATCGCTGATAAAGGTACCGGGGCGACGCTGGTTCAGGGTCATAGCGGCATAGTCAACCAGTGCGGCTTCGTGAATGCTGACATGCACACCATCTTTGTTTTTCAATGTAAATGGGGTGTGGACATGGGCTGCATCATGGAGTGCTGTGGTGTTATAGGTATATTCATAGCGGTTCCAGCCGCGAGCTGGGATCCACCAGGCTTGTGCCTTGTCACTGTCAGCGACAGCAAATTCAGTCAGTTCTCTGGTGATATAGCGGGCAGAGTCCTGAGCTACTTCGTAGCGGAAGCCGACACCGTCATCAAATGCCCGTATTCTCAGGGTATATTGCGCCTGCTTTGACTGACTGTCAGCCAGGGTAACAACCAGTTCATTGTGATGGTTGTGTACTTCTCGTGCCTCACCCCAGGGTTGCTGCCAGCGCTCATCTACGCTGTTGCGCTGGGTTTTGCTGATGATCAGTCCGTCGCGCAGCGAGGGGGCGCGGGCAAAATCGAACCCTAACTTTGAGGGGGCAATCACGGCTTGGTTATTAAACATGATCTGGTAGCTGGGCTGGGTATTGTCATCGCTGACTTGAAAGGTGAGTTTACCGTCTGGCGAGCTGACACTGTATGTCGCAGCCTGTGTTGCAGTGGTAAGTAAACCGGCTAAGAGTGTGACAGCAACGCCTGTTGCACTGAAGACTAATCGCATAAACTATCTCGGTTGCAAATGTGAGTGAATGTTTAGCTTACTGTTATCTTCGTCCGGGCATGAACTGTCTGCATACGTATTCACTTTGAAAATGCGATGAATGGAAACTAACGGTCGTCCGGTCTACATCTGTGGCCTATACTAAATCGAGACCGCAAGGAGCTTTTAGGCAATGACTCAATTAAAACATATTCTTAGTATCACTTTAGCTGCCGTTACTCTGATCTCTGCCTGTGCCACTGCCGCTGAGCAGCTCACTGTTCAGGTGCGGGACAAAGAGGGAAAGGTATTGCCCGGCGCGGCCGTATGGCTCAGTGGTAAAGGACTTGCTGCCGATCAGGCTGTCCTCACACGCAGTTATAAAATGGGCCAGAAAAACCGCGCATTTACGCCGCATTTACTGATTGTGCCAAAACAGGCCGAAGTGTCATTTCCTAACTATGACTCTATTTTGCACCATGTGTACTCCTTCTCTCCCGCCAAGCGCTTTGAGTTTAAATTGTATCGGGATCAACCACAGGCCCTGACGTTTTCTGCGACCGGGGCTGTGGAGCTGGGCTGTAACATCCATGACTGGATGCTGGGTTACATTCTGGTTGTTGACTCTACGCATTTTGCCGTAACAGATACTCAGGGCATCGCACGCATTTCAATACCTGCGGCGCAGCACAATGACGTGACGTTAAAAGTCTGGCACGAGGGATTTATGGACTTAGACAGTCCGGAAAGTCATGTATTATCCGCCGTCAAGTCGGGTGAACAACTGAATATTCAGTTGCAGCAGTCCCTTGGTATGCTCCAGGAAGATTTCAGTGATGAGTTTGATGATTATGAATAAACAACTTCAAAAGCTGGGGCTGATTGGGCTGAGTGTTGTGGGCATCAGCACGGCACAGGCACAGGACTTTCAGTATAAAGGTGCAATTCAGGCAAGTTGGCAAAATAGCAGTGAATATGCAGCCTGGTATAACCGGGGCGTGGCAGTAAATCGCTTTGGTGCCGACTCTGAGCGACTCAACTTGAGTCGTGCCGTGCTGGATATACGCACTGAGCTGGGCAGCAAATGGTCTTTGCTAGCCAGTGCCCAATATGTTCCCGATCCGGATAGTAAATTCGGGTTTACTGAATTATTTGCACAGTATCATACCCTGAACAAAGGGCCCCGCCAGTGGCAAGCGCGGCTTGGGGGGTTTTACCCACGCTTGTCTCTGGAAAACCCTGATATTGGCTGGTCGTCTCCTTATAATTATAGCTACAGCGCGATAAATACCTGGTTGGGTGAAGAGATCCGTACTTTTGGTACGGAAGTGAGTTATAAGCACAGTGACAGCCGATTACCACGCCGCCAACGAACAGGTCACAATTGGGAGTTGCTGGGAGCTTTGTATAAAGGGAATGATCCGGCAGGTACTTTACTGGCCTGGCGTGGCTGGGCAATACACGACAGACAAAGTGTGTTTAATGAAGCCATCCCTTTTGCGCCGATCAACGCACTACAGGCGCCGCCTTTGGCTAAGCAATCCTGGCGAACTGAGCCTTTTACTGAAGTCGATGGTCGGTTTGGGTATTACCTCGGCGCACACTGGGATTATCGGAAGCGTCACACGCTGAGGCTGTATTGGTATGATAATAACGGTGACCCAAGTGTATTGAACTATCAGACCGGGCAATATGCCTGGGATACCAAGTTTTACAGTGCGGCTTATCGTTTTAAGATCACCCGGGCCACGCATCTGGTCATGCAGGCGATGGCTGGCAATACGGCGATGGGGATCAGGCGTGGCGTTGATAACGACTTCAGCAGCCAGTTTATTCTGTTAACCCATAAATGGCAGGATTATCGAGTGAGTGGTCGGGTGGAGCAATTCGACGTGAAAGATCGCGACTTTTGGGATTTCGATCCAAACACCAGTGAAGGGGGGGCGATAACCGTAACAGGTCGCTGGCAGATCTCTGAGCGCTGGCATGTTGGTATGGAGTTTCAGTATCTGGAATCTAAGGTCGCAAATCGAGCCGATTTTAATTTACCGACGCGTCAGATAGAGCAGTTGTGGCGTGTAAGTGGAGCGCTGCGTTTTTAAGGCGCAGCACTCACACCCTGACGGGTTAGTCACATAAACGGTTCAATCCGTTGAGTGCTGCGACCCGGTATGCTTCGGCCATGGTCGGGTAGTTAAAGGTGGTATTGACGAAGTACTCAACATTATTGCCTTTGCCTTTTTGTTCCATAATGGCCTGACCAATGTGAATGATCTCGGAGGCCCGCTCACCAAAACAGTGTATTCCGAGTATCTCTTTGCTTTCAGCATGAAAAAGCAGCTTCAGTGAGCCGACTTCAGTCCCCGTGATCTGCGAGCGTGCCAGGTGTTTGAATTGTGCCCGGCCCACTTCGTATGGGATTTTGGCGGCCGTCAGCTGTTGCTCGGTTTTGCCTACTGAACTCATTTCCGGAATGGTGTAAATACCCGTTGGAATGTCAGTGATCAGACGATCATCGCACTTACCGTGTACAATCGCATGTGCCGCAATACGGCCCTGATCAAAGGCAGCACTGGCTAGACTGGGATACCCAATTACGTCACCTACGGCGTATACATTGTCTATTTCTGTCTGGTAATGCTCATTGACTTTGAGCTGGCCGCGGCTGTCTGCTTTGAGGCCAATGGCATCCAGATTGAGTGAATCGGTATTACCAGTTCTTCCGTTGGCCCACAAAATGCAGTCGGCTTTAACCTTTTTACCCGATTGAAGATGCAGCACAACGCCCGTGTCCTGGGTTTCAACCTTGGCAAACTCTTCATTGTGTCGGATCACGATACCACTGTTCCAGAAGTGGTAGCTCAGTGCATCGGAGATTTCATCGTCCATAAACGACAGCAGTCGATCACGGGTATTGATAAGGTCAACTTTGGCACCTAAGCCCTTAAATATAGATGCGTACTCACAACCAATGACCCCGGCACCGTAAACCAGTACGCGCTGTGGGTTGTGTGTTAAATCTAAAATCGTATCACTGTCATAGACGCGCGGATGAGCGAAATCGACGCCAGGTGGACGATACGGACGAGAGCCCGTGGCAATGACAATGGTCTGCGCAGTCAGTAGTTCCTGCGAACCGTCATGATGTTGGACCCGGATTGTGTGTGCATCGACAAAAGTTGCATCGCCCTGATAGAGGTGGATGCGGTTGCGGTCGTAGAAGCTTGAGCGCAGGCTTGACTGTTTGCTGATCACATTACTGGCATGATGCAGAATGTCCTGAAACGTCAGGCGTTGCGGGCGTTCGCTGAACCGAAACAGTGGGTTCGATTTGTACTCAATCAAACGGCTGACAGAGTGACGCAGTGCTTTGGAAGGGATAGTTCCCCAATGTACGCAGCCACCCCCGACATCTTTTTGTCGCTCAATCACGGCGACTTTACGATTGCTTTTGGAGAGATTCATGGCAGCCCCTTCGCCGCCGGGGCCTGTGCCAATGATGATCGCATCATACTGGTATGATGCGCTTTGATTGGGGGTTTTTGTGGCGGTTTTTTTACTCACGGCCTCACCTTACATAATGACTTGTGAGGCCGTTATTGGGTTAGCTGGTGGCGCCCTTTAACAACCTCGAGTTTAATGCCAGCCATGCCTGTTTTTGCGCTTCCCAGGCCTGTTCTAGTTCTTGATACTGTTTTAACAGGGCCGATTGCTCGCATTGCTCACGCATGGCATGCTTTTTCGTTTCCAGTACCTGCTTTTGCACGGCACAGAAGTGCTGAAGTTTTTTCAGCAATAAATCATACTCTTGTTGTAACAATGTAAGCTTATCCTGCGCCAAAGGCAATTTCGCTAGGGTAACTTTAGTCTTATTTAATAAGGTTTCTGCCTTGGCTTTTTCTATCCGTTCAATAGGCGTTCGCTTCAGCTTGCTGGCCAGACCAAGATAAGAAAGACCCCGGATCATCCACTTGGTTGGATCATAATGATACCAGCGAATGCCATTGCGATAATCGCTGGCAAAGATATGGTGGAAATTGTGATAGCCTTCACCATAGGTGAGCAGGGCCAGAAAACCATTGTCTCGTGCGGTGTTTTTCTCGGTATAAGGGCGTTTTCCCCAGATGTGTGCCAGCGAATTGATAAAGAAAGTAAAGTGCTGGCTGAGCACGAGCCTTAGCACACCGGCTAATAATAGCATCCCGATGATGTCGCCCAGCATCAAGCCCAGCAGCAGTGGAATGCCGATATTGGTAAGTAACACCAGCTTCAGGTAGTGCTTGTGTTGCCACATCACGATTTTGTTGCGTTGTAAGTCGCGGGCATTGCTGTAGTCACCGTAGCTGTCTCCCTGATAGTCTCTGAGCATCCAGCCGATATGGCTGTACCAGAAGCCTCGTGTTGCGGCATAGGGGTCTTTGATTGGATCGTCGACCTGACCGTGGTGAATGCGGTGGTCACTGCTCCAGTGCAGTGCGCTATTTTGCAACGCAAAGGCACCGCCCAGTGCAAAGAATACCTGCATAACAGGGTGAACGTCATAGGCCTTGTGGGCCCACAGGCGATGATAACCTGCGGTGATCGACATGCCGGCGTAAAACATACACCCGACAAACGCAATCCAGTGCGTTGCACTGTACCCATATTCGAACCCATACCAGGGGACTAAAGTAATGGCAGCAAGAAAGGACAGACTAAAGAATAAGACATTAGTCCACAATAACGGGGGTTTTTTCATTTTTTAAATCTCAGCGTACACTTGTACGCTAAAATAGTATTTCAAACTTGCGTCGTCAAGTATTAGACTCCCACTATTGTCGATCTGAGCTAATAAATTATAGGAATAGCGTCCATGTCAGGTGTTCGTGCCCAGCAAAAACAAAAAACGCGCCAGGCGTTGATTGAGGCAGCGTTTAATCAGCTCAGTGCTGAGCATAGCTTTACCAATCTTAGTTTGCGTGAAGTTGCCCGAGAGGCGGGGATTGCGCCGACCTCCTTTTATCGTCACTTTAAAGACATGAATGAGCTGGGGCTGACAATGGTGGATGAAGCTGGCCTGACCCTGCGCCAGCTGATGCGTCAGGCTCGGCGCAGAATCGCTAAGGGTGGCGGGAGCGTGATCCACACTTCGGTACTTACCTTTATGGAATTCATAGAAACTTCCAGTAACCAGTTTCGATTGCTGTTGCGCGAACGCTCTGGCACGTCTCCGGCGTTCAGGGCTGCTGTCGCCAGAGAGATCAAACATTTCATCATGGAGTTGTCTCATTATCTGGAGACCGAAACGCCGTGTGATGCCAGCCATGCTTATATGCAGGCAGAAGCCATGGTGACTTTGGTCTTCAGTTCAGGCGCGGAGGCGTTAGATCAGGATGCGCAGCAACGAGCCGAGTTGACCGAGCGGTTGATCTGGCAACTCAGATATATCGTTAAAGGGGCGTCAGGTTATCAAAAAGAGAGTCAGATACAGGTAACGACCAAAGCACCGGGTCAGTAACCTGATCCGGCTTACTGGCATGATATAATCAGATTTAAACCGCTTTAATACGACATCACAAGGATAGCGCAGTATGCTACTTATGATAGACAATTATGATTCTTTTACGTTCAATTTGGTGCAATATTTTCAACGCCTTGACCAGGAGGTTGTGGTGCATCGCAATGATGCGCTGTCGATCTCTGACATTCGCGCACTAAACCCGGATCATATTGTAATTTCTCCTGGCCCTTGTTCGCCTAACGAAGCGGGTGTGTCTCTGTCGGTCGTTGATGCGTTTCAAGGGCAGATCCCCATTCTGGGTATCTGCCTGGGGCATCAAACGATTGCTCAGGCTCTGGGGGCACGCGTCGTGCGTGCCAGGCAAGTTATGCATGGTAAAACCTCAACGCTGGTGCATAATCAGCGGGGTTCATTCAACGGGTTACCTGCACGCTTTGAGGTTTGTCGGTACCACTCTTTGGTTGTGCAACAAGCAAGTCTGCCAGACGCTCTTGAGGTGACAGCCTGGACGCAAAATAGTTCGGGTGAACTAGATGAAATCATGGGCTTATGCCATACTGAGCGGGCGTTGGAAGGTGTCCAATTTCACCCTGAGGCCATTCTGACCGAGCATGGTCTGCGGCTACTTGATAACTTTATAAGTCGCTTCTAACCTTAGAAAAGTAACCCCCGACAATACCGGAAAAGAACATAATTGATGACAGATGACATTAGGCAACTTAGGATCGCACAAGCGCTGGCAGAGCGTGCCCATGATGTACTAATTAGCCATAACTTTGCGCAGCAGCAGATCGGCTACATTCATACCTTTGATATGAATTTTGGCGAGCGGATACCACAACGCACAATGCTTGAGGTCGAGCTTGCTGCGGCCGCCAAACGCCAGGAGCGCAGTACCAGTCATCATAAGTATATTGCCAAAGCCAGCACTCATCTGCATCAGGTCATCGAAACCGCCATTAATACCCAGCTGGAAGATTTAGATACGATTTATCATGAAGTGGTGGGTATTCAAGAGGCGGTGCCAACGGTATTAGACATTCTGGCTGTGAAGTCGGCATCTGTCGGACGCTTGGAGCCATTGGTGAATGACTTATCCTGGATGGGCCGAGATCTGGTGTCTTTGGTGAATCTCCCTCAATACCGTAAAAAGAGTGCGAAAGGCACAGCCGTGAAGGTTGATACACCGGCATTGGCGTTAAGATATCTGGGACTGGAAAACTTGCAAATGGTGATCCCCACATTTGCAGTACGCCATTGGATGCCTCATTCAACCGAACCTTTTCCATTACTAAAGCGCAAGTTGCGTGATATGAGTATGGCAACCTCCATTGCGGCTAAAACCCTAGCCCCGTTGTATGGCGTAAAAGAGCAACATGCGTTTACGCTGGGTATGTTGTTGGATGTCGGCAAAATTGCCCTGACGCGGCTATATTTGCGTACCTTTGAGCGGGTCTGGCAGGGTAAAGTAAAGATTGCCCGTGATAAAAAACAAAAAGACTTGCATACTGCTCTGGTTGGTTTGGAGCCTGATCCTCTGTTCCTGCGTAACTTACTGCTGGAGCACTCCGCCACGGTGTCACAGTATCTGATTGAGCGCATGGAGTTTCGTTATCTGCCGTTCAATGCCGCGATTGAAGAGTTCGCGCAAAGCTATCTGCCAAAGGCGAATAATCATGCTGCCGACCAATTACCTCTCACTCAGGTAGTGCGTAAAGCCTATTGCTATGCGCAGTATCAGGTCCTAAAAGATACCCATTTATTAGAAGCGGATGAAGCCAAAGATTGGCTTGCCTTCAACCAACTCACCCGCGAAGAGCAAGATCTGCTGTCAAAAACAGCACTGCAAAGCCTACAATTGACTATCCTGTAAAAAAAGCCACACTTTTTTCCCGCTTATTCATTCATCCCGGGTAAGCGGAGGATCTCAGTAAACACCTTGAAGTTATAGGGGCGTTAATTTTAAGCGCCTTAATAGTTATTCACTGAGAATGCAATTATATACTAATCCCTTGAATATAAAGGGCTAGCACGGTGTTTAATATGAGACAAATGCGCTTTTTTTTGAAATAATGAGCGTATGAATTTTGCACCAATTGGGAAAAATTCAGGTCTTTTACATCGCTGTCGCTGAGATTTCATGTATCACTGCCTGCCCCGGTTGAGTGCTGTACTCACCAAAATGAGGAATCAAAATGACTATCAATCGTGAACTTTTCGATCAGGTAATGGTGCCTAACTATTCACCTTCAGCAGTAATCCCAGTAAAGGGTGAAGGTGCGCGCGTATGGGACCAAAATGACAAAGAATACATCGATTTCGCGGGCGGTATCGCAGTAAATTGTCTGGGTCACTGTCACCCGGCACTGGTTGCAGCGCTGAAAGAGCAGGGCGAGAAAATCTGGCACCTGTCTAACGTAATGACCAATGAGCCGGCACTTCGTCTGGCGAAAAAACTGACTGATGCGACCTTCGCAGACAAAGTTTATTTTGCAAACTCTGGTGCAGAAGCAAACGAAGCCGCTTTAAAACTGGCGCGTCGTTGGGCTTTGGACAAATTCGGTGAGCAAAAATCACAAATTATCGCCTTCAACAAAGGCTTCCATGGCCGTACTTTCTTCACTGTTACTGTGGGTGGTCAGGCTGCATATTCTGATGGTTTCGGTCCTAAGCCGGGCGATGTTGTACACAGTGACTACAATGATCTGGCAGCTCTGGAAGCGCTGATTTCAGACAACACTTGTGCCGTTATGATGGAGCCTCTACAGGGTGAAGGCGGTATCATTTCTCCGGAAGCGGACTTTGTGAAGGGTGTACGTGCACTGTGTGACAAGCACAATGCATTGCTGATCTTTGATGAAGTACAAACGGGTGTTGGCCGTACTGGTGATTTATATGCTTATCAGGGACTGGGTGTAACGCCTGACATCCTGACGACAGCAAAGGCGCTGGGCGGTGGTTTCCCTATTGGTGCAATGATCACAACCGCTGAGATTGCAGAGCATCTTAAAATTGGTACACACGGTTCTACCTATGGCGGTAACCCGCTGGCATGTGCGGTTGCAGAAGCTGCGCTGGACACGGTAAATACACCGGAAGTACTGAATGGTGTGAAAGAAAAAGAAGCCTTGTTCCGTGAGCTATTAAACGACATCAACGAGAAGCATCAGGTATTCAGCGAGATCCGTGGTAAAGGTTTGCTACTGGGTGGCGTACTGAACGACAAGTATCAGGGTAAAGCAAAAGAGTTCCTGGTTGAAGGTATTAATCAAGGCGTCATGTCTTTGGTTGCCGGTGCCAATGTTGTGCGTTTCACGCCGTCTTTGGTTATTCCTGACGCGGATATCCGTGAAGGTATGGCACGCTTTGAAGCGGCTGTAGCGCGTGTGGTTGCAAACAACGCCTAATTTTAGTCGGTGACATGTGGGTCGCACTTATATGTGCGACTCAGCTATCTACATTTTTTGAGGAGTAAGCGGGCTCATGATGATCCTTCGCCCAATCCAGAAAAGCGATTATTCAGCGCTTTTGAACATTGCCCAGGAGTCGGGGCATGGCTTTACTTCATTGCCGGTCAATGAAGAATTGCTGCAAAACAAGATCGAACGTTCAGTTGCTTCATTTGCTAAAGAAACAGATGTGCCTTTTGATGAAGGCTACTTATTTGTACTTGAAGACAGTGAAACAGGCGAAGTCGTTGGCACCAGTGCCATCGAAGCCGCAGTGGGTCTTGATGATGCCTTCTATCACTACCACTTAAGTAAAGTGATCCACTCATCGCGGACTTTGAATGTTTACAAAGCAGTGGATATTCTAACCCTGTGTAATGATTACACCGGTGCCACTGAGTTGTGTACATTATTCCTGCGCGATAAATATCGTCGCGGATTAAATGGCAAATTATTGTCAAAGTCACGCTTTATGTTTATCAATCAGCATCGTGATCGCTTTGCAGAAACGGTGATTGCTGAGATGCGTGGTGTCTCTGATGAAAATGGCGACAGCCCATTCTGGCAGTGGCTGGAAGAGCACTTCTTCTCAATGGACTTCCCAACGGCGGACTACCTGACTGGCATTGGACAGAAAGTATTCATTGCCGAGTTGATGCCTAAGTACCCAATCTATGTCAATCTGCTGAGCAAAGAAGCCCAGTCAGTTGTAGGTGAAGTACACGACAATACTCGTCCGGCAATTGAACTGCTCAAGAGCGAAGGGTTTACCTTTAATGGTTATGTCGATATTTTCGATGCCGGTCCAACCGTAGAGGCCAAAGTCGACAATATCCGTACCGTGCGTGAAGTTCGTAAGTACAGTGTACGCATTGATGATCAGGTTAAGATCGACGCAGAAGGTTCCCCCGTGATGATAGCTAATGATAAACTAGCGGGATATCGTGCGACGGCGCTGACGTTAGCGCTACCAGAAAAAGCAACGGAAGTTGCCATCCCTGGTACGGTAGCTAAGGCCCTTCAGATCGCTGACGGTGATACCGTTAGTATTGCAACTCTTTAATTGGGAAAGAATTATGACAACACACGCAGCACAGTTTATCAATGGTGAGTGGCGCTTAGGTGAAGGCGCAGCGTTTGCTTCGGTAAACCCGGCAAACAACGAAGAGATCTGGCGTGCAAACGCGGCAACCGCAGCGCAAGTTGATAGCGCCGTTAAAGCCGCACGTGAAGCTTTCTATACCTGGAGCGAACTGGCGTTTGAAGAGCGTCTGGCCGTGGTTAAGCGTTTTGCTGAACTACTGAAAGAAAACAGTGAAGCCCTGGCTGTCGCCATTGCTCAGGAAACAGGTAAGCCATTGTGGGAAACGCGTACTGAAGCGGGTGCCATGGTTGGTAAAATTGCCATTTCTGAAAAAGCCTACCATGAGCGTACGGGTGTGGTTGAAAACCCAATGCCAGTGGGCCGCGCTGTGATTCGTCACAAAGCCCATGGTGTGGTTGCTGTTTTTGGTCCTTATAACTTCCCGGGCCATCTGCCTAATGGCCATATCGTTCCAGCATTGCTTGCAGGTAACACCGTGATCTTCAAGCCATCAGAACTGACGCCTTATGTTGCAGAGCTGACATTGAAGCTATGGGAACAGGCGGGTCTGCCAAAGGGTGTCGTTAACCTGGTACAGGGTGAAGTTGAAACGGGTAAAGCATTGGCGTCGCACAAAGGCATCGATGGCTTGTTCTTCACCGGCTCTTCTCGCACCGGTCACCTGCTGCACGAGCAGTACGCAGGTCAGCCAGGCAAAATCCTGGCACTGGAAATGGGTGGTAACAACCCACTGATCGTGAAAGATGTGGCTGATACCAAAGCAGCTGTACATGACATCATCCAGTCGGCATTTATCTCAAGTGGTCAACGTTGTACTTGTGCGCGCAAACTGTTCCTGCCTGAAGGTGAACAGGGTGATGTGATCCTGGCGCAACTGCTTAAAGCGACCAAAGCGATTAAGATTGGTAACTATGATGCTGAAGATCAGCCGTTCATGGGCTCTATGATCTCTAACAACGCCGCTGCTGGTATGGTTGCAGCACAACAACAGTTGGTTGAGCTTGGTGGTGAGGTTCTGCTTGAGCTGACACATACTGAAGGTACAGGTTTTGTAACACCTGGTATCATTGAATGTAGCAAAGTAACAGACTTCCCGGATGATGAGCACTTTGGTCCGTTGTTGAAGGTTTTCCGTTACAGCGACTTTGATGCGGCGATTGAAAAGGCCAACGACACCAGTTTTGGTCTGTCTGCTGGTCTACTGGGTGACAATCAGGCGGATTATGAGCACTTCCTGCGTCGCAGTCGTGCTGGTATTGTTAACTGGAACCGTCCTATCACGGGTGCTTCAAGCGCAGCCCCGTTTGGTGGTATCGGCGCATCTGGTAACCACAGAGCAAGTGCTTATTATGCAGCAGATTACTGTGCATACCCTGTGGCTTCGGTAGAACTAGACAAAGTAACTTTGCCAGGTACCTTGAGTCCGGGCCTGACAATCGAGTAAAATCCTAAATGGTGAGAGCCCCCTTAATTGCTAAGGTGGATTATCGTTAGATTCTCACTCTTTAGTATTGGAAAAAGCAGCCTAGCGTAAAACTTGGCTGCTTTTTTGTTGGTCAGCAAATATCAAAAGTAGCAATCAAAACTAGTTTCTGCTTAAATCAATAGGAGATGTCATTGATACATTCAGGTGGGCAATATATGGTTTTAGATAAACAAGGATACGATGAGTTAGTCATGTACCTAACGCAACACTTAGCCTTGTTTGAGAAGCCGGGTGTGGTGAAAGCCAATGCACCTAAGGTGTTGGAGTTAATAGAAGATGTGATTGCTGAACACGTGATCCGCCTCTGTGAGCAACAGACCGGATTGACGACCGAACAACGTAGCCTGATTGTCAGAGAAGTTGACGGCATCGTATATGATTTGCAGGAAGTACTCTCCAGCGTCACTGAGCAGCGCGTAACCGAAGAACAAAGAGAATTTATTGAAGAATTCGCCGGGTTGGTGAAAAATCTGTTCGATAATGCAATTAACTGACACCGTTTTGGCTGTCAGGTAGTAAAGATAACACCGCCTCATGGCGGTGTTATTAGTTTTAGGAACTAGAGGAATAATAAACATGCAAGCAAGTGTGAAGTGGGTTGATGGCGATACCTTTATTGGGCGTTCTCATTCTGGTCATAACGTGGTTTTTGATGCCGGTGCTGAAAGTGCTGCACCCAGCCCGATGGAAATGGTGTTGATGTCGGCAGGTTGTTGCTCATCGGTGGACGTGGTGAGTATCCTGAAAAAAGCCAAGCAGGATGTCAGTGATGTCACTGTGGAGCTGACGGCTGAGCGCGCTGAGAGCGCACCTAGAGTATTTACAAAGATCAATCTACACTTTGTAGTGACTGGCAATAATGTGTCTGAAAAGCACCTAGCACGCGCCGTGCAATTGTCTGCTGAGAAGTACTGTTCTGTGGCCTTAATGCTTGAAAAAGCAGTAGAAATTACCCATAGCCATGAGGTGGTTGAAAACAGCGCAAAATAGTGCTTTTTCGAGACGCTATTTTCGTATAAAATCCGCGAACTTTTATTTCTGCAGCGCAGATTTTCACGTTTTAAGGTGGGTCTATCGTGAACAAGCCCTTTGATAAAATTAAACTCCATGGCTTTAACAACTTAACTAAGAGTTTAAGCTTTAGTATCTATGATATTTGCTATGCAAAGACCGAGCAGCAGCGAAAAGAATATCTGGAATACATCGATGAACAGTATAGTGCCGATCGTCTGACCGACATTCTGCGCGATGTTGTCGATATCATTGGTGCCAATGTACTAAATATTGCACGTCAGGATTATGATCCTCAGGGGGCGAGTGTCACCATTTTGGTATCGGAAGAGCCAGTGGAACAGCAAACATTCGACAGCAATGAAGCGCCTGGTCCGTTACCGGATTCGGTTGTTGCGCACTTGGATAAAAGCCATATCTGTGTGCACACCTATCCTGAAGCACACCCGCACGATGGCATTTGTACGTTCCGTGCTGATATCGAAGTATCGACCTGTGGCATTATTTCTCCGCTGAAGGCGCTAAACTTCCTGATCCACAAGTTGGAGTCAGATGTGGTGACTATCGACTATCGTGTACGTGGTTTTACCCGCGATGTGAATGGCGTAAAACACTACATAGACCATGCGATCCACTCTATCCAGAATTACATGACGGAAGACACCAAAGAGGCGTATCACATGGTGGATGTGAATGTGTATCAGGAAAACCTGTTCCACACTAAGATGATGTTAAAGGAAACCGACCTGAATACTTATTTATTCGGCATCACGACGGATGACCTGAATACTGAAGAAGAAGAGCAGATCCGTGAACGTCTGAATCGCGAAATACAGGAAGTATTCTACGGCCGCAACCTGCCAGAGTAATGAATAGATACTAATAAAAAAGGCGCTCATCGAGCGCCTTTTTTCATTAGGCTTACAGATCGTATGTGAATGTCAGGCCAAATACCCGAGGCTCACCATACTGAACATAGTTTCGTGCTGTGTAGCCATCACGTGGATCATTACCAAAGTAAAATCCTCTGACGGGCACGTCGCGATCGGCCAGATTACGTCCCCAGGCAGTTAATGACCATTGTTCACCATAATAACTCACACTGGCATTGATCAGGTTTTGGCTCGGTGCTTGCTCATTGTGGCTGTCCGAGAAGAAATAATCATCTTTCCCTTCCAGGCCCAGCGTGACCACCAGGTTTTCCAGGATGCTGTAGTCTGCTGCGAACGCATATTGATATTTGGGTGCCTGTGCTTGCTCACGGCCGTCAAAGTTATCACCTGCTGTGGTGATAAAGTCTTCAATTTTAGTATCCAGATAACCCAAACTGTAGTTCAGCGTCAGCTGATCAGTGATCAGGCGTTGGCCTTCGATTTCCAGACCATAGTTCTCACCTTTACCTGCATTACTGATGAAACCGGCAAACTGTACACCATCGATTTGCCATTGCTTAAGCTGCATGTCTTCGCGTTCCATGTAGAAGGCGGTGACTGCCAGCGTGTGTTTTTTATCTTCAGACTGGCCTTTCACACCAAACTCTGCATTCCACAGATATTCTGGTTCAAAAGAAAATGCTGAGGCAGGAATGCTAAAACCATCATCTTTGGCTTTTGCCAGTGCTTCGCCATTGGCACCACCGACTTTATAACCGCGACTCAGGCTTGTGTAGATCATAGTACGTGGGACAACCTGATACTCCAGTGCCAGCTTGCCGCCCACCATGGTTTCATCTTGTTCGATATTAAAGCCGTTGGAATCGAGGTATTCACTGTCGTAGCGCTCAACCCGTAATCCTGTAATTAAGCGGGTTTGCTCATTCAGATGTGTGACTTTCTGGCCAAATAATGCCTGGCTGGAGACATCATAGCTAGACTTAAACGATGCGTTATTGCGATCTAAGTCAACGTCACGACGCTGTGCGTAGGCACCAAGAACCCAGTCGCCTTGTTTGTCTTTGAGTTTAACTTCAAGGCTGCCGCGTTCATGATCGCGCAGATAACTGTCGAAGCTGACATAGTGATCAGGGTGTAACCCTGCAGCGCAGAGTTGAGCCTGGGTTGCGTCATGGCACGTCCAATCTTCGTCGTAGCTATACTCGGTATCTGCTTGTAATCCAGTCCCCTGAACTTCTATATCAAAGGCGCTCAGGCCCGTATAAAGTGCACTGAGTGCAAAGGCGTCACTGTTTTGTGTGTCTTTACCTGGTTGGTTGGCCACGCTATTACGTGTATTGTCTAACGTGAATCCGTCGTAGCCATTATCAATATCAATGTGATGCACAGCCAGGTTCACAGCCAGAGCCTCTGTTAGCTGGCTATTTAGTTTAAGACGTGCCAGTCGTTCCTGTTGATCCTGAGTCGGTTTGTTCAAATAGAGGTTATCGACATACCCGTCAGAGCCTCGTTGGTACAGGCTGACACGGGCGGCCGTGTTGTCTGTTAATCCAGTACCTGCGGCCAGGCCCGCTTCATAGCTGTTATAATTTCCTGCGCCGACACGTAGTTTAAGTGCAGTATCTTCTGTTGGGGCATGAGATTGAAGATCAATGATCCCGCCCATTGCATCGGCACCAAAGCGTGTGCCCTGAGGGCCGCGGTACAGAGTGACCTGATCAATATCGAATAGCAGAGCACTGCCACCCAGACCAGAGTAATTAATGCCATCGACCAGCATGCCAACACTGGGGGTGATTGGATCGACAAACTGAGAGCGCAGGCCAACCCCCCGGATCTGCACAAAGCGGCCGCGCGATGCACCGGCGGTAAAGTTAACGTTTGCTGTGCTGTTCAGTAGCTCATCGAGATAACTGGCGCCGCGATGGGTCACTTCAACTTCACCCATCACACTGGCACTGGCACTCAGTGTTTGTAGAGATTCTGTTTGAAAGTCGCCGGTGACTTCAATGGTTTCAAGGGGCGCGGTTGTGCGTGATTCGTCAGCCACGGCTTGGTATGACAGGGCAGCCAACAGGCTAGTGCTAAGCAGAGAAAGTTTAAGCTTCATGTCTTATCTTGTTCCATTTTTAATTGCGCACAGTGTAGCAAAAGCCCGACCAGTTAACAGTTAATATGTGTTATAAATTCGGCAACTTAGTGAAGAGGAAAAGCCATGACATTTAAGCTTGATTTCAAAGTCAGGGATTACGAATGTGATTTGCAGGGCATTGTGAATAACAGTGTTTATTTTAATTATCTGGAGCACGCCAGACATGAATTTTTGATTGCCAATGGTATTGATTTCGCGGCGCTGGCAGAGCAAAAAATCAATCTGGTGGTGATCCGATCTGAAATGAATTATAAGGACTCGTTGAAACCGGGCGATGCTTTTTACGTTGAAGTTGAAACACTGCGCGTGAGCAAACTGAAGTTTGCATTTGTTCAGCGTATTGTCCGTGCCGAGGACGATAAACTCATGCTGGATGCCATTGTCACTGGTACATCGGTGAATGAACGAGGGCGTCCGTTCCTACCTCAGGAAATTGATCAGCTTTTTGGCTGATTTTTTTACTAAAAAGGCAGAAAATTACAGATTTTTACTGCCTTTTCCATACCGCCTGACGTTATAATATTAATCATATTTTAAGCGGTTGGTTTACCATGAAAATTTCCATTTTTTTATGCCTAATGTGCGTAATATTGATGGCATGTTCCAGTACAGGGAAGGTAACCAGGGAACAGCTTAAGCACTCTCACTGGCAGTTAACTCAGGTTGATGGAAACAGTGTTGCAGATGCTGCTGCCATCGAAATCGAATTTCTCGATGCTTTACAGGTAGTTGGTTTTGCGGGTTGCAATCGGTTTTTTGCTGAGGGCAACATTGAGTCGGATGTACTCAAATTGGCTCAGTTAGGTATGACCCGTAAGTCATGTGGCGATGTGCTGGATGCGCAGGAAACGCAGTTTCTGGAGATGTTACAGCAGGGCGTGACCGTCACCATCCAGAATAGCAAGCTACACCTGCAAGGCCAGAAGATCTGGCAATTTAAAGCGCTGGACGCAGAGCCTTTGACTAACTAGGCGCGATTCAGTACACTTTTTCACAGTTCGTTACTTGTCGGAGTGCCCATCTGGGCTGAGATCGCAGTATTGCGGGATCCGTGGACCTGATCAGGTTAATGCCTGCGTAGGGAACAAGCTACCTAAGTTGGTATATCGTAAGATATCTAGGTTGCCAGCCATGTTGTGCCTGTGCCAACATGCTCCACTGAATGAAACCAGCACACAGTGTTTACTGCTGTGAGTTTGGTTTGGACCCTTCTCGCTCCCTTTGTGGAGTTCTGACAAGACACCTTAACTTAATAATGAGGCATGTCATGTCAAACAACAGTAGCAAGTTATCACGTCGTGAGTCACGCGAGGCCGCGTCGGATTTTATTTACAACCTTACCGGACAACCCTTTCCCAATTCCGAGAAAGTCTATGTTGATGGCGAGCAGGCGGGTGTACGCGTCGGAATGCGCGAAATTACCCTGAGCGATTCTTTTATTGGTGGCACCGAAGAAGATCCGATCTATGAGCAGAATGAGCCGGTTCGTGTTTACGATACATCGGGCCCTTATACCGATCCTGAATTTAAGCTGGATGTGCGCACGGGGTTGCCGAAATTCCGCGAACAGTGGATTTTGGACCGGGATGATACAGAGGTGCTGGAGTCGGTCACTTCGCAATTTTCTCAGCAGCGTATGGCAGATGAAGGGTTAGACCATATTCGTTTTGAAAATTTGCCTAAAATACGCCGCGCTAAACCCGGGCAAAACGTTACGCAAATGCACTATGCGCGTCGTGGCATTGTGACTCCGGAAATGGAATATGTTGCGATCCGTGAAAATATGGGGCGTGCCAAGATCCGTGAAGAGTTATTGGCGCAGCAGCACAAAGGTCAGTCTTTTGGTGCGGAGATCCCGGATTTCATTACCCCGGAGTTTGTCCGCTCTGAGATCGCTCGTGGTCGCGCCATCTTGCCAAACAATATCAATCACCCTGAAACAGAGCCGATGATTGTGGGTCGTAACTTCCTGGTGAAGGTGAATGCCAACATAGGTAACTCGTCGGTGACTTCTTCTATTGAAGAAGAAGTAGAAAAGCTGGTGTGGTCAACACGCTGGGGTGCAGATACGGTGATGGACCTGTCTACTGGACGTTATATTCATGAAACCCGTGAGTGGGTAGTGCGTAACTCACCTGTGCCTATCGGCACAGTACCGATTTACCAGGCGCTTGAAAAAGTGAATGGGGTGGCTGAAGATCTGACCTGGGAGATTTTCCGCGATACTCTGATTGAGCAGGCAGAGCAGGGCGTGGATTACTTCACAATCCACGCGGGTGTATTGCTACGGTATGTGCCCATGACGGCTAAGCGTGTCACAGGTATTGTGTCACGTGGCGGTTCTATCATGGCGAAATGGTGTTTGGCGCACCATAAAGAAAACTTCCTGTACACGCACTTTGAAGACATTTGTGAAATCATGAAACAGTACGATGTCTGTTTCTCTCTGGGAGATGGTTTACGCCCGGGATCAATCGCCGACGCCAATGACGAAGCGCAACTGTCTGAGTTACGCACCTTAGGTGAGCTGACAACGATCGCCTGGAAACACGACGTACAAGTGTTCATTGAAGGCCCGGGCCATGTCCCTATGCACCTGATCAAAGAAAACATGGATGAGCAATTAAAGCATTGTCATGAAGCGCCTTTTTACACCCTTGGCCCACTGACCACAGATATTGCACCAGGTTATGATCATTTCACTTCGGGTATCGGTGCGGCGCAAATTGCCTGGTACGGTACGGCGATGCTGTGTTATGTGACGCCGAAGGAGCATTTGGGTCTGCCAAATAAAGAAGATGTGAAAGAGGGTCTGATCACTTACAAGATTGCGGCGCATGCAGCGGATCTGGCGAAAGGTCACCCTGGCGCTCAAATTCGTGACAACGCCTTGTCTAAAGCGCGTTTTGAGTTCCGCTGGCACGATCAGTTCAATTTGAGTCTGGACCCGGAACGCGCGCTGTCTTATCACGATGAAACACTACCGCAGGAATCGGGTAAAGTCGCGCATTTCTGCTCTATGTGTGGTCCTAAATTCTGCTCAATGAAGATCACTCAGGATGTACGTGACTATGCTAAGCAGCTGGAAGCTGAGGGCATAGATCCAAACAATGCGGGCGAAGCCATCGCGATAAAAATGATCGATGTGGAAGCCGAAATGAAAAATAAATCACGTGAGTTCAAAGAGACGGGCTCAGAGCTTTACCACAAAGCACTGTGATTGAAGACGGCGGGCCCATTTGGGCCCGCATGGAGGCAAGATGTCCCAGACAAATAAACCGCGTGTTGCCATCGTCGGTTTTGGCCTGATCGGTCGGGTTGCTGCCTTGATGTTGGCAGAGCACTTTCACCTGAGTATCTTTGAACGTGATCCGGTCTCGGCGCCTTCCAGCGTCGGAACTTTAGCTGCGGCCATGCTCGCCCCCATGGCTGAATCTGTGATTTGTGAGCAAGATCTGGCGGAGCTGGGTTTAGAAGCGATGGCCTTATGGCCTGAGTTGCTGGCCAAACTTGATACGCCGGTATTTTTTCAGCAGCAGGGGACAGTGATTGTTGCACATCAGCAAGACCGGGGTGATTTACTGAGTTTTCAGCGTCGTCTTAAGCCTCTGGCTGGTCATCAGGCACAAAGCCTGGATGGCTGTGGTATTGGTGCGTTAGAGCCTGAGTTAGCTGGTCGATTTCATCAGGGTTTGTATTTACCCTGTGAAGGTCAACTCGATAATCTGGCATTCTTTGCGGCGAGCCTCGGCACATTACAGAACATGGGCATGTGCTTTCATGAGGGGGCTGATGCACAGATTGAACAGGGCCGTGTGAATGGTGAGGCGTTTGACTGGATCATCGATTGCCGCGGGTTAGACGCAAAAGCGCAGAGCCCAGGGTTGCGTGGCGTGCGGGGGGAAGTTGCACGCATTTATGCGCCTGAGGTGAACTTACAACGCCCAGTACGTCTTATGCATCCGCGTTATCCACTCTATATTGCGCCTAAGCCAAACCATGAATTTGTGATAGGTGCCACCGAAATTGAGTCTCAGGATCGGGGCGATATCACAGTACGTTCGACGTTGGAGTTGTTATCGGCGGCTTATACGGTGCACAGTGGTTTTGCTGAGGGGCGTGTGATGTCATTACGTGCAGGGTTACGCCCAGCATATAAAGACAATCGCCCACAAATCAGTGTGACAGACAATGTGATCCGAATAAATGGTCTGTATCGACATGGCTTTTTGCTGGCACCTGCTGTGGTGCAACAAGCGTTACAACAAGGGGTATTATGAATATTAGTTACAATGGTCAGGCACTCACGTTGTCGCAGCCACACTCTCTGTTAGAGGTAATTGAAGCACAGGGGGCGCAAGCACCCTACGCGGTTGCGCTCAATGGCCAGTTTGTACCGCGCAGCGGGTTGGCAGAGCAGCAATTGCAAGAAGGTGACAGCATTGAGTTGTTATCGCCTATTCAGGGAGGCTGATGATGCAGACTGATAAGCCTTTCACGGTTTATGGAGAGCAGTTTGACAGTCGATTGTTGATAGGCTCTGCACTTTATCCCTCGCCGGAGGTGATGCAGCAAAGTTTGCTGGCTTCCCGGGCGCAAATCGTGACGGTTTCTTTACGGCGACAAAATTCTGTGTCAGCGGGGGATGATTTCTGGCAATTGATCAAGGATACTGGTTTGCGGGTATTGCCGAACACTGCCGGGTGTCACAGTGTTAAAGAAGTGGTGACACTGGCGCAAATGTGCCGCGAAGTGTTTGCCACTGACTGGATAAAATTGGAACTCATCGGGGATGAATACAATTTACAACCAGATCCGATTGCGTTGCTCGAAGCAACCGAGATTTTAATAAAGCAAGGGTTTAAAGTGCTGCCCTACTGCACCGATGATTTAGTGGTGTGTCAGCGTCTGGCGGATCTGGGGTGTGAAGTTCTGATGCCCTGGGGTGCTCCCATAGGTACCGGTAAAGGCTTACTTAATCCCTATAATTTGCAAACCATTCGTGAGCGTCTGCCTGACCATACCCTGATTGTCGATGCGGGACTGGGCTTGCCATCTCATGCCGTTCAGGCGTTGGAGCTGGGCTATGACGCCGTGTTGCTAAATTCGGCCATTGCAGGTGCCGGGTGTCCTGTGACTATGGCCAGCGCCTTTCATCATGCTGTGGTTGCCGGGCGTGCTGCCTATGTGGCGCAGGCGATGCCTGAGAAAGAGGTGGCGGCGCCTTCTACCCCGACAATGGGTATGCCTTTTTGGCATCAGAATTAAACACACGTTTACGTGTCATGAAGACTGTGTGGCGTATTGCACTTAATCATGCGCCCATGTTCAACAGAATAAGTAGGAGTAATTGTGGCTGAACTGGTATGGACCATTGCAGGGTCGGACTCGGGTGGGGGAGCAGGCATACAGGCTGATGTGAAAGCTATGCACAGCTTTGGTGTGCAAACCTGCACGGCCGTAACCGCACTGACGGCGCAAAATAGTCTCGCGGTAGAGGAAATTAACGCGGTGTCCAGTGAAGTACTGGAATCTCAGTTGCTGGCGCTCGAAGCTGACTTAAAAGCGACTGTGATTAAGATTGGCATGCTCGCTAATAGTACGCAGATCCAGTTGGTTGCAGAGCACTTGGCACAGTACAAAAGCCGCTGGGAAAGACCGCCTGTGGTGGTTTTTGATCCTGTTGCCATTGCATCCAGTGGCGATGCGCTGACCGAAGAAGATACCCTGGACGCGCTGAAAAAGTACCTCTTGCCACAGGTTGACGTGATCACGCCCAATACGCAGGAAACACAAGTACTGACTGGAGTATATCTGATTGGCCCAGACGCAGTCAGGGACGCTGCCCGTAAACTGAGGGAGCTTGGGGTGAAATCGGTGATTATTAAAGGGGGTCACTGGGATTACCCTAACGGTTACTGTATAGATTATTGCTGGAGCGAGGGCGAGGAGTATTGGCTTGGGAATGAGGCGATACAAACACCACATAGTCATGGCACTGGTTGTAGCTTTGCATCCTCTGTCGCTGCATGTCTGGCGAAAGGTTACCCTATCAAAGATGCCTTTATTCTGGCCAAAGCTTACATCAATCAGGGGTTGAAAGTAGCACAACGATTTGGTGAGGGCAGGGGGCCACTGGCCCACGCCGGGTTCCCAGAGCAGATCAGCGATTTTCCCCAGGTCATAGAGGCGGGCAGCTGGCTGGGCGATGAGCTGGAGTTTGCGGTTAGCGAAGAGTTTAACTTTGCCGCAGGCTTTGCACCGGTGGGAGAAGAGTTGGGGCTCTATGCTGTTGTTGATTCTGTAGACTGGGTGGAAAAATGTCTGGCTGAGGGCGTGAAAACCGTGCAACTCAGAATTAAACAGGCTGACGAAACTACGCTGGAAGAAGACATACAGTGTGCGATCACCTTGGGGGAAAAGTATCAGGGTCGGGTTTTTATCAATGACCATTGGGAACTGGCCATTCGCCACGGAGCTTATGGTGTCCATCTTGGTCAGGAAGATTTGGATTCGGCTAACCTGGTTGCCATTCAACAGGCGGGTTTACGTCTTGGGGTATCAACACATGGTTTTTACGAAATGCTACGCGCTCATAACTACCGACCCAGCTATCTGGCGTTTGGGGCAATATACCCTACGACGACGAAAGACATGACAGGTCAGATCCAGGGGCTGGAGAAGCTTAGACATTTTGTGCCCCTGATGCGTGAGACGTATCCTACAGTGGCTATTGGGGGGATCGACCTGACTCGTGCTCCTCAGGTCGCTGCGACGGGGGTCGGGAGCGTCGCGGTGGTGCGTGCCATTACAGAGGCCAGTGACCACAGGCAAGCGATTATTGACCTGAAACGGGCCACGGGCGAATCATGAGTACAGAGCTCAATGACAAAGAGCGGCTTAGGTACAGTCGTCATTTGCTCCTCAATGCAGTATCTGAAGCTGGCCAGATGCGGCTCAAAGCGGCCCGAGTGGCCGTAATTGGGTGTGGTGGCCTGGGAAGCCCTGCGCTATTTTACTTAGCGGCAAGCGGTGTTGGTCAGTTGACCTTTTGTGATGATGATGCGGTTGAATTGTCGAATTTGCAAAGGCAGATTTTGTATAAGATTAATCACATTGGCCAGTCAAAAGCAAAAGCAGCAGGAAAAGTCTTAGCGAGTCTGAATAATCAAATTTCACTTATCCCACTGTCATTGAAGCTCGACACGAGCAATATAGACTCGGTTTTGCAAGACAGTGACTGGATCCTCGATTGCAGCGATAATTTCGCCACGCGCTACTTACTGAATCAGTATTGCCTGCGTGAACGTAAAGTACTTATCTCTGGCGCAGCGCTGGGCACTCAGGGACAGTTTATGACGTTTGACTTCAGAGCATCGTCTCCTTGCTATCATTGCGTCTTCCCTGAGTCGCCAGAATCTACCGAATTAAATTGTCAGAATGCCGGCGTAGTCAGCCCATTGCTTGGCATGATTGGCTCTATGCAGGCTATGAAAGCGGTCAGTTTGATTGTCTCTGGTGTACCAGACAAGGCGAGTGAGATGATAGTGGTTGATGCGTTAAGTTTGCAGCAGAGGCAATTTGCACTGGAAAAAGATCCCGCATGTACGGTGTGCTGCTAATCCTGTCATGCTAATGTGTTTTCGTATTGTCGATTTATTCATCAATAAGGAAACATTATGAAAATCACACTCTCTAAAAAGAACCTCAAACAATTAAGCTCGCAAAGACGTGAGATAAACCCGCAGGAAACCCCTAAAGTTGCTGGTGGGGTGTCGGTACTTGCGCCTTGCTATACAGGCCCGGCTGGTTCGTGCGTCTGGTCTGTGTGTACGCTGATTGGATGTCCTTAACGTTCAGTTTAGCACCCATATCTTGGTACTCTGACACTAAAAAGCCCGCATGCGCGGGCTTTTTAGTGTCTTATTTGGGTGGGGTTATTCACGAATGGTCGCGAATGGCGTGCCCATGCGGGTGACTGTCTCTGGCAACTGGTTTGCGAGGAAGTCGGCTTTATCTTCTCCCCAGGCCAGGATCACCGTTGAGCCCAGCTTAAAGCGGCCCATCTCGTCGCCTTTTTTCAATTTAACGGCGTTGTCGCCCTCTGCGGGATAATCCCAGCTAAAGACGTCTTTGCCGGCTGGTGGCGTGACTGTGCCCGCCCAGATGGTTTCGATGCTGGCCACTATGGTGGCGCCCACCAGTACCATAGCCAGTGGACCTATCTCAGTGTCAAAGATAGCGACAACCCGCTCGTTACGAGCAAACAGATTAGGGACGTTTTGCGCAGTTAGCGGGTTTACCGAGAACAGATCGCCAGGTACGTAGATCATCTTTTTCAGCGTACCATCAAGGGGCATATGAATGCGGTGATAGTCTTTGGGCGCCAGATAAATGGTGGCAAACTTACCACCAAGATACGGTGCTACGTCGGATTCTTTGCCCCCCAGCAGGGTTTGCAGGCTGTAGTCATGGCCTTTGGCCTGAATGATCTGACCATCGACTACATCACCTAACTGGCTGATGGCACCGTCGACCGGGTGAGCCACAATGCTGGCTTCTTCGGCAAGTGGGCGGATCCCCGGCTTCAGCGGACGGGTAAAGAATTCATTAAAGGTTTTATAGTGAGCTGGATCTTCATGCAGGGCTTCACTCATGTCTATCTTGTACTGTTTGATAAACAATTTAATTAAGGTGGTTGTCAGTGCACCCGCTTCGGCTGCGGCCAGTTTTCCCACCAAACGTGATACGGCATGTTTGGGTAAAGCATATTGCAGGGCAATCTTTAGTTTATCCAAGTTCACTTTTATTATTCCTGAAAAAATTTTGAAGATAGTATCAAACTCTTGGCGCGCGCGCACCTGCGCGACCATCCGCCATTGACTCCAGAATACGATGATAGCTGTCAAAGCGCAGCTCGCTGATCTTGCCCTCATCAACCGCTTCCAGGATCAGACAACCCGGATCGTTAAGGTGTTTGCAGTCACGAAAACGACAGCCGCCGATAAACTCACGAAACTCTTTAAAACACCAGGTTACCCGCTCAACCTCCAGGTGCCACAGACCGAACTCACGGATCCCCGGACTGTCTATCAGATTACCGCCACTGGGCAGGTGATGCAGTTTAGAAACCGTGGTGGTGTGCTGACCCAGGCCACTGTTTTCAGACACTTCCTGGGTCAGGATGGCTGCATCAGGCAGTACCGTATTGACCAGTGTTGACTTCCCGACTCCAGACTGACCAACGAAGATATTATTCTTTTCTGTTAGCAGGGCTTTGAGCTCATCGATCCCTTCGCCAGTCTTGTTACTGACCAGTAAGACGCGGTAGCCTAAGTCGCGATAGATATCCAAGACTTCATCGACATAGTCGAGGCCTTCGTCATCGAGCAGATCGACCTTGTTGAGCAACAGAATTGGTTCAATACCCATGTCTTCACAGGCGACCAGGTAACGGTCAATGATCTGTGGGGTAAATTCAGGCACCACGGCGGACACCATTAAAATCTGATCTATGTTGGCTGCCACCACCTTAACGCCATCATAAAAATCCGGACGAGTAAGCTGAGAGCGTCGAGGCTCGACGGCTTCTATGACGCCGGCCAAATCGCCTTCGCTCACTTTGGCGCGACGGAAAATCACTTCGTCACCACACACTAAGCTGGTGACGGTACGGCGGATATTGCAGCGTAGCACGTCGCCATTTTCGCACTCGATATCGGCATGTTGCCCAAAGCGACTGATCACCACGGCGGGTTCTGTGGGGCCCAGATTGTCTGTTTGCCAGCTTACCTGAGTGTCGGATTGTTGTTTCGCTTTATGCAAGCGTTTTTGATGATTGGCACTGATCCGTCTGGATTGGCCCTTACTGAGTTTTTTGCGTTTTGCCATATCTAATAAACTCGCGACACGATTTATTGCTATCGAGTGGTATACAGGCCAATCATGGACTATAACTCAATAAATTGCCCCGCTTTGTAAAAAAAAGCTTTTGGTCGAGTGATGAAGCTAATATGATATATCTAATTGCATTGGATCTAAAGGAAAGTACCGTTAGGTAGTGTATGTCTTTTCATGAATCAAACCTGATCTGGCTCGACTTAGAAATGACGGGTCTGGAACCTAAAACAGATAGGATCCTCGAAATTGCCACTGTGATCACAGACTGTGATCTTAACGTACTGGCTGAGGGACCTGTAATTGCTATCCATCAAAGTGATGAATTACTTGATAATATGGATGAATGGTGCACAAACCAGCATGGCCGCTCAGGCTTAACTGCGCGTTGTAAGGCCAGTTCTCATTCTGAATCTGATGCAATCAAACAAACCTTGGACTTCCTGAAGCAATGGGTGCCGCCGGGCAAATCGCCTATGTGTGGTAATTCGATTGGTCAGGACCGTCGTTTCCTCAATAAATACATGCCTGAGCTGGAAGAATACTTCCACTACCGCAACCTGGACGTTAGCACGATTAAAGAGCTGGCACGTCGCTGGAAGCCTGAGCTGTTAAACGGGATCCACAAAAAGAGCTCTCACCTGGCTCTGGACGACATTAAAGACTCCATTATGGAGTTGAAGGTCTATCAGCAAAAATTCTTCAATCTTTAAAAAATTTAGAAAAAGTACTTGCAATGCTTTTTCTATCTTGTAGAATCCTGCCCCGCTCAAGACGGCAAAGCTTATTTGTCTCTGGGGTATTGTATTTTAAAGCGGCACTAGCTCAGCTGCTAAAACGTTAGACGCGACCAGTCGTGCTCCAGTGTTTAAAACAATCGAGCAATTGTGGAATGCGGCACTGGCTCAGCTGCTAAAACGTTAAACGCGACCCGTCGCGCACCAGCGTTTTAATATTCCATAACTTATGAAGCGGCACTAGCTCAGCTGGTAGAGCGCGACCTTGCCAAGGTCGAGGTCACGAGTTCGAACCTCGTGTGCCGCTCCAATCTACAATCAGTTTACTCAACTGACTAAAAAAGAGTACTTATGGTGATGCGGCACTAGCTCAGCTGGTAGAGCGCGACCTTGCCAAGGTCGAGGTCACGAGTTCGAACCTCGTGTGCCGCTCCAATCTATAAGCAGCCTTGCCAAGGTCGAGGTCACGAGTTCGAACCTCGTGTGCCGCTCCAATCTACAATCAGTTTACTCAACTGACTAAAAAAGAGTACTTATGGTGATGCGGCACTAGCTCAGCTGGTAGAGCGCGACCTTGCCAAGGTCGAGGTCACGAGTTCGAACCTCGTGTGCCGCTCCAATCTATAAGCAGTTTACTCAACTGATTAAAAACGAGTATTTATTGTGATGCGGCACTAGCTCAGCTGGTAGAGCGCGACCTTGCCAAGGTCGAGGTCACGAGTTCGAACCTCGTGTGCCGCTCCAACACTTCTTCAGGTGTATAAACTAGATACTTTATTATGAAGCGGCACTAGCTCAGCTGCTAAACGTTAGACGCGACCTCAAGGTTGCGCCCAGCGGGAAACTAAGAGCTACATTGTGATGCGGCACTGGCTCAGCTGCTAAACGTTAGACGCGACCTCAAGGTTGCACCCAGCGGGAAACTAAGAGCTACATTGTGATGCGGCACTAGCTCAGCTGGTAGAGCGCGACCTTGCCAAGGTCGAGGTCACGAGTTCGAACCTCGTGTGCCGCTCCAACTTTCCTCTCGTTTTCGACCTTCATTTTACCCTTTTTTTTTCATTCTGACTTACTCACTCAACTTTAAATCTTATTCCACCAATTTTCAGAGATAAACTGATTGCTTATTTTTAGCGCGGCACGTAAAATACGCGCTCTTTCGGCCTAACTAACTTTAGTTCCTTGCCTTACCCCGACTGGCCGAAACGGGACAAGGCTATATTAACCGTAAGGAATATCCATGCGTCATTACGAAATCGTATTCATGGTTCACCCAGACCAAAGTGAGCAAGTACCTGGTATGATCGAGCGTTATACTGGTGCCATCACAGAAGCTGGCGGTAAAATCCACCGTCTAGAAGACTGGGGCCGTCGTCAACTGGCTTACCCAATCGAAAAGCTTCACAAAGCACACTATGTTCTGTTGAACGTTGAAGCACCTACTGAAGTAATCAGCGAGCTTGAAACTTCTTTCCGCTACAACGATGCAGTGCTTCGTAACCTGGTTATGCGTACTAAGAACGCTGTAACTGAAGCGTCTCCTCTTGCTAAAGAAGAGAAAAAAGAAGCAGCAACTGCTTAATCGTTATTGATTCGGAATTGACCTGGTAGTTTGGTGAGCACTCAGTCTGAACTGTATACAAACCAGCTGGTATTATCTGGCACGGTCTGTAAGCCACCTAAGTACAGTCAAAGCCCCGCCGGCATCGCGCATTGTATTTTTGTTTTAGAACATAAATCGATGCAGGTAGAAGCCGACCTAAATCGTAACAGTTATGTACGTATTCAGGTGGTTGCCAGCGGACAGCAGTTCCGGACTCAACTAGAGCATTTATACGTTGGGCAGACCTTACAGGTACGCGGTTTTTTAAACCGACACGAAAGTCGCAGTGGCTTGAGTCAACTTGTATTACATGCACAACATATTGAAAGAATTAATTGAGGAAATTTACTCATGGCACGTTATTTCAGACGTCGTAAGTTCTGCCGTTTCAAAGCGGAAGGCGTACAACAAATCGATTACAAAGATCTGGCTACTCTTAAAAACTATGTAACTGAAAGTGGCAAAATCGTACCTAGCCGTATCACAGGTACTAGCGCTAAATACCAGCGTCAGCTAGCAACTGCTATCAAGCGTGCTCGCTACCTAGCCCTTCTTCCGTACACTGACTTACACAAGTAAGCAGCTGATTAACAGTTTTTAAAAGGTGTAGAGACATGCAAGTTATTCTACTAGACAAGATCGCAAACCTAGGTGGCCTAGGTGACCAGGTTTCAGTTAAATCTGGTTTCGCACGTAACTTCCTTTTCCCTAAGGGCAAGGCAGTTCCTGCAACTAAAGCTAACATCGAAACTTTCGAAGCACGTCGTGCTGAGCTTGAAGCGAAAATCGCTGAAGAGCTAACTGCTGCACAAGCGCGCGCTGAAAAACTAGAAGCACTTGCTGAAGTGACTCTGGTTTCTAAAGCGGGTGACGAAGGTAAGCTATTCGGTTCTATCGGTACTCGCGATATCGCCGATGCTATCACTGCAGTAGGTCTTGAAGTTGCTAAGTCAGAAGTTCGTCTGCCTACCGGTACTATCCGTGAGACAGGTGAGTTCGACGTAACTATCCAGCTTCACACTGACGTGACAACAGCTATCAAAGTAATCGTGATCGCTGAAGCTTAATTTTATTAAGCACCAACCGCGCGCATCTGTGCGCGGTTGTATTCCCAATCTCTGAAAGACAATAACAACTCCAATTTTCAGTGTGTGGATCTGATGATTATCGGGATCATCATGGAAGGTTTACAACACAAGTCGGAAAATTAATCCAAATCAAAACAACGGCGCTCGTAAACGGCTTATAGTCATTACGGGAACAATTGAAGCTAAAATCTAATGGTCTGACCTCACGGTTGTTCTAGGGTAAAAAGCCCGGCTGTTATAGACTGTAAGCGCGTTCCTGTTTTAGCTAATTCTGTTTTGTGATATTTTAGTTAACTGTTTTTATTACAGGCACTTTTTTTTATTGGTTAAATGTCATACAGTCTACTCAATGATTTATGACAGCGTTATCATTTAGGTGGGAAACCCAATATGCTTAAGACCTCCAGAATGCGTGGATTTACTTTGATAGAGCTGCTGATCGCCATTGCGATCGTCGCCATCCTGGCCAGTGTGGCATTGCCAAACTACAGCGAGTATGTGCGTGAAAGCAGACGACTGGATGCACAACACTTGTTGTTGCAAACCAGTGCCACGTTGGAGCGTATCTATTCCCGCAATGGGGGTTACCCCAATACAGCAACATTTCAGGGTCTGCCTGCTGCTGAGTTCTACACGTTCAGCTACGAGGCGCGTAATAAGCCACAAGGTGCGAACGGTGATTTTCGCAATATGGGCTATATTTTAAGAGCGACACCAGTGGCTGATGAGGGCCAGAACAGAGACGTGTGTGGCGTGCTGACTTTAGACCATTTGGGCAATCAGGGAGGCAACCTGAATGACTGTTGGTAAACACACCCAGCGCGGCGTAACGCTCATTGAATTGTTGGTGGTGTTGGCGATTATTGCCATTCTGGCCATGGTTGCAGCACCTTCTTTGATTGGTCAGATTAAACAAGACCGGGTTAATACCACGGCAAATGAGTTAAGTAGTTTTTATCGCTTTGCGCGCAGTGAAGCGGTAAAGCGTGAAGTGCCGGTAAAGCTAGAGTTGGAAAACAGCGACTGGGTCATGAAGGTGGTTGAGCAAGGTCAGGAAGTGACCTTAAAGCGTTTTACGATTGATCATAACCAAGTAGCGGTGAACCTGGTCGACAGAACATTACGTTCAAGTGGTGAGTTGAGTGCATTTAGTAACATACTGATTTCAGATAACGATGCGGCAACGGATGATGTACGTTTGTGCATTCTACATAGTGGGCAAAGTTGGTTGGGTAAGGCGACAGATAATTGCGCGTAGTAAAAGGTTTTTCATTGCTGGAAGTCATGGTGTCTATGGTCATCGCGGCCATTGCCTTGCTGGGGCTTGCTGCGGCGCAGATAAAAGCCATACAGTTTGCACAGAATAGCTTTAACTACACCATTGCCCTGATCCATGGACAGAATGCAATTGAACGTATCTGGCCGGATATTTGTCACTACCAAAGTGTCAATACCAGTCTGAATCCTGGTACGAATCCTACCGCGGCGGGATTGTACCCAAATGATCCGCGTTTCAAGCTGACGCTACCCGACACGTTTAACCTTGATATGAGTGTGTCAGTCAGCTGGCATGACGAACGTATGACTGATACGGGGGTGGATCAAATTTCCCTGCATGCCAGCTTTGTTAATGTTTGCTTATGAGACGTCTGATGAACAGCCGCGGATTTACCCTGTTGGAGCTTTTGATAGCATTATCGATAGGGCTGTTTATGCTCGGTGGTATAGCAGTGGCCTATTCGACCATTCGCAGCACCATTGCTGTTAATCAGGAGTTGGCACAAGCGCAGGAAGTTATCCGCTACACCAGTCAGCTTATGACCCGAAGTATCAAACAAACAGCTTCTACGCCCCAGGTCAGACTCAATGGTAGCGCGTTAGAAGTTACGCAGGTAGCCAACACGCCGGCCTGTGATGGCAGTGTACCTGCAGTCACTTATACAGAAACTTTTTCTTTGCTTGATGGTTATTTGTTGTGTGATATCAGCTCGGATAACTTGCCTGCACAACGCTTATTGCGCGGTGTGAATGCTTTGAGCTTTTCAATCAACGGCTTGATCACGTCGATCACTGTAACGCCGGTGGGGATTCCTGTGCAGTATGCTGCGGGGATCCAAATAGACGTAGCTGCGAGCCAGCAAGTGCTCGCGACGGCTAATTGGTGACACTATGAAGATGCAGAGTTTACGACAACGTGGATTTACCCTGATTAAAGTCATGCTACTGAGTTCAGTGGCCAGCGTGGTTGTGTTTGCTGCATTTAAAGATACCCTGGTGCAGGAGCGCCTGAGTGGTAACTATCAAAAAGACCTCAACGCGCGTCTCCTGGCTGAAAAAGGGGTTATAGAGCGGGGCCAAGCACTTAAAGCCGCCATCACCAATAACGCCAATCTGACACTTGAGCAAGCCGTGCAGCAGATAGGCGCCGGGCTGGGTACTGGCGAGCTGGATGGGACAAGCTATAACGCACAGTTGTCAGTCAATGGAGACGAAGTGTCGATTGCCAGCCTCGGTCAGCGTTATGATGATCAGGCGCATGCGCGAATGGTCTCTTATTTTAAATACACGCCCGCCGAACGCAGTTCAGTGTTTCAAAATGCGGTAACTGGATGTAAAGGCGTTAATCTGGCAGGTAGCGGTCTGGTTGACAGCTATGACTCTACTGTTGGTAGTTATGAAGACACGCGCACCAGCAATGGTGACGTGAATACTGTGATTGGTGATGCAGATGTGGTATTGAATGGTCACTCACCGATTATGGGAGATGTAAAAGCATCTGGCGTTTTGTATCTCAAAGGGTCTTCACCTGTCGTGGGCACCGTGCAATCGAATACCGGGATCGACATTTCGGCGGGAAGTGGGGTGCGGGTTGATGGAGATGTACTCACTCAGGGGTATGTAAAACACAATGGCGGCCAGATCACAGGTGTGCTGCGCGCAAACGGTGACGTAAGCATGAAGTGGGGTGCTGAGATCCTCAATCAAAATCAGGCTGAGCTAGATATCATGTATGGGGGAACGGGGAGTTTTCAAAGTAGTCATGTACAGGACGGGCTCCATTACTCAGCGGATCGTTTCAATGTGAACCCTGAAGTTGAAGCGGTTCGTGTCTATGATCCAAGTTCGCCAGATTATGACCCTAATGACCCTGACAAAGAATGTGACCCACTGGCTTTACCGCTCAATATGCCTTCCGTGATCGACAGCAATAACACTTACACGGATTTTACGGTGGGTGCACAGACCGACTATGTATTCACGCCAAGTGAGGGGCGTTATATACGGGGTGGTAGCGATACCTGGTCTTCGAGCCCTGCTGACATCTATTTGTTCCAGCATTTGACGCAAAATCATGGCCAGAGTAATACCAGCAGCGAATATGTCTTTGGTATGAAAAACATGAAGCTTACCAGTGATGGCACCATTACCATAGAAGGCGGTGATGTGATCTGGCTGGTTGATGGAGACTTCAAAATGACGGGCCATACCAGCATCACCATCAAAGCAGGCAGCAGCCTGGCCATTTTTGTCACCGGTAAAGTGGATTTTGGCGCCAGTGGGGTAGTCATCACAGAGCAGGAAGGATTGACTAACAGTGGTTTTCCAAGCTTGAGCATTTTCTCATCCTATTCAGGCCAGAATGGCATCACAATGCGCGGCGCCAGTTCAATGTATGCTGTTATATATGCGCCGGTGACCAGCATTGCTATGCGCGGGAGTGGCCAGTTTTATGGCACCATTCGCGGCGCAACTATAGATGCGACTGGCGGCAGTGGTGTGCACTTTGATGAAGCGCTGAAAAACTTCAATCTTGGCAATGGTGGCGTGATTACGCCGGCGAAACTGGAGTTTATGGGGTGGCGTTTTGAGTCTGGTGAAGATTACCAGGCACCGGATGAAGACGAAGAGTAACCTGCCTGTCAGTTATTTAGAAAATTTTTCTTTCCTGTTTAAACCTTTTGTTGTTCCACGCTCGTCTTATCCTCTAAACATCGCACCATTGGGTTACTTTCTTTATGGCACCTGATATGTCACGATGATGACACGCAAGCGAAGGAATACTCTATGATAATCAATGCCAAAGAGGCATTTAATCCAGACACGATTGAGTTGTTAGTGCAGCGTGCTCAGCAAGGCGAGCAAGCGGCATTTGAACAGCTCTATCAGCAGTGTTATCGCAGGGTGTATGGACTGTGTTTGCGTTTGCTCGCTGATCAGGCCCATGCGGAAGATGCGACACAGGAGGTGTTTGTACAACTTTGGCACAAAATTGCCCAGTTTCAGGGGCAGTCAAAATTCACTACCTGGTTGCACAGTGTCACATCGAATGTCGCGATCAGTTATTTACGTAAACAAAAAAACTGGCTGCAAAAAGTGGTAAGTCTCGAAGACAGTGGGATGGAATACGCCGAGATAATGCAATGCCAATCGCTCAATGGGCTCGACAAACTGATCTTACGTTTACCAGAGCGAGCACGTCTGGTGTTTGTTTTGCACGCGGTGGAAGGGTACCGCCACGAAGAAGTTGCCAGCATGTTGAATATGGCGGTGGGATCAAGTAAATCGCAGTTTCACCGGGCCAGGAAATTGTTACAGGAGTGGTATGACAATGAGTAAACCAACATTTGAGCAGTTTCTGAAACAACAGCTGCCGCGCCAGCAAGATCAGGACCAGCTGCCTGAACCACAAAAAGACTTGTGGCAGGGCATTGAAAAAGCCATCAATGTATCCAGTACAGTGGCTCCGCCACCTAGCCCCTGGATAAAGTTAGCGGGAGTGGCAGCCTGTGTATCAGCAGGTTTACTGAGCTGGCAGGTCATTATGACGCAGCCCAGAGAAGATACCATGACCCATATGAGTGCTTTTTTTGAACAGAAGAAACAGACATTATTGGTTCAGTATGAGGCACAGCCGGCCTTGACTAAAGACTGGCAAGTGCCATTGCAGGAACTAGAGGAAGCAGAGCAGGCGATTAAGCTTGCACTGATGAAAGACCCTGACAACGCTGCCCTGCTTAAGATGCTGGCACAGGTTTACCAGCAGCAGTTAGATTTAATCACTAAGGTACATCAGCCCCAGTGGCAACAGATTTAGGAGAGAAGCATGAAAGCAATCATTTTTGGACTGGCTACGCTGCCGCTGTTTGCCCTGGCGGGTGACAAGATTGACGAACAGATAGAGATACCGCTGGATGGCAAAGTCGTTATCGAAAGCCAGCGAGGCAAAGTGACAATTAAATCATGGGATAAGCCAAGCTTTCAGGTCATTGGTGAACTGGATGAACTGGCCGAAGGCTATACGCTGGAAACTCAGGGCAGTGTGACCGAGTTTATCGTTAAAATGCCACGCCGCAGTAAAAGCTGGAATAACCAGCGAGACGGCTCTCGGCTGACGATTTATATGCCACGGCAAAGCGAGCTTAACTTTGAAGGGGTGAGTGTTGACGTGGATGTTAGTCACTTTGATGCTGGTGTGGCCGTAACCACAGTCAACGGGGACATTGAGGCCAATGAACTCAGCGGCAAGGTTGAACTGGAGACCGTGAATGGCGATATTGAAGGCAAAAAGTTATCTGGCAATATTCGTTATGAAACGGTCAATGGTGACATTGAAGATATGGCATCAAATGGCAAGTTGCGTTTCAATGCGGTCAATGGCGGCATTGAGAGTGTGACTCAGGCTACTGATATTCGCGTTGAAAACGTCAATGGAGAAGTAGATTTTGACATTGCCAGCCTGAAAGACTTACGTATGAGTACGGTGAATGGTGAGATCAACGTGCGTCTAAGAGCACTCGAAAAAAGCGCGAATATTCGTTTTGAGTCGGTCAGCGGAGATGTCGACTTTTACTTCCCGGCAGAACTGTCCGCACGCTTCGATATTGATGCCCATGCAGGTGGACGGATCATCAATGAGCTTTCGACAGACAAAGAGAAGAAAGCCAAATATGGTCCATCCCGGGAATTGGAATTTGTGGTCAAAGATGGAGACGTGGATGTGGAAATCGATACTGTCAGCGGGCGCATTGCATTGAAGAAACTGTAAAGCAAACGATGGGGGCGCAGTGCGCCTCCTGTGGTCATCATCAGACAGATAATCAAGATTCATTTCCACCCCATTTGCGTATACAATAACAGGTCTTTCCCTTAGTGTTTGTAGTGATATGGCGAAACCTGATCAACAAGTCGATACCCTGAAAGTTCCCCCCCATTCCATCGAGGCTGAGCAGTCTGTGCTTGGCGGACTCATGCTTGATAACCAGGCGTTTGACAGAGTGGCAGAGCTGGTCGTCGCGCAGGATTTTTATACCCGCACTCATAAGCTGATATTTGAGGCAATGACCAAATTGGTCGAGGCCAGCCAGCCGATTGACCTTATCACTATTTCGGAAAATCTTGAGAAGAATAACCAGCTGGACACTGTAGGTGGCTTTGCTTACCTGGCTGAGATTGCGAAAAATACCCCCAGTGCGGCGAACATTGATGCTTATGCCAGTATTGTCCGCGAGCGTGCAGTGGTCCGTGAGATGATCACGGTTGCCAATGAAATTGCCGAAGCGGGTTTCAACCCGGAAGGACGCGATAGCCACGAATTACTGGACCTGGCGGAAAGTAAGGTATTCAAAATCGCTGAGCAACGCACTAAGAGTACCGAAGGTCCGCAGAGTATTCACAGCATTCTGGAAAAAACCGTGGATAAGATCGAAGAGCTTTACCAGTCGCCGCAGGATGGTGTAACCGGGGTGAGCACGGGCTACTCTGACCTTGACCAGATGACCGCAGGCCTACAACCGTCAGACCTGATCATCGTCGCGGCACGTCCGTCGATGGGTAAAACCACTTTTGCGATGAACCTGGCCGAGCATGCGGCGATGACGCAAGACAAGCCTGTACTTATTTACTCGCTGGAGATGCCTTCAGAACAGATCATGATGAGGATGCTGGCCTCACTGGGACGAATTAACCAGACTAAGGTCAGGACCGGTCAACTGGATGATGACGATTGGGCACGCCTGTCCTCAACTATGGGCTTGCTAATGGAAAAGGGCCAGATGTACATCGATGATGCCTCTGGCCTGACACCGACCGATGTGCGCTCTCGGGCGCGGCGGATAGCGCGGGATCATGGCGGGATCAGCATGATTATGGTGGACTACTTGCAATTAATGCGAGTCCCCAGTTTGTCGGATAACCGGACCTTAGAAATCGCCGAGATATCTCGTTCACTTAAGGCATTGGCAAAAGAGCTTCAGTGTCCGGTGATAGCCCTGTCGCAGCTTAACCGTACACTGGAACAACGGGCGGATAAGCGCCCGGTTAACTCAGACTTACGTGAATCGGGGTCTATCGAGCAGGATGCCGACTTAATCATGTTTATCTACCGGGATGAAGTGTATAACGACGACAGCCCGGATAAAGGCGTTGCAGAGATTATTATCGGTAAACAGCGTAATGGCCCGATTGGTAAGGTTAGGTTAACCTTCCAGGGGCAATTCTCTCGGTTCGACAATTATGCTGGCCCTGCAGTGGATGACGAATACTAAGATATTTGTCAGTTGTGACTGACTCGGCAGCCTGAATTAGGAGTAAGCATGCGCCTGGCAACCGCCGAAATTAACCTCGCGGCATTAAGTTATAATTTAAAACAGATCAAGGCACTGGCTCCAGGTGCCCGGGTGATGGCCGTGCTTAAGGCCAATGCCTATGGCCATGGTTTGGTCAAGATTGCGCAGCATCTTAATGATGCTGATGCCTTTGCGGTTGCGCGCATTGATGAAGCGCTGGCGTTGCGTGCCGGTGGCCTGACTAAACCAATTGTGTTACTTGAGGGCTTCTTCAACCGTGCTGATTTGCCTATTCTGATCGCCAATAACTTTGAAACCATTATTCATGATGAAAACCAGTTGCGGGCCATTGAATCCAGTCAGCTGGACGCGCGTTTGCCGGTTTGGCTCAAGGTAGATACAGGCATGCACCGACTAGGTGTGGAGCCTGAGCAGTTTGAAGCGTTTTATCAGCGCCTTAAAGCCTGTGAGAATGTCGACCCCAAGATTAAGCTGATGACGCATTTCTCCTGTGCGGATGATGTCAATAATACACAAACACCAAGCCAGATTGCCGCATTTGAGCGGTTGGTTCAGAGTAAACCGGAAGCCAAGTGTCTGGCTAACTCTGCCGGGGTGATCGGCTGGCCTCAGTCTCATGGCGACTGGATCCGACCTGGTTTGATGATGTATGGCGTCTCACCGATGCTGAACCGGGTCGGCACAGAGCATGGCCTTAAACCTGTGATGCGCTTGATAACACGTGTGATCGCTATCAAAACAGTGGCTGCAGGAGAGAAAGTCGGGTATGGCGGTCGTTGGCAAAGCAATAAACAAACTCAACTTGCTGTCGTGGCCATGGGGTATGGTGATGGTTATCCGCGTAACGCGCAAGATGGTACACCTGTAGTTATAAGGGATAAACGCTATGGCATTGTTGGCGCAGTATCTATGGATATGATCACGGTGGACATAGGGAGAAACCCGGATGATATTCGCGTTGGCGACGAGGTTGAAATGTGGGGCCCTACACTGCCAGTTGAAGAAGTGGCATCGTGTGCAGGTACTATCCCCTATGAATTGCTATGCAATATCACACCTCGGGTGAGCTATGACTACCTTGCTCAGACAGACCAAGTAGACTGACTATTCCAGCAGCTGACCATGCAAGGTTGCGACGATAGCGCGACTGCCCGCCTGGTCTCTGTGTTCCCCGAGATAGATCCCCTGCCATGTGCCTAATTGCAGGCGTCCCTGACTTACCGGGATCGTGACCTCGCAGCCCAGCGTACTCGACTTAATGTGCGCAGGCATGTCATCGTCCCCTTCGTAATCATGGCGATAGTAACTCTGCCGTTCAGGTACAAAGTGGTTGAAGTGACTTTCCATATCTATACGTACGGTGGGGTCGGCATTTTCATTGATGGTGAGACTGGCAGATGTATGCTGGATAAACAAATGCAGTAAGCCTACTTTGTAGTAACCCAGCTGTGGTAGTTGGGTCAGGACTTCGTCATCAATCAAATGAAAGCCGCGTTGACGCGGCCTGAGTGTGATGTGTGTTTGATGCCAGCTCATAGCTTATCGAAGCTCACCTCTATGTTGGCGTTGCCGTCATCTGACGTAAACGGCATGATGATCTTAGGGCCTTCACACTTGTGCGTGATGGTGTGGCCAGGCCCGGACACCACGATTGGGGTGGCCATATCAAACTCATAGCCTTTTTCGCCCAGTAAATTTTTTGCGCCACCGGTGACCATATTGGTGATTTCACCCACCATATCAGTGACTTCTTCGTTAATTTTCTCCGGACGCTCGCCCAGCATTCTTTCCATAATGGTCAGAGCCAGACCTTCATCAAAGCTGATAGAAAAGGAGCCTTTGGTCTGTGGGCCCACCATGCCAATCAACCCGGACACGTCGCCACGTGCCACTTCATCTTTTTTAATCTTAGGCTTGCCAGGCGTTAGTTCTGTTTGTGCCATGGTGGCCAGTACATTCATCAGAGACGATAAAAAAGGGTTGATGAATTCTACATTCATATGCTTCTTCCCTAGGTTCCTACATTGTAACGGACGCTGAATTAAGTGTAGTGGGCTTTTTACTATGCTGCACTACTCATTACATTTTCCACAACGCCCGTGTGCTTCAATCGTTTGTGCTTTAACAAGAAAGCCATGCTCGGCAGCCAGGTTATTCAGTTCATGTGAAATGGAATTGGAATGCAGCTCTTGTACGTGACCACAGGAATCGCAGATCAATAATTGCACAGGGTGAATACAATCGAAGTGATGGCACAACATAAATGCATTTGTGCTTTCAATCTTGTGAATAAACCCGAGCTCTGAGAGAAAATCCAATGCGCGATACACAGTTGCTGGCTTAGCCCCGGATTCGGTCAGCTTGAGCTCTTCCAACAGGTCATAGGCGCCTACGCCGCCTTGTTTGGCAGCGAGTAAGCGAAAAACTTTCTCTCGGATAGGGGTAAAACGTGCACCCCGGTTGTCACAAACTTGCTTAGCTTTACTTACCAGTTGTTCTATATTCATGTTCTAAATCCTTACACTGCCATGCAATACTAACATATTCTTTTTAATAGTCTTGTATCGACAGGGATTTATTCATTATATTCTCAGGACGGGAAAAGTTGTGTTCAAGCCAATCCTGAAATGCCGCTTCAGGCATTGGCTGACCGATCAGGTAGCCCTGTCCAATGTTACACTTGAATTCTACCAGGCGGTTTAGCTGCTCGTGATCTTCTATGCCTTCTGCAATCACTTTGAGCCCCAGGCCATGCGCCATGGTAATGATATTTTTGACCAGATATGCTGATTCGTTGCCTGCATGCATGTCGGCGATGAAGCTCTGGTCAATTTTTAATACGTCAAATGGGTATTGGCGCAGATAGTTCAACGAAGAGTAGCCGGTACCAAAGTCATCCATTGAGATTAAGACCCCCATTTTTTGCAGGGTGTTAAGGGTGGCCTTAATAGTACTGTCACCGCTTAATAGCAAGCCTTCTGTGATCTCCAGTTCAAGAGTACCGGGTTGTAAAGCACAATGTGCTATCAGGTGTTTCACATGGCTGAGCAGTTCCGGATCGTTAAACTGGCGGGGTGATAAGTTGACCGCCAAACGCAATGACGTATTAAACTGCGTATGGATCTGTTGCAACGTACTGGCTGCTGAGTTTAAAACAAACTTACCCAATTCAATAATAAAGCCTGTTTGCTCAGCCAATGGAATAAACTCAGCGGGTGAGATTGGTCCCATGGTTTCACTGTGCCAGCGTAACAATGCCTCTGCGCCGACGACTTTACGTGCCTGGAGGTCAAGTTGAGGCTGATAGTAGACTTCAAACTCCCCTCGCTCTAGCGCACCTTGCATGCTTTCTTCAAGCATCAATCGCCGCTGTAGCGTATTACTCATGCTTTCAGTGAACAAGCAATAGGTATTGCGACCTTGTTGCTTTGCGTTATACATGGCTGAGTCGGCTTTACGCAGCAGATCATTAGGGGTGTCGGCATCTTGAGGGAAAATCGCGATCCCCAGACTCAGCGAAATATTAAAAGCGCGACCGTCAATGTCGAATGGGGCATGAAAGAGTTTAACCAGCTTGGTTGCAATAGGATGGATATCAGCACTGGTTTTCAGATCCCCCAGCAAAATGATGAACTCATCGCCCCCTAAGCGAGCCACAGTGTCTTTTTCTCGCAGTGCCGATTTGAGTCGCTGCGCTGAGTGGATCAGGACTTTATCACCGACTTCATGCCCCATCGAGTCATTGACTTTTTTAAAGTCGTCCAGGTCAATAAAGCCAACACCAACCAGTGACTTGTCTCGTCTGGCATCATGGATCAGTTGCTGGAGACGATCGAGCACCAAAAAGCGATTGGGCAAGTCTGTCAATGTGTCGTAAAAGGCATGGTGAAGAATGATCTCTTCCTGGCGCTTTTTATCTGTGATATTGCGTACGGCAATGACCAGTGAATCCGAACCGGGCAGGGCACTGAGACGTGCTTCAAAGTGACGGTTGCCATCGTCAAAGGGCAAGGTGTACTCGAGCTGTGTTAGTTGTCCTGGCTGTTCTATGCTTTGGATCGCACGCGCAAAGTGGCGGGAGGTCCGTGCGGGTAAAAACTCTTCAATTTTATGCCCCAGAAATTGGGCTTCTGGTACGTACAGGTCGTCGGTTTGCCCACTATGGTACTCTAAAATAGTGCCTTGCTTATCGATGATAAAAAACAAGTCAGGAAGAGCCGAGAAAATACCTTCCAGTATTGCTGTTTTGCGCCTGGCTTCAGCCTCAGCCTGAAGTGTTTGCTGCCATCCGGTTTGCAGGCTGTGTGCCATTCGATTGAGGTTGTCAGCAAGGTGTTTAAATTCTCCAGCGCCTCGTGTTTCGAGTGCTTCACTGAAATCGAAGCTACTCAGTCGCTCACTGAGCGCAACCAGTTGAGAGACCGGGCGATGGATAAACAGCCGGGTGAAATACAGCACAAGTGCGGTTAACAGTGATGCGATAGCGAGGATAGACAGCGTTTTCATCCGCGTGTATTCCAGTAGTTGTTGTGCCTGAGTGGCAATGGAATATTCAGCATAGATGAGGGCAGGCAGTGGCGTGCTCGCCGTCACGGCGCTTTGTTGCTCATAGGTGCTGTAGGCCTGAAACAGATGTTTGTGTTTAGTGTATTCCACCATTAAATAAGGCGGACTGAGGCGTTGGCTGAGCGCTTCTGGCTTGATCTGTAAGGGGGTATCGCTGAAATGCTGACCCTCATAATTCTCTGTACTGCTATATAGTACAATGCCTTGCGCATCGACCAGGGCAAGTTGCGCGTAGTGCTGACCTTGTTTATAAGCAATCAGGGTGTTACGGATTTCATTTAGTTCATTGTGGGAGAGGTGCTGCTGGATGGTCAGGTTGAGTGATGAAAGGTCCCGTTTTAATGTCGCGTCGGTAATCGCCAGTAAGCTTTCTTGCTGGGTGTCGTGATGCACTTGTACCAAAGCGACTGCCAGTAGGGCGGCAAATAAAAAAGCACTGAGTGTAAGCCATAGCTTGAGGTCAATGGAGTACAGTTTGGTCACTCGGCTATCTCTCTTCTGTGTTATCACATGGCCCTGTGACTGAGTAGTCGATTTTGGGCTGTCCTTTGTTCAATCTGGACCTCGCGTAAAAAGCCATCTAAATATAAGTGTAGTTGAAAAGTACTGATTACTCGGTGTTATTTCAGATTAAAGAGAAAAAAGAGAGTCGCTCGGCCAGATGAAAGAAAATCATCACCAAATCATGCAATGTGTTTGGCCCGATTGATGTTTTTTAGCTAGGGTGAGAAAGACACTAATAGAGGTTAATACAAGGAGCGGCTATGACCAGCCAAGATACAAAGACATTGAGTAAAAGTGCTCAGCGGGTTCAGGATGCGATAACGTCTGCGGGGTGTGAATTTACCGTACTGGAATTGCCCGGCAGTACGCGCACGGCGGAGGAGTCGGCACACACCATAGGGTGTGAACTGGGGCAAATCGTAAAATCACTGATTTTTAAAGGCAAAGAAAGCGGTAAGCCAGTGTTGTTGTTGGTTAGTGGCAGCAACCGGGTAAAAGAAAAGGTTGTGGCAAAACATCTGGGAGAAAAGCTGGTAAAAGCCGATGCTGAATTTACCCGTGAGGTAACCGGGTTTGCCATTGGCGGTATTCCGCCCATCGGGCACCTTACCCTCCCTGTTACTTATATTGACCAGGACCTGCTGCAATACGAGACGATATGGGCTGCGGCTGGCACGCCACACGCTGTGTTTTCGTTGCCAGCGGCTAAACTGGAACCACTGACTCAGGGCACGGTGATTGCTGTAAAAGCCTGATAATGATGGGGCGTTATCCGGTAAAGAGTTGTAGTGTGATCTGCACTTCGTCTGACTCAAACTCGGCGACGCCCTCATAGCCTTCGATATTGTAATTAAAGCTGAAAAAGCGCCTTAGCCACAGGTCATCCTGGTTCTCTTTTAATACATCAATAGAAATATCCATCAGGCTTTCCGCGACATTCATCCCAACAGCAAACAAAGGGTTTGCTGCCGCAGCTGCTACAGTGCGAGTGAGCTCGCCAAATGCCGTAGTTTTTCTGACTTTTGCCATGAGCTTAGCTGTACTGCGGATGTCACTGTCATCTTCCAATACGGCAATATGCGCATCCAGAAAACGGGGGATCTGACCGGCCCGGTTACGATAAATTGTGTAACCAGCAGGGCCAAAGCTGATGGTGCCGCCTTCACTGACTGGCATCACATTGAGTTCCATATTAAATGCATGATCCGCGACCCCGTCGCTTACTGCACTGAACACTTTGATCTCAAACTTGCGCTCACTGAGTAACTTGTCCACCAGGCCCAGCGATTTAACGTGAATAGACATGATACGCAGTTCGACATCGGTAAACATTTGATTAGGCATGATTAAAGTCCTTTGATATGCAATGGTATTAGCATACTTGGAACCAGATTGGGGCGCTATGGTTTTTGCTTGTAAGGTAAATTATTTGAGAATAATAAAAATCACATTGAGAGGTGGAAGTTTACTACAGAAGTATAATTGCGGAGGAAAAATGGTGGCCCCACCTGGACTTGAACCAGGGACCTACCGATTATGAGTCGGGTGCTCTAACCAACTGAGCTATAGGGCCATTTTCAAATTGTAGTGCTCAATAAATTCATCCATGAAGCAAGATCCTGTCGGCGTCCTGCCTCCACCTCAACAAGCTGCGAAGCGGTGCTTCGGTCTTGTTTCGCCCAACTGAGCTATAGGGCCATTTTTTTAGATTGTAGTGCTCACTAAATTGAGCATACTCTTTAGCAGAGACCTAAAAAGCGCTGGCAGTATAAAAATTTTTAACAGGCTTGTCACTAGCAAAAGAGGAAAAAGTCGCACATATCTGATTCAATTGCTTAATAAAAAGCCAAACCAATGCGCTAAGCCTGTTTCTTTATTCGGTTCGTGCGCTTTACATCTGTGAGTTAGATCCAGACATCGTTTTGTGCGGTGAGTGAGCTGTCGGCATCTCCGGTGTTGACGACTCCTTTGGGTTCGACAATCAATACCTGACACTCTTGCTCGGCATAGGGTTTGTGCTCTACGCCCTTGGGCACAACCAGCATGTTACCTTCTTTCAGATGCTCTGTGCGCTCCCGAAAGGCTATGTGCATCTCACCGGATAGCACAATGAACACTTCGTCGGTATCGGGATGATCGTGCCAGACAAATTCGCCCTGAAGTTTCACCAGTTTGAACTGATAGTCGTTCATTTCAGCAATGACTTTAGGGCTCCAGTGCTCTGAAAATAGCGCCAGCTTTTCGGCAAAATTGATCGTAGCGTGTGACATAGTATTTCCTTATGGTGACGGGCGTGAGAAGCAAGCCTTATCCGGGTGGATAAGGCTCAGAGATTAGTTGAGTCGTGAAACCACAAAGTAGGGGTTCAGATAAGACTCTTTTTGATTGTATAGCAGTGGGCTGCCGTCCAGCTGGGTAACGGTTGCACCGGCGATTTTCGCGACTGCGTGTCCTGCACCGGTATCCCACTCACTGGTTGGGCCTAAACGGGGGTAGACATCAGCAGCACTTTCAGCGACCAGACACAGTTTTAATGAACTGCCTTTTGGCACCATGTTCACATCGTCAAACTGTGTGAGATACTCAGCTAAATCAGGTGATGGGTGAGAGCGTGAGCCAACCACCTGGATGGTGCCCTGGTTGGCTATACGGGTGACTTTCAGCTCAATGCGTGCTTCGTCACACTCTTTAAAAGCACCGATGCTGTTGGCAGCGAAGTAACTCACGTTCAGTGCCGGTGCATGGACCACGCCCATGACGGGTTCGCCATTTTCAATTAAGGCGATGTTGACCGTGAACTCACCGTTTTTCTTAATAAACTCCTTAGTGCCGTCGATGGGGTCGACCAGCCAGTAACGTTGCCAGGTCTGGCGTTCCTGCCAGCTGATCTCTGCGCTTTCCTCACTGAGGATCGGTAAATCCGGGGTAAGGGCTTTCAGACCCGCTGTGATCACGTCATTAGCGGCTAAGTCGGCGTCGGTCACCGGGCTTTTGTCGTCTTTGTACTCTACGTTAAAGTCTTTGGCATAGATGGTGAGGATCTTGTCTCCGGCGCGTCGTGCCAGATTCACTATCTCCTCGAGTAAGTCGGTGTCGTTCATGGTTTTTCCTTGGTACTACAGATGGATTATCTCGCGCTGTTGTAGATACGCTACCAGCTGTTGCACCGATTGGTCCAGACTATTTTCACCGGTATTAATGCGGATCTCCGGGTTTTTTGGTGGCTCATAGTCAGAGTCTATGCCAGTAAAGTGTTTGATCTCACCGGCACGGGCTTTTTTATATAACCCTTTTGGATCGCGTTGTTCACACACCTCCAGCGGTGTATCCAGATACACTTCAATAAACTCGGCCTCTTCAACCAGCTCTCGAACCATGTCACGCTCAGCCTGGAAGGGCGAGATAAAGGCGGTGAGTACGATCAGGCCGGCATCGACCATGAGTTTACTCAATTCACCCACACGACGAATGTTTTCGACTCTATCCTCGTCGCTGAATCCGAGGTCTTTACACAGACCATGACGCACATTGTCACCATCGAGTAAATAAGTGTGTGCGCCAAGTTGCTGCAGGGCACTCTCTAGTGCATTGGCGACGGTGCTTTTGCCCGACCCAGAATAGCCAGTAAACCATAAAATAACAGGACGGTGGCCTTTTTGTTCGCTGCGATGTGTTTTATTTACGGCATAGTTATGCCAGACAATATTCGTATCCATAATTCCTATCCACTAAAACGGGAAAACCAAGGGGATCAGCGTCAGCACAGTGATCGAGTAAATAATTGAGAGCGGCAGGCCGACGGTCACATAGTCTTTGATCCGGTAATTACCTGCACTGTATACCATCAGATTAGTCTGATAGCCAAAAGGGGAAATAAAACTGGCCGATGCGCCAAAGGCGACTGCCATCACAAATGGCAGTGGGTTCACACCAAAACCAATCGCCAGTGCGTATGCCACAGGAAATGACAGCGCGGCGGCCGCATTGTTGGTGATCAATTCGGTGAACACCACCGTCATCACAAAAATGGCGATAAAGGCACCATACGGACCAAAGTCGCCCAGTACATAAAACAGCGCATCGGAAATTTGCCCGGCTAACCCTGTGTCTATCATCAGCTTAGCTAAGCCAATGGCACTGCCGACAATGGCAAGCAATTCAATGGGAAAGCGGCGCTTCATCTCGCTGACTTTGATGGAGCCAAACAGCACCAGTCCGAGTAATAAAACCATCAGGCCTTTGACTAAAGGCACAACATCGAAGATACCCAGACCGAGCACGGCAACAAAGGCAGCCATCACTTTATTCGATTGTGGCTGCGTTAAATGGGTTTGCAGGTCCAGGCCAGAGATATAAACAAATTCGCGTTTTAGGTCGGGTAGCTGATAAAAATCTCCGCCAGGGGCTAGGATCAAAGAATCTCCTGCCTGCAGTTTGACCTGACCCAGGCCACCAGGCAGGCGGTCGTGACCACGGCGAATGGCAATCACCGCGGCATGAAACTGTTCGCGAAAGCGGATCTCTTTGAGTGTTTTGCCTAAAAACTTAGACGACTGACTGATCACGACTTCCACCAAGTGTTCGGCGTCTTTTTCGTGTTTGTCATGTACCACCTGCAAGCCGTCGAAGCGGCGCAATAAAGGCACAGATTTGATGTCGCCGACAAACAGCAGAACATCGCCCTGCTGTATTTCCTGTTGTGGTGTGACCGCACAAATACGACGCTCGCCGCGGATGATCTCAGCGAGGAACAAGTCACGCAGGTCACGCAGGCCGTTTTCTTCGACTGTCCGGCCAATCAGTTTCGAGCCTGCGGTTACTTTCCCTTCCAGATAAAAAGGCACAACCTCTTCTTCTTTGCGGCCGTGATCGGGCAAAAACTTCAGTAATAGAATAATGGTAACCAGGCCCACACCCAGCGCGCCAATACCGACCAGCGTAAAGTCAAAAAAGCCCAACGGCGCCATACCGGCCTCAATGGCGAAACCATTAACGATTAAATTGGTTGACGTGCCGATCAGGGTCAGCGTCCCCCCCAGGATAGCGGTATAGGACAATGGCAATAATAGCTTAGACGGTGAATGGGTTTTACTGTCTTTGATAGTACTGATCAAAGACGCCACCACGGCGGTGTTATTGGTAAAAGACGATAAAAAAGCCGTGGATAATCCCAGTTTCATTACCGAGCGTGCCAGCGAGCCGTTGGCCAGTGAGCGCGCCAGGTATTGTACCAGGGTGGTTTTTTCGATGGCGATAGATACCAAAACCAGTAAAACCAGGGTGATCAGCGATGGATTCGCATAATTGACCAGCATGGTTTCCAGATCGATGAGCCCAGCCAGGTAAGCGCTGCTGATGGCGCCAACAAATAACCAGGCCGGGTTGAGCCGCGTGCCAAAAAGACACGCGACCAGCACGAGCATGATGCCTGTTAAGATGATCTGCTCTAGCAGCATAGATAACTCCCGTTAACAGGCATACAGCCGTTACTTCAGCTTGCTTAAATCAAGCGCTTGCCAGTGTGGGAAGTGCTTGCGAACCAAGGCATTCAGCTCCAGCTCAAATTCGCTGAATTGCTGATTTTCACTAACTTGCTCATCCAGAATGGCATCGATCATGCCTGCGCCTACGGTCAGGTTGCTCAGACGGTCAATCAGGATAAAGGCACCTGTTTCGTGGTTATCACGATACACATCGGCAGCGATGGTTTCCGTCAGCTCAAGTGTAACGATTGCAATTTCGTTCAGTTGTAGACTGTCAGCCTTGCCATGCTCCAGAGTATTGACGTCAATGGTGTGATCAATCTGCTTCACGATGGCAGCCGTACTCTTCGCGCCCAGCTTGAAGTTGTACGTTTTGCCTAGCACCAGAGGCGCCTCGTGCATCCATACCAGCTTGGCCTGGATCAGGTTGGTTGCCTTAGTCGATGAGTCTGCCGGGACAATTACATCACCACGACTGACATCCACTTCGTCATTCAAAGTGATGGTCAGTGCCTGGCCGGTTTCAGCTTGCTCGAGGTTACCGTCGAACGTCACCAATTCTTTGATGGTGCTGGTTTTACCCGAAGGTAAAATCTTAATCGCCTGACCAACAGTTAGCGCGCCAGAGGTCAACGTGCCCTGAAAACCACGGAAGTCCAGATTAGGGCGTACTACATACTGCACCGGGAAGCGGGCTTCAAATGCACTGTTTGGTTCAGCAGCCGGAGAGTCTTCCAGTAGCGCCATCAGTGGCTGATCTGTGTAGTAAGGCGTGTGCTCAGAGCGAGTCACAACATTGTCACCTTTAAGAGCCGAAATAGGCACAAACTTGATGTCATTGACGTCCAATTGCTCAGCAAACTTCAGGTAATCGGCTTTGATTTTCTCGAACACGGCTTCATCAAAGTCAACGATGTCCATTTTGTTGATGGCCACAACAAATTGCTTGATACCCAGTGAGTCACAGATAAAGCTGTGGCGTTTGGTCTGGATCTGTACACCATAGCGGGCATCCACCAGAATAATCGCCAGATCACTGGTTGAAGCACCCGTCACCATGTTACGGGTATACTGTTCGTGTCCCGGTGTATCGGCGATGATGAACTTGCGCTTCGCAGTGGAGAAATAGCGATACGCCACATCAATGGTGATCCCTTGTTCTCGTTCTGCCTGCAAACCATCAACCAGCAACGCCAGATCCAGCTCTTCACCAGCGTTACCTACTTTTTCGTTGTCTTTGTGCAGCGCCGCCAACTGATCTTCATAGATTTGGTGGCTGTCGTGCAGCAAGCGACCGATCAGGGTGGATTTACCATCGTCTACACTGCCGCAGGTCATCATGCGTAACAGGCTTTTGTCCTGTTGGCGTGATAAGTAGGTTTCAATCCCCAGTTCTTTTACTTCATTTGCGGTAGACATTAGAAATACCCCTCACGTTTTTTCTTCTCCATTGACCCGGATGAGTCATGGTCAATAACCCGGCCTTCACGCTCGGAAGAGGTCGATAACAACATTTCTTCGATGATCCCGGTCAGGGTGTTTGCTTCTGACTCAACTGCACCGGTCAGCGGGTAGCAGCCCAGTGTACGGAAGCGTACCGACTTCATTTCAGGCACTTCACCTTCCGCCAGCGGCATACGCTCGTCGTCGACCATGATTAACGTGCCATCACGCTCAACCACGGGGCGTTTCTCTGCCAGATACAACGGCACGATCTCAATGTTTTCCTGGTAGATGTATTGCCAGATATCCAGCTCAGTCCAGTTTGACAGCGGGAATACACGGATACTTTCGCCCGGGTTCACCTGACCGTTGTAGGTATTCCATAGCTCAGGGCGCTGATTTTTAGGGTCCCAGCGATGGTGTTTATCGCGGAAAGAATAGACACGCTCTTTCGCGCGCGATTTTTCCTCATCACGACGCGCACCACCAAATGCGGCATCGAAGCCGTACTTGTTTAATGCCTGTTTAAGGCCCTGGGTTTTCATGATGTCGGTGTGCTTGGCTGAGCCGTGCGTGAATGGACCAACGCCCATCTCTAACCCTTCCGGGTTTTTATGCACAATCAGGTCAAAGTTGTATTCTTTGGCCAGACGATCTCGAAACTCAATCATCTCGCGGAATTTCCAGTCCGTATCTACATGCAGCAGAGGGAAAGGGATCTTTGCCGGGAAAAACGCTTTACGTGCTAAGTGAAGGAGTACCGATGAGTCTTTACCGATGGAGTAAAGCATCACTGGGTTTTCAAACTCAGCAGCGACTTCGCGAATAATCTTTATACTTTCAGCCTCAAGTTGCTGAAGGTGAGTTAAAGCCATTGTCGTCGTCCTACTTAAATACTAAAAATAAAGTGGTTCATGCGTCAGGCGATCTTAGCGAGCGGCTGAGCGTAACTTGCAATTTGTTCTGTTTTACCAAACCAGGCCAGTTCCTGATGCAATGCAGCGACCTCGCCAATGATCAGCAATGCCGGTGACTGGATATTATTGGCTTCGATTTGTGCTGCCAGCTGGCCAAGCTCAGTGGTCACAACACGCTGCGACTTGCGGGTGCCATTTTCGACGATGGCTACCGGCGTGTGTTCGCTGCGGCCATGGGCCAGTAGTTGGGCCTGAATATGCGGAGACTTAATGACCCCCATATAAATGGCCAGAGTTTGATTCGGTTTGGCCAGCGACTGCCAGTCCAGCTCCTGGCCTTCTTTTTTACAGTGTCCAGTGACAAACTGAATCGCCTGAGCGTGGTCACGGTGTGTAAGCGGAATACCCGCATAGGCACTGCATCCAGCAGCAGCTGTGATGCCCGGGACGATTTGATAGCGGATGTTAGCCGCAGCCAGTACCTGAACTTCTTCGCCACCCCGGCCATAAATGAACGGGTCACCGCCTTTGATACGGCATACCTTTTTACCTTGCTGGGCCAGCTTAACCAACATCTGATTGGTGTCTTCTTGTTTAACACTGTGGTGTCCGGCACGTTTACCGACACAGATGAGGTCGGCATCGCGTCTGACCAGTTCCATAATTTCATCGGACACTAGGTAGTCATACACCACAACATCAGCTTGTTGCATCAATTGCAGTGCTTTGAGCGTCAATAGCTCCGGATCGCCCGGGCCTGCGCCTACGACATAGACTTCGCCTTGTGGCTCTGCGGTGTCGTTCAGCATATCATGCAGCTGTTGTTGTGCACCTTGTGTGTCTCCGCTTTGTACTTTACTGACAACATGTGAGTCGAATACTCGCTCCCAGAATTGACGGCGATCAGCAAAATGCTTAAAACGGCCTTTGACCTTGTCTCTGAATCCGCCAACCAGTTCAGCCAGTGGGCCGATATGCTGAGGGATTAGGGTTTCGAGTTTTTCCCTTAAACGGCGCGCCAAGACAGGTGCTGTGCCGGCACTGGAAATCGCAATTGTAATTGGGTTGCGGTCGACGATAGACGGGAAAATAAAGCTGCACTTGGGCTGGTCATCCACCACATTGACGAAAATATTGCGCGCATCCGCTGCATCGCGCACCTGCGCGTTGACGTCATCGTTGTCGGTGGCAGCAATAACCAGCGCCATGCTGTCAACGGCGTCGGCGCTAAAGTAGGCTGTTTTCAGTTGCAGTTCGCCTTCTTCAGACAACTGCATGAGTTCGTCACAGAATTCAGGGGCCAATACGGTTACATCGGCGCGAGCTTTGAGCAGTGCGCGGATCTTTCTCAGAGCAACTTCACCGCCGCCGACGACCAGCACGGGTTTGTTGTCCAATTTGGTAAAGATAGGTAAGTACTGCACGCTGTTGCCCCTTAAACATCGTAAAACTTGATATAAGCCAACTCTGGCTTTTTCTAGAGTGGCAGAATATCCCGCGTACTGGCAGGGAAAAAATAACTTAAACCCAGTTTTTATAACTAAAAGTTATATAAAACGGAGGGAAAAGGCTTACCTCATATATATCAAGGGGTTTAGCGTGATAGCACACACCTATTCACAGTTATAGCTATTGGTTATGAGTTATAATTTCCACAATTTAGCGTGTGCCGGGCGTATTGACACCCCTGTGAAGCGCTATGTTTGCTGTTTTCTGACCAGGTGACAGGGGCTGCTTAGTAACATTTGACCGATGTACCGTCATAAAGGGTGCGGACAAATGTCCTGTGGTCCGATAGGGCAAGCAGCTAACGTTGAGGTCCGACTCATATGATGCAGCTTGTCCACAGAGCAGGGTGCAGTTAAAAGGAAACCAATATGAAAATGCAAGCCGTCGCACGCGAGGTGCTTGGATTAATGGATCTGACGTCGTTAAATGAGCAAGATAACGAGGCCAGCATCATTGCGTTGTTAGACAGCATTCGTCCTGAATTAGGGCTACCCGCAGCCGTATGTGTGTATCCCCAGTTTGTCGCGCTGTGTAAACAGGAACTAAACCGCCGAGGCTGGACTGAGGTAAAGGTCGCGACTGTGACCAACTTTCCCTGTGGTAAGCATTCATTGCAACAGGTGCTGACACAAACGAGAGAGGCGTTGCAGGCCGGAGCCGATGAGATTGATCTGGTGATGCCTTATCAGCAGTTACAGGCGGGCGATCCGGATACGCCATGGCAATATGTGCGCTCCAGCAAACAGTTGTGTGGTACTCAGGCTAAGTTGAAAGTGATCATTGAATCTGGTGCACTCGAAAATACGCAACAAATCGCGCAGGCCAGCGATGTCGCGATTCTGGCTGGTGCCGACTTTATTAAAACCAGTACTGGTAAGGTGCCGGTGAACGCCACACTGGAAGCAACTAGAGTCATGCTGGAGCGGATCCATGTATCGGGTAAGACGGTGGGCTTCAAAGCCGCCGGAGGAGTTAAAAGCGTCGAGCAAGCAAGTGATTACTTACAGCTTGCAAAAGAGATAATGGGTGATGACTGGCTGACCACCGAGCATTTTCGCTTTGGTGCGTCGAGCTTGTTGCAAGATGTCCATCGGGAGCTGGACAGTGCAGACTAGCGGAAAGTAGTGTGAAGCATGATCAGGCAGTAATACGTGATAGTGAGCGGGAAAAACTGCAGCTGGAACATGGCGCTGCCAAATTGTTCATGCGCAGTTATGAGCGACTGACTCACACGCCGATGCGTCACATCTGGCATAACCAACCGGCCAAACCTGATGTCAGCTGTTACCTGGCGCAGTCGCGCTTAGATATTGAAGTAGCGCATCTCTATGCTAGTGAAACAGAGGCCATGGCCGTGCTTGGCCGCCCTTTGTCGCTGACCATGCAGCGCGAACTGGCGTTGATGGCACAGGCTCCGAGTACACAGCGGTTGCATACGGGTCTTGCTCGCTTACTCAAGCAAAAGGCGGGCAAGCGTTACCACTCTCAGCGCGTCTGGCTGTTGATCCGCAATGCCAGTCCGATGTGGCACCGGGCTGATTTTGAAAATGAGCTAGCGCATCTGGTGGTACCAGATTGTCATCCTTTTGAACAGATATGGCTGTTGTGCGACTTCTTTTATGGTGATCCTCTGCGCTTGTATTAACTAAGAAACTTCCACTGAGTGAGGTTCAGTATGAGTTTCACCTAGCTGAAATTGGCACAAATACCGCTTTGCGCATCTTTTACTCTTGTTTTCAGTTTGTTCGTCAGTATAATGGGCATCCACTTTGCAGGGGCGTAGTTCCAATTGGTAGAACAGCGGTCTCCAAAACCGATGGTTGCGGGTTCGAGTCCTGCCGCCCCTGCCACTCTTATAATCAGTCCAAATCTAAAATAATGGGTCTTATCACCACCGCTTATTTGTAAATTTGGATTGAAATGGATTAACCCTGCTCTCATGTAGGGTTGTTGTGTCTGTATTTAAGGTAAAAATAAATTATGAGCACTAATGTTGAAAACCCGTCTAGCTCGATGGACACGGTAAAGTGGATGTTGGCAGTCGTTTTACTGGCTGGCGCAGTTGTTGGTAATTATATGTATGCTGATATCTCAGTATTGACTCGCGCAATTGGCGTTGTGGTCGCTGTCGGTGCAGCATTGGGTATTGCAGCAACAACCGAAAAAGGGCGTACCTTTATCGCTTTTGCCAAAGAGTCTAGAATTGAGGTTCGCAAGGTAGTTTGGCCAACGCGTCAGGAAACAACACACACGACCTTTATCGTAATGGCTGCAACAGTAGTAATGGCACTGATCCTGTGGGGATTGGATGGCATTCTGTTTCGTGCAGTTGGCTATTTAACCGGTTTGGCCTCGTAACAGGTTAGCGTTTTAACTGGATTGGAGATCTGATCCCATGTCGGATGAGAACAAAGAAAAGAAATTACGTTGGTACGTAATTCAGGCGTTTTCAGGTTTTGAAAAGCGCGTCGCTCAAACTATTCTTGAGCACATTAAAATCGAAGGTCTGGAAGACTACTTTGGTGAAGTACTGGTCCCAACTGAAGAAGTTGTGGAAATGCGTGCCGGACAAAAACGTAAGTCTGAGCGTAAATTCTTCCCGGGCTATGTGTTAGTTGAAATGGTGATGGATGATGCATCTTGGCACCTGGTTAACAGCACACCACGCGTGATGGGCTTTGTTGGTGGAACGTCAGATCGTCCAGCACCAATCAGCAAAAAAGAAGCGGATCGCATTCTTAACCGTCTGCAGGAAAATGCAGAAGCACCTAAGCCAGCAACTCTGTTTGAGCCAGGTGAAGTGGTTCGTGTTATCGATGGTCCATTTGCTGACTTTAACGGTGTTGTGGAAGAAGTTGATTACGAGAAGAGCCGTCTGAAAGTGTCAGTACTTATTTTCGGTCGTTCTACGCCAGTTGACCTGGAATTTGGACAGGTTGAACAAGATAAATAATTTTGCTGTTTAAAACAGCAAAAGTTATTGCCAAAGGCCGCTGGTTAATCTATAATCAGCGGCCTTTTTGTATGTCATTACTATGACGCACAAAAAGACAGTTTTTTAATTGGGAAGCCGTCTGAGTACGCGTCCTCGCGCGCACAAGGCTAAGACCCACATAACGAGGTATTATCATGGCTAAAAAAGTTGAAGCTTTAATCAAGCTACAAGTTGCTGCTGGTATGGCTAATCCTAGTCCTCCAGTAGGTCCTGCACTAGGTCAACACGGTGTAAACATCATGGAATTCTGTAAAGCGTTCAACGCACGTACAGAGTCTATCGAGAAAGGCGCACCGGTTCCTGTAATCATTTCTGTTTACAACGACCGTTCTTTCACTTTCGACATGAAAACTCCACCTGCTTCTTACCTTCTTAAGAAAGCAGCTGGTATCAAGTCTGGTTCTGGCCGTCCTAACACTGAGAAAGTGGGTACTGTTACTCGCGCTCAGCTTGAAGAGATCGTTGAGACTAAACGTCCGGATCTTACTGCTGCTGATATGGACGCAGCTGTACGCACGATCGCAGGTTCTGCACGTGCAATGGGCTTGAACGTAGAGGGGTAATTGAGAATGGCTAAATTAACTAAGCGTATGCGTACTATCCGCGAAAAAGTGGATGTTACTAAAGAATACGAAATCAACGAAGCTGTTGCTCTTCTTAAAGAACTAGCTACTGCTAAGTTCGTTGAAAGTGTAGACGTTGCTGTAAACCTGGGTATCGATGCTCGTAAATCTGACCAAAACGTACGTGGTGCAACTGTACTACCTCACGGTACTGGTCGTGAAGTACGCGTAGCGGTATTCACTCAAGGTGCAAACGCTGACGCAGCAAAAGAAGCTGGCGCTGATCTGGTAGGCATGGAAGACCTTGCTGAACAGGTTAAGAAAGGCGAAATGAACTTCGACGTAGTTGTTGCTTCTCCGGATGCAATGCGTGTTGTTGGTCAACTAGGTCAAATCCTAGGTCCACGTGGCCTTATGCCTAACCCTAAAACTGGTACTGTAACACCTAACGTTGCAGAAGCAGTTAAAAACGCGAAAGCGGGTCAGGTTCGCTACCGTAACGACAAAAACGGCATCATCCACACTACTATCGGTAAGGTTGATTTCGACGCGAACCAGCTTCAGGAAAACCTGGAAGCACTTATCGTTGCGCTTAAGAAGGCTAAGCCTTCACAAGCAAAAGGTACTTACGTGAAGAAAGTAAGCATCTCAACGACTATGGGCGCGGGTGTTGCTGTAGACCAAGCTACTCTAAACACGCAAGTGGCTTAATTTAGAAATAAGCGTTTACATGGCGTAAAAATTAGACTATAATTTTGCGCCATTTCGTTGAGAGCTGAGCTCAAAACGAAGCAAAGAATTCGGGTTGAAGCGCATAATTTCGGCACTTTGCAGACTTTATAGTCTACAATGATCCGATAAATTGCGTTTCCGTCCAAGACCGTAGGTGTAACCTAGTTACTTAATTCCCTACGTAGACGGTGTGAATCCCAGCTAGATTTTCCTAATCTTCTGGTTCTCGCCGTAAAAAGCAGCTCACAGTCGTAAGACGATGAGTAAAGTAGAACTGGGACATGTTCCCATCATAACCAGGAGTAACACCCATGGCTTTAAATCTTCAAGACAAAAAAGCAATTGTTGCTGAAGTCAACGAAGCTGCCAAAGGTGCTCTGTCTGCAGTTGTTGCAGATTCTCGTGGTGTAACAGTAGATGCGATCACTGCACTTCGTAAAGAAGCTCGTGAAGCAGGCGTATGGATGAAAGTTGTCCGTAATACCCTAGCTAAGCGCGCTGTAGAAGGTACTGACTATGAGTGCCTTAACGAATCGCTAGTGGGCCCAAGCCTAATCGCTTTCTCTTCAGAGCATCCAGGTGCTGCAGCTCGTATCTTCGCTGATTTCGCGAAGAAGAACGAGTTGTTCGAACTGAAAGCGGCTGCATTTGAAGGCAATGTTGTAGACGTAGACATGCTAGCTAAGCTGCCTACTTACGACGAAGCTGTTGCACGCCTAATGAGCGCTATGAAAGAAGCGTCAGCTGGTAAATTGTGTAAAACAATTGAAGCTGTACGTGTTCAGAAAGCTGAAGCAGCTGCTTAATAGCACGCTTCTTACTTTCACAAATAAATTTTTAGAACCCCATGGTTCGTGATTAATTAGGAAACTTAAAATGTCTGTAACTAAAGACCAAATCCTTGACGCGATTGCTGAAATGTCAGTAATGGAAGTTGTTGAACTAGTTGAAGCAATGGAAGAAAAATTCGGTGTAACTGCAGCTGCTGCTGTTGTTGCTGCTGGTCCTGCTGAAGCTGCTGAAGAGAAGACTGAGTTCGACGTAATCCTAGCTGGCGCTGGCGGTAACAAAGTTGCTGCTATCAAAGCTGTACGTGGTGCAACTGGTCTTGGCCTTAAAGAAGCAAAAGCTCTTGTTGAGTCTGCTCCTGCGCCAATCAAAGAAGCTGTTTCTAAAGAAGAAGCTGAAGCACTTAAGAAAGATCTTGAAGAAGCTGGTGCTGAAGTTGAGATCAAGTAATCTGGCATTTGCTAGGTTCGCTGCCTGAGCAATCAGGCAAGGGCTGGTGATTATTTAATCACCGGCCCTTTTGCGCTATAGAGCGACGCTTTCCTGTTGCGCAATAAATTCCTATGTTTTTCTTATTTTTCAATCTGTTAGAAGTATTTTGAAAGTGAGTGACTCATAGGACGACAATTAGATGTTGTTATCATGGCTTAGATGCCAATGAAGTCTGTTCTCCATGAACAGGTTGGGTCAAAGATCAGCAAGCTGAGGAACCCCATGGCTTACTCTTATTCTGAAAAGAAACGTATCCGTAAGGATTTTGGTAAACGTCCACAAGTTTTGGACATACCTTTCCTTTTGCAAACGCAGTTGGAATCGTTCAAAAAGTTCATTACACCGGACGCGGATGGTGATACCGGACTGGAAGCGGCATTCCGTTCTGTGTTCCCGATCAAAAGCTACTCGGGCAATTCTGAGCTTCAATACGTTAGCTACCGTATTGGAGAGCCAGTATTCGATGTAAAAGAATGTCAAATTCGCGGTGTGACTTTTTCTGCTCCACTTCGCGTAAAACTTCGTCTTGTGCTAATGGACAAAGAAGCACCAGGCACAGTCAAAGACATTAAAGAGCAAGAAGTTTACATGGGCGAAATCCCGCTCATGACTGACACAGGTACTTTTGTTATCAATGGTACTGAACGTGTTATCGTTTCTCAGCTACACCGTTCACCTGGTGTATTCTTTGATAACGACCGTGGTAAATCACACTCGTCGGGTAAAGTACTATATAACGCACGCGTGATCCCTTACCGTGGTTCGTGGTTAGACTTTGAATTCGATGTAAAAGATAACCTGTTTGTACGTATCGACCGTCGTCGTAAATTGCCTGCGTCAATCATTCTGCGTGCCCTTGAATTCTCAACAGAAGAAATTCTTGGCATGTTCTTCGAAACGACTGCGTTCGAAGTGACTAACGGCAAAGTGATGATGGAATTGGTACCATCTCGACTACGTGGTGAAACCGCTGCTTTTGATATCAAAGATGCAGACGGTGAAGTCCTGGTTGAGCAGGGTCGCCGTATCACAGCCCGTCATATAAAAACAATCGAGAAAAAGGGCATTGACCAGTTAGAAGTACCGCATGAGTACATCATTGGTCGTGTGGTTGCGAGAAACTACATCGATGAATCAACTGGCGAGATCATTGCTGAAGCAAATGCTGAGCTATCTCTGGAGTTGATGGCCGAGCTGGTTAAAGCTGGTCACACAAAAATCGACACCCTGTACATCAATGATGTAGACAGCGGTGCTTACATGTCAGAAACCGTTCGTATCGATAGCACGGCAAACCGTCTGGAAGCACTGGTAGAAATCTACCGCATGATGCGCCCGGGTGAGCCACCAACAAAAGAAGCAGCAGAAGCCTTATTCGACAATCTGTTCTTCTCTGACGAGCGTTATGACTTGTCAACGGTTGGTCGTATGAAGTTCAACAGCCGTGTTGGTTATGATACTGACACAGGTCCTGGCACGCTGAGCAAAGAAGACATTGTTAGCGTAATGAAGGTGTTGATCGACATCCGTAACGGTAAAGGTGATGTGGACGATATCGACCACTTAGGTAACCGTCGTATCCGTTCTGTAGGTGAAATGGCAGAAAACCAGTTCCGCGTTGGTTTAGTGCGTGTTGAGCGTGCTGTACGTGAGCGTCTGAGCTTGGGTGATCTGGATAATGTAATGCCTCAGGATCTGATCAACGCTAAGCCAATTTCTGCTGCCGTTAAAGAATTCTTTGGTTCTTCACAGCTATCTCAGTTCATGGACCAGAACAACCCGCTGTCAGAAGTAACGCACAAGCGTCGTATTTCTGCACTTGGTCCGGGTGGTCTGACACGTGAACGTGCTGGCTTCGAGGTGCGAGACGTACACGTAACGCACTATGGTCGTGTTTGTCCAATCGAAACGCCTGAAGGTCCAAACATCGGTCTGATCAACTCATTGTCTACGTACGCACGTACCAACGATTATGGTTTCCTTGAAACCCCATATCGTAAAGTGGTTGACGGTGTCGTAACGGATGACGTTGATTACCTGTCTGCAATTGAAGAAGGTCAGTTCGTTATCGCACAGGCGAACACTAACCTGACTGAAGAAAACCAGTTTGCAGAAGAACTGATCCCATGTCGTTATAAAGGTGAATCAACCTTTATGCCAAGCGACAGCATCCAGTATATGGATGTATCACCACAGCAGGTTATCTCTGTGGCTGCGGCACTTATCCCATTCCTTGAACACGATGATGCGAACCGTGCATTGATGGGATCGAACATGCAACGTCAGGCTGTACCAACACTGCGCGCAGACAAGCCGCTGGTAGGTACTGGTATTGAACGTACGCTGGCAAAAGACTCTGGTGTAACCATTGTTGCTAAGCGTGGCGGTGTGGTGAAGTATGCAGATGCAAGCCGTATCGTTGTTAACGTGAACGAAGAAGAGCGCGTACCTGGTGAAGCGGGTATCGACATCTACAACCTGACAAAATACACCCGTTCTAACCAGAACACCTGTATCAACCAAAAACCAACTTGTATGGTTGGTGAGCCAGTTGTACGTGGTGACGTTCTAGCGGATGGTCCTTCGACAGACCTGGGCGACCTGGCTCTTGGTCAAAACCTGCGCGTGGCATTCATGCCGTGGAATGGTTACAACTTCGAGGATTCAATCCTACTTTCAGAGCGTGTAGTTCAGGAAGATCGCCTAACTACGATCCACATCCAGGAACTCCAGTGTATTGCTCGTGATACTAAGCTTGGTCCAGAAGAGATCACAGCGGATATCCCGAACGTGGGTGAGTCTGCGTTAGGCAAGCTGGACGAATCAGGTGTTGTATACATCGGTGCTGAAGTAAAAGGCGGCGATATCCTGGTTGGTAAAGTAACGCCGAAAGGTGAAACGCAGCTGACGCCTGAAGAAAAGCTACTACGTGCTATCTTCGGTGAAAAAGCGTCTGATGTGAAAGACAGCTCGCTACGTGTACCTAACTCTGTATCTGGTACGGTTATCGACGTTCAGGTCTTTACCCGTGACGGTGTAGAGAAAGACAAGCGTGCACTGGAAGTTGAAGACATGCAGCTTCGCGAAGCGAAGAAAGACTTCAACGAAGAATTCCGTATCCTTGAAGGTGGTATTCTGACTCGTGCGCGTGACCTGCTGGTACGTGCTGGTCTGAGCGAAGATAAGATCGCAGACCTGAACGCTGAAAAGCTACTGACGCAAAGCCTGGCTGACGAAGAGCAGCAAGCTGAACTAGAGCAACTGGCTGCGCAGTATGACGAGCTGAAAGCGGAATACGATAAGAAGTTTGAAAACAAACGTCGCAAGATCACCCAAGGTGATGATCTGGCGCCGGGCGTGCTTAAGATCGTTAAGGTTTACCTGGCAGTTAAGCGTCGCATCCAACCGGGTGATAAGATGGCGGGTCGTCACGGTAACAAGGGTGTTATCTCTACTATCGTGCCTGTTGAAGACATGCCTTACGATGAAAAAGGTCGTACGGTAGACATCGTTCTGAACCCACTGGGTGTACCATCGCGGATGAACATCGGTCAGATCCTTGAAACTCACATGGGTCTTGCTGCACGCGGTATTGGTGAGCGCATTGAAGACATGATGAAAGAGCAGCGTGAACTCCACGAAATGCGCGATTTCATCAAGAAAGCCTACGAAATCGGTGATTGCCGTCAGAAAGTTGATATTGCTAACTTCTCTGATGATGAGATCCGTCGTCTGGCACATAACCTGAAAGGTGGTCTGCCAATCGCAACGCCAGCATTTGACGGTGCACGCGAAGCTGAAATCAAAGACATGCTAGAGCTGGGTGGTTATCCAAGAAGTGGTCAGGTAACGCTATATGATGGTCGTACTGGTGATGCATTTGAGCGTCAGGTAACAGTTGGCTACATGTACATGCTGAAACTGAACCACCTTGTTGATGACAAGATGCACGCACGTTCTACCGGTTCTTACAGCCTGGTTACTCAGCAGCCGCTGGGTGGTAAGGCACAGTTCGGTGGTCAGCGTTTCGGTGAGATGGAGGTATGGGCACTTGAAGCATACGGTGCTGCCTACACGCTACAGGAAATGTTGACAGTTAAGTCGGATGACGTAAACGGTCGTACTAAGATGTATAAGAACATCGTAGACGGCAACCATAAGATGGAACCGGGCATGCCGGAATCGTTCAACGTATTGTTGAAAGAGATCCGCTCGCTGGGTATCAACATCGAATTGGAAGAAAGTTGATCCGCCGGGCCGCCAAGCGGCCCAGACCGGACTGAAAAGAATGAAGGGGCGAGCCCAGGCTTGCCCTCAAGATTAACTCCGACAGGAGAGCTAAGGTGAAAGACTTACTTAAGTTTCTGAAGCAACAAAATAAGACCGAAGAATTCGATGCAATTCGTATTGGTCTTGCTTCGCCGGACATGGTGCGTTCATGGTCTTACGGTGAGGTAAAGAAACCTGAGACAATTAACTACCGTACTTTCAAGCCTGAGCGTGACGGCTTATTCTGTGCCCGTATCTTCGGCCCAGTAAAAGATTATGAGTGTTTGTGTGGTAAGTACAAGCGCTTAAAGCACCGTGGTGTGATCTGTGAGAAGTGTGGCGTTGAAGTTACACTGACTAAAGTACGCCGTGACCGCATGGGTCACATTGAGCTGGCTAGCCCAGTTGCACACATTTGGTTCCTTAAATCATTGCCGTCTCGTATCGGCCTGATGCTGGACATGACGCTTCGTGATATCGAGCGTGTACTTTACTTCGAATCATTCGTAGTAACTGAACCTGGCATGACAACGCTTGAGCGTGGTCAGCTATTAGGTGAAGAAGAGTACCTGGATGCACTGGAAGAGCACGGTGATGAATTCGAAGCGAAGATGGGTGCCGAAGCGGTACTTGATTTGCTACGTGATTTGGACCTGGGTCAGCTAATCGCTGAAATGCGTGAAGAGCTGCCAACCATCAACTCTGAAACTAAGCGTAAGAAAATTACTAAGCGTCTTAAGTTGATGGAAGCATTCCACCAGTCAGGTAATAACCCTGAGTGGATGGTAATGAGCGTATTACCAGTTCTGCCACCTGATCTACGTCCACTTGTACCACTGGATGGTGGTCGTTTTGCGACGTCTGATCTAAACGACTTATACCGTCGTGTTATCAACCGTAACAACCGTCTTAAGCGTCTACTTGATCTCGCTGCTCCGGATATCATCGTACGTAACGAAAAGCGTATGTTGCAAGAAGCGGTGGATGCACTACTGGATAACGGTCGTCGTGGTCGTGCGATCACAGGTTCTAACAAGCGTCCTCTGAAGTCGCTTGCAGACATGATCAAAGGTAAGCAAGGTCGTTTCCGTCAAAACCTATTAGGTAAGCGTGTAGACTACTCTGGCCGTTCTGTAATCACAGTTGGTCCTACACTGAAACTACATCAGTGTGGTCTGCCTAAGAAGATGGCACTTGAGCTATTCAAGCCATTCATCTACGGCAAACTGGAGCGCCGCGGCATGGCGACTACCATTAAAGCTGCGAAGAAGATGGTAGAGCGCGAAGTACCAGAGGTTTGGGACGTACTTGACGAAGTGATCCGTGAACACCCGGTTCTACTGAACCGTGCACCAACACTTCACAGACTTGGTATCCAGGCGTTTGAACCAGTACTAATCGAAGGTAAAGCAATCCACCTGCACCCACTAGTGTGTGCGGCGTATAACGCTGACTTCGATGGTGACCAAATGGCGGTACACGTACCGTTGACGCTGGAAGCACAGCTTGAAGCGCGTGCGTTAATGATGTCGACCAATAACATTCTGTCTCCTGCGAATGGTGAGCCAATCATCGTACCTTCACAGGACGTTGTATTGGGTCTGTACTACATGACGCGTGATCGTATCAATGCAAAAGGTGAAGGTATTGCCTTTAAAGATGCGAAAGAAGCTGAAAAAGCATACCGTACTGGCGCTGCAGAACTACACGCACGCGTAAAAGTACGTATCGCAGAAGTACATATTGATGGCGAAACAGGTGAACGTAAAGACGTGACTGAAGTGGTTGAAACCACGGTAGGTCGTGCGATCCTGTCTTTGATTATGCCGACTGGCCTGCCGTTTGAACTAATCAACCGTGCGCTAGGTAAAAAGCAAATCTCTGGTCTGTTGAACGAGTGTTATCGTCGTCTGGGTCTGAAAGATACCGTTATCTTCGCGGACCAAGTGATGTACACCGGTTTCCACTATGCGATGAAGTCGGGTGTTTCTATCGGTATCAACGATATGGAAATCCCACCAACTAAAACAGGCATCATCGAAGCGGCAGAAGCTGAAGTTACAGAAATCAACCAGCAATTCCAGTCTGGTCTTGTAACTGCGGGTGAGAAATACAACAAAGTTATCGATATCTGGTCACGTGTTAATGAAAACTTATCACGCGAGATGATGGCGAACTTGTCGAAAGACACGGTTGTGAATGCGCAGGGTGAAGAAGAAGAGCAAGACTCTTTCAACTCAGTGTTTATGATGGCCGACTCGGGCGCACGTGGTAGTGCTGCTCAGATCCGTCAGCTAGCCGGTATGCGTGGTCTGATGGCTCGTCCGGATGGTTCAATCATCGAAACACCTATTACAGCAAACTTCCGTGAAGGTCTGAACGTACTACAGTACTTCATCTCGACGCACGGTGCGCGTAAAGGTCTTGCGGATACCGCACTTAAGACAGCGAACTCGGGTTACCTGACTCGTCGTCTGGTAGACGTTGCACAAGATTTGGTCATCAACGAATCAGATTGTGGTACCCTTGAAGGTACAGTGATGAAGCCGCTGATTGAAGGTGGTGACGTTGTAGAGCCATTGCGTGAGCGTGTATTGGGTCGTGTTGTTGCAGAAGACGTGGTTATCCCAGGCACTGACGAAGTGCTGGTTGAACGTAACGTGATGCTTGATGAGAAGCTGTGTGACCTGTTAGAAGAGCACTCAGTGGACGAAGTAAAAGTACGTTCAGTTATCACCTGTGAAAACGACTTTGGTGTATGTGCTAAGTGTTACGGTCGTGACCTTGCTCGTGGCCACATCATCAACGCGGGTGAGTCTGTTGGTGTTATCGCGGCACAGTCAATCGGTGAGCCGGGCACACAGCTTACGATGCGTACCTTCCACATCGGTGGTGCGGCATCTCGAGCGTCTGCAGAAAACAGCGTTCAGGTTAAGAACAACGGTAGCATGAAGCTGCACAATGCGAAGTTCGTAATCAATACCGACGGCAAGATCGTGATCACCTCACGTTCAACCGAAATTACGGTTATTGACGAGCAAGGCCGTGAGAAAGAGCGCTATAAAGTGCCTTACGGTGCCGTATTGTCAGTGAGTGACGGTGCAGAAGTTAAAGGTAACGACATTGTCGCGACCTGGGACCCGCATAGTCACCCAATCATCATCGAGCACGAGTCTAAAGTATCGTTCAGCGACATCGACGATTCTAACACTGAAGCACAAACAGACGAGCTAACTGGTCTGACGCGTGTGGTTGTTAAAGACCTTGCTAAGGTGAATGCAAAAGAGCCTAAGCTGATCATTGAAAATGAAGAGCGTGGTCTGCAGGAAATTCGTCTGCCTTCGTTCACTACCATCGAAATCACAGATGGTGCAACGGCACAGCCGGGTGACGTTCTGGCACGTATTCCGCAGGAAGGTTCGAAGACTCGTGATATCACGGGTGGTCTACCTCGAGTTGCTGACTTGTTTGAAGCGCGTAAGCCGAAAGATCCAGCAATCCTGGCAGAAATCACAGGTACCGTTAGCTTTGGTAAAGAAACCAAAGGTAAGAAGCGCCTGGTGATTACACCGGAAGAGGGTGATGCATACGAAGAAATGATCCCGAAATGGCGTCAGCTGAACGTGTTCGAGGGTGAGCAGGTATCTAAAGGTGAAGTTATCGCCGATGGTCCTGAATCTCCGCACGACATCTTACGTCTGCGTGGTGTGACTGACGTATCTAATTACATCGTAAACGAAGTACAAGAAGTATATCGTCTACAGGGTGTAAAGATTAACGACAAGCACATCGAAACCATTATCCGTCAGATGCTGCGTAAATGTATCATCCTTGATGGTGGTGACAGTGAGTTCCTGGCAGGCGAACAAGCCGAAGTGGCGCGCGTTAACATCGCAAACCGTGAGCTAGAGAAACAAGGTAAGATCCCAGCGAAGTTCGAAATTCAGCTGATGGGTATTACTAAAGCCTCACTGGCAACAGAGTCTTTCATCTCTGCAGCCTCGTTCCAGGAGACGACACGTGTCCTGACTGAAGCCGCAGTAAATGGTAAGAGTGATGAGCTTCGTGGTCTGAAAGAAAACGTTATCGTGGGTCGTCTGATCCCAGCGGGTACCGGTTTCTCTTACCACTTAGATCGCATCAACCGTCGTAAGCAAAATGAAGCTGCAGTTGAAGAGCAAACTGTAAGTGCTGAAGAAGCATCTCAGGCACTGACAGACGCACTAAATGCAGACTTGCTTGGTGGCCAAGACTAAAATTGACGAAAAACACGTCAATTGCAATAAAAAGGCAGCTTTAACGCTGCCTTTTTAGTTGTTTTGGTTGACAGGTTAAACTTTGCTCATTAAAATTCCGCCACCCATTTATTCGTTCGAATAACAGAACGCTTAAATTGGCGAAATTTGATTTTTTCAGTAGTAATTTTTATTAATTCAGGAGCTATTTAATGGCAACTATTAACCAGCTAGTACGTAAGCCACGTCGCAGCAAGGTTACTAAGAGCAACTCAGCTGCTCTTAAAGCTTGTCCTCAAAAGCGTGGTGTATGTACTCGTGTATATACAACTACACCTAAGAAGCCAAACTCTGCACTACGTAAAGTAGCGCGTGTTCGTCTAACGAACGGCTTCGAAGTAACATCTTACATTGGTGGTGAAGGCCACAACTTGCAAGAGCACAGTGTTATCCTAATCCGTGGTGGTCGTGTTAAAGACTTACCAGGTGTGCGTTTCCACACAGTACGTGGCGCGCTGGACTGTGCTGGTGTAAATGACCGTAAACAAGGTCGTTCTAAGTACGGTGCAAAACGTCCTAAGGGCTAATGGTTCTCCGTTAGTAAGGCCAAGCACTTAAGTTTTAATTTATATATTTTGTTTTGGGAATTCGTCGTAGTAAGACGAACCTGAAGATACCGGAGAAAGAAAATGCCTAGAAGACGCGTAATAGGTCAACGTAAAATTCTTCCAGATCCGAAGTTCGGATCAGAGCTTCTTGCTAAATTCGTTAACGTAGTAATGCTTGACGGTAAGAAGTCTACTGCTGAAAAAATCGTATATGGTGCGCTAGACGTGGCTGCTGAAAAATCAGGCAAGTCGCACCTAGAAATCTTCGAGTCTGCACTTGAGAACGTACGTCCACAGGTTGAGGTTAAATCTCGCCGTGTTGGTGGTTCTACGTACCAGGTACCAGTTGAAGTACGTCCAGTTCGTCGCAACGCACTAGGTATGCGTTGGTTGGTTGAAGCTGCACGTAAGCGTGGCGAGAAGTCAATGGGCCTTCGTCTGGCTCAAGAGATGATCGACGCTGCTGACAACAAAGGCACTGCGGTTAAGAAACGTGAAGACGTTCACCGTATGGCTGAAGCGAACAAAGCATTCGCTCACTACCGTTGGTAATCTGCCCAAGACCTTTAAGAGGATAATATGGCACGTACAACTCCTATTGAGCGTTACCGTAATATCGGTATTTGTGCTCACGTAGATGCGGGGAAAACCACCACCACGGAACGTGTACTTTATTACACGGGCCTGTCTCACAAAATTGGTGAGGTGCATGATGGTGCCGCAACTATGGACTGGATGGAGCAGGAGCAGGAGCGTGGTATTACCATCACTTCTGCTGCGACCACGTGTTTCTGGAAAGGGATGGATGCTCAGTTTGATGAGCATCGTATAAACATCATCGATACTCCCGGACACGTAGACTTCACCATCGAAGTAGAACGTTCATTACGTGTACTAGATGGCGCTGTAGTCGTATTATGTGCTTCATCAGGTGTACAACCACAAACGGAAACCGTTTGGCGTCAGGCGAACAAGTACGAAGTACCTCGCATGATTTTCGTCAACAAAATGGACCGTACCGGTGCAGACTTTCTGGCCGTTGTGGATCAGGTGAAAAAGCGTCTTGGCGCTGCACCTGTGCCAATTCAGTTACCAATCGGTGCTGAAGATGAATTTAAAGGTGTTATCGATCTCATCAAGATGAAAGCCATCAACTGGAATGCTGAAGACCAGGGGATGACTTTCAACTATGAAGAGATCCCGGCAGAGCTTCAGGAGCTGGCAGAAGAGTGGCGCGCAGAGCTACTCGAATCTGCCGCAGAAGCATCTGAAGAGCTAATGGACAAATATCTTGAAGAAGGTGAACTGAGCGAGGCCGAAATTAAGGCCGCGATCCGTCAGCGTACATTGAACAATGAAATTGTGCCAATGAGCTGTGGTAGTGCATTCAAGAACAAAGGTGTTCAGGCTGTGCTTGATGCCGTGATTGAATACATGCCGTCTCCAACAGAGGTTAAAGAGATCCAGGGTATCCTGGACGATGAAAGCGAAGCAACGCGTCCTGCGGACGATGATGCGCCGTTTTCTGCTCTGGCGTTTAAAATCGCCACCGACCCATTTGTTGGTACGCTTACCTTCTTCCGAGTTTATTCCGGCACAGTAGGTCAGGGTGACTCGGTTTATAACCCAGTTAAAGGCAAAAAAGAGCGCTTTGGACGTATCGTTCAGATGCACTCTAACTCGCGTGAAGAGATCAAAGAAGTTCGCGCCGGGGACATTGCCGCTGCAATTGGTATGAAGGACGTCACCACAGGTGACACGCTTTGTGCTCATGATGCTGTTATCACGTTAGAGCGTATGGAATTTCCAGAGCCTGTGATTTCGGTTGCAGTAGAGCCTAAGACCGTTGCTGACCAAGAAAAAATGGGTATCGCGCTAGGTAAGCTGGCTGCGGAAGACCCGTCTTTCAGAGTTGAAACCGACGAAGAATCAGGCCAAACCATTATTTCAGGTATGGGTGAACTCCACCTGGATATCATCGTAGATCGTATGAAGCGTGAATTCAGTGTTGAATGTAACGTAGGTAAGCCTCAAGTTGCTTATCGTGAAACGATCCGCGGTTCGGTTGAAGCCGAAGGTAAATTCGTACGTCAATCAGGCGGACGCGGCCAATATGGTCACGTTTGGTTGAAGCTCGAACCTATGGAAGTTGCTGATGAAGACGCACCGATTTACGAATTCGTTAATGAAATCGTAGGTGGTGCAGTACCTAAGGAATACATTCCTGCGGTTGACAAAGGCATCCAGGAACAGATGAAGCAAGGTGTTCTTGCTGGTTATCCTATGCTGGGTGTGAAAGCTACCTTGTTTGATGGCTCATTCCATGATGTTGACTCAAACGAGATGGCGTTTAAGATTGCCGGCGCAATGGGCTTTAAGAAGGGCGCGCTTGATGCGCAGCCAGTGATTCTTGAACCCGTTATGAAGGTAGAAGTCACCACCCCTGAAGCAAACATGGGTGATGTCGTTGGCGACCTGAACCGTCGTCGAGGCATAATCGAAGGTATGGACGACTCATTTGGTGGTCTGAAGCAAGTTAATGCTCAGGTCCCGCTGTCTGAAATGTTTGGTTATGCAACTGATCTTCGTTCTGCAACACAAGGTCGAGCTTCGTACTCAATGGAATTTTCCAAGTACGCAGAAGCGGCGAAAAACGTTGCTGACGCAATTATTGCAGCTCGCGCTGTTAAGTAATTTTAGTTCGGTCCGGTCTTAGGGCTGGACTTTAATTTCTTTATAGGAATTTTTAAAATGGCAAAAGAAAAGTTTGAACGTTCGAAACCGCACGTTAACGTTGGTACTATCGGCCACGTTGACCACGGTAAAACTACCCTAACTGCAGCAATCACTAACGTACTTGCAAAAGTATACGGTGGTGAAGCGAAAGACTTCGCATCAATCGATAACGCTCCAGAAGAGCGTGAGCGTGGTATCACAATCTCAACTTCACACGTTGAGTATGACACTCCAACTCGCCACTACGCGCACGTTGACTGTCCTGGACACGCTGACTACGTTAAAAACATGATCACTGGTGCTGCTCAGATGGACGGCGCGATCCTGGTAGTTGCTGCAACTGACGGTCCTATGCCTCAAACTCGTGAGCACATCCTACTTTCTCGTCAGGTTGGTGTACCTTACATCATCGTATTCATGAACAAATGTGACATGGTTGACGACGAAGAGCTTCTAGAGCTAGTAGAGATGGAAGTTCGTGAACTTCTTTCTGAGTACGACTTCCCAGGTGATGACCTGCCTCTAATCCAGGGTTCAGCTCTTAAAGCGCTAGAAGGCGAGAAAGAGTGGGAAGACAAGATCGTTGAGCTTGCAGAAGCACTAGATTCTTACATCCCAGAGCCAGAGCGTGACATCGATAAGCCGTTCATCATGCCTATCGAAGACGTATTCTCAATCCAGGGTCGTGGTACTGTTGTAACTGGCCGTGTTGAAGCTGGTATCATCAACGTGAACGACGAAGTTGAAATCGTAGGTATCAAAGAAACTACGAAGACAACTTGTACAGGTGTTGAAATGTTCCGTAAGCTGCTTGACGAAGGTCGTGCAGGTGAGAACATCGGTGCCCTTCTACGTGGTACTAAGCGTGATGAAGTTGAGCGTGGTCAGGTTCTTTGTAAGCCTGGTTCAATCAACCCACACACTAAGTTCACTTCAGAAGTATACGTACTGTCTAAAGATGAAGGTGGCCGTCATACTCCATTCTTCAAAGGCTACCGTCCACAGTTCTACTTCCGTACAACTGACGTAACTGGTAACGTTGAGCTTCCAGAAGGCGTAGAAATGGTAATGCCTGGTGACAACATCAAGATGACTGTTGAGCTAATCGTTCCAATCGCGATGGACGAAGGTCTACGTTTCGCGATCCGTGAAGGTGGCCGTACAGTTGGTGCTGGTGTTGTAGCTACAATCGTAGAATAATCTACAGATTGCAGTAACACTTTGAAAAAGGTCGCTTAGGCGGCCTTTTTTAATGCCTGAAATATGAGAAAAGTGGGGCGTTCAGTTAAACTGGCTCATTTCACCTTGCGCAAAGGAAATGCCAGTGCAAGCACTGTGTCATTAGCCCTTTGCACGATAGGTGACGCTCTCTACAGGGGGATGTAGGTGCTAGTTGCAACTATCGTTGAGTAATATCGACTTTAGTTAATGCAAATAAGCATTGTAAAAAAGGTCACTTCGGTGGTCTTTTTTAATGTCTGAGTGAAAGTTGTCATTTGAAGGCACGTCTTCCACAAGGCAATGCAGGTGAGCAGGGTGTTCCGTTAAACTGGCCTATTTCCTTTACGTGAGAGACGTCACTACCTATCAGGTAACATCTGTGCTAGCTGCATCTACCCCACTAGAATTTCAATAATAAATTTAATGAAATAGATTTAACCCATAAGAAGTAAAATATGAAGTCTGTAATAAAGCTCTTATTCTCCCCTATCGTAATTTTGTTCTTAAGCGGCTGTGTAAGCACTTTTATTCCTCCCGTAGAGAACTTTCAACCGGTGAATAACCCTAAGGTTGCTGTACTTGTCCAGGTTCAGGATCAGTTTACTCATACTCATTACGGCACTACGATATTCAATAACTTTGTCAAAAAGTATGACACTAATCCCTCGATAAAAGCAGAGATCTTTGCAACGATTAAAAGCAAGCTTGAAGCCGAAGTAAATGCTGAGGTTGTTCCGCTTGAGGAAATTATCGACGCTCAAGAGGAAGAGCTTAACTTAGTTGCTATTGTAGATAAGAAATGGAAATACACTTATGAGGGGGAACGTGTACGTGAAGCGCTTCTGTCTGAGGGAGTTACTGCAACCAT